>NZ_LFZP01000051.1:0-473734 GCF_002925705.1 Burkholderia anthinoferrum
CACTGCTTTACCCAGAACGATTCAACATTGGAGTCTGAATCTCAACCCGCCTCACACACTAAATTCCGGATACCTCCGGCGTTGACGACGCCAGTGCCGGCATTGGCGACCGTGCCCACGATGCTGCCGAGACCGCTGGTCGCGCCGCCGGCACCGCCCACTGCGCCAGCCAACGTTCCCACTGCGCCGGTTGCCGTGTTGCCGACCGTGCCAACGACGCCGCCGACACCACCGAGGCCACCGGTCGCGCCGCCGGCACGGCCCAGGGCACCAGTCAGCGTTCCGACTGCACCCGTTGCCGTGTTCGCTACCGTGCCAACAACGCCACCGAGACCACCGGTCGGATTGCCAACACCACCCAAGGCGCCCGTCACCGTACCGACTGCGCCGCTTGCCGCATTGCCCACCGTTCCGACAACGCCGCCGAGACCGCTGGCCCCGCCACCGCCGACACCACCCAGCGCGCCAGTCAGCGTTCCGACTGCACCTGTTGCCGTGTTCGCTACCGTTCCGATGACGCCGCCAAGCCCGCCCGTCGGATTGCCAACGCCGCCCAAGGCGCCCGTCACCGTACCGATTGCGCCGCTTGCCGCGTTGCCCACCGTGCCGACAATGCCGCCGAAACCGCCGGTCCCGCCGCCACCGACACCACCCAGTGCGCCAGTCAGCGTTCCGACTGCGCCTGTTGCCGTGTTCGCTACCGTTCCGACGACGCCGCCAAGACCACCCGTCGGGTTGCCACCACCGATGCCACCCAGTGCGCCGGTTACCGTACCAACGACGCCACCAAGCCCACCGGTCGGATTACCGACACCACCCAAGGCGCCCGTCACCGTACCCACTGCGCCGCTTGCCGCATTGCCCACCGTCCCGACAACGCCGCCGAGACCGCCGGCCCCGCCGCCACCGACACCACCCAGTGCGCCAGTCAGCGTTCCGACTGCGCCTGTTGCCGTGTTCGCTACCGTTCCGACGACGCCGCCAAGACCACCCGTCGGGTTGCCACCACCGACGCCGCCCAGTGCGCCGGTTACCGTGCCAACTACACCACCAAGCCCACCGGTCGGATTACCGACACCACCCAAGGCGCCCGTCACCGTACCGATTGCGCCGCTTGCCGCGTTGCCCACCGTCCCGACAATGCCGCCGAGACCGCCGGTCCCGCCGCCACCGATGCCACCCAGTGCGCCGGTTACCGTACCAACGACGCCACCAAGCCCGCCAGTCGGATTGCCAACGCCGCCCAAGGCGCCCGTCACCGTACCGACTGCGCCGCTTGCCGCGTTGCCCACCGTGCCGACAATGCCGCCGAGACCACCGGTCCCGCCGCCACCGATGCCGCCCAGTGCGCCGGTTACCGTGCCAACCACACCACCAAGCCCACCGGTCGGATTACCGACACCGCCCAACGGCCCCGTCACCGTACCGGCCACCCCGGCGACCGGCTCGAGCAATCCGCTACCGATATCGATGGTCGCGCTTCCCGTCCCGGTCCCCGCCAGCCCGATCGAGATACCGCCTGCATTCGGGTTGCCGACCGTCACCACTCCGTTCCCCCATCCCGTCACGGTACCGACGAGTTCCCCGGGCGCGGGCAATCCGCCTCCGACGATGAGGCCGTCGGATTTGCTGACACTTCCCAGCGGAGAAGCCAGCACCCCCGCCTGAGACGCCGTGGCGGCCAGGCTGAACAAAGCCGCGACCGACAAGGCGATGCCTGTCAGTTTCACATTCGTTTTCGTTTTCATGAATAACCTCATTTCGGTTGGAAAACCGCGGAACAGCTCGAGCGATGACGCATGGACCCCGTCGCCCGAAGGCGGCGCGAATCGTTCGCGGATTGCCCGATACGGCAAGGCGTTGAAACAAGTTAAAACAGGCTGATACAACGGGATACCAGACACCACGTGACGTACTTCTTGAAAAATGATTCGCATCACGAAACTTCTGTAATGCGAATCTGAAAACCCACCATCATCGAACCATCGACAAACGATCGGCCGCTCACGACAACTTCATCGCAAGCGGCCGCCGCCCTCCCTTTAGAACTTCCACAGCAGATTGCCGTACAGCGCGTGATCGCTGATGTTGCCGCCGAGCTGGCCGCTATACGACAGGCCGATCGACAGGTTCTTCGTCACGGCCGCATCGACACCGACCTCGAGCACGGCCGCATCGCGCGCGATCGGCACGCCGACCACGCTGAACGGTGCGCCGCCGCTCGCGAACGACAGCGTCGAACCCGGCTGCGTGTTGCCGAACGCATGCCGCCAGCCAATCGTGCCGAAGGTCGTGATCTTGCCCTTCGTTGTGACCGCGACGTCCGTCGACGCCCGCACGCCGAGCGTCGAGAAGCCGAGGCCCGTCGTGTCGGAATCGCCCTGCAGCGCCGCCGCGCCGCCGTTCTCCTTGAAGCCGCCGGTGTGCAGGCTCGCATACGCGAGCCCGACGAACGGTTCGAGCGCGACGTTGCGAATCGCCGTCGAGTAGCCGATCTCGGTGAACACCTGCGTCGCGCTCGCGTCGTAGCTCGCGGTATCGTGATCGGCGAAGCTGCCGAACGACGGATTGCGCGCGCTATGCACGCGGTACCACGACTGCGACACGCCGCCGCGCACGTTCCACGCGTCGTATCGGCCGCTGGCGTACAGCGCGATCGTCCCGCCGTTGACCTTCGCCGACTCGTTCTGGTCGGTATTGAGCTGGCTGCGCGACGCGCCGCCCGCGATACCGACGCGCCAGTGGCTGCTGACTTCCGCATCCGTACCGACGATGAAGCCGTACAGGTTGCGATCGATCGAAGCGACGCCGTCGCCGTCGAACCGGCTATGCGAGCCGTACAGTCGGCCCCACACCGCGGGCTTGTACGACTTGGCCGGCGTGCAGCCGTTCTCCGCGGCCATGCGCCGGTCGAGCGCCGCCGCGTGATCGTCCGCCGACACCGGCGCCTCGCATCCGCAGAGCGCCCCGCCCGGCTGCGAACCGAGCCGTGCACGATCGAGCACCGCGTCGCGCACGTAGCGGCTATCCGACAGCAGCACGCTTCGCGTACTCGGATACAGATCGCCGGCCAGTTGCGTGAACGCGCGGTTCGCGGTCGGCGCATCCGACGTCAGCACCGTATCGAACAGCGGGTTGCCGGCGCCGAGCGTGCCGACCGCGCCCGCCACCGCTTGCCCGTCGGGCGTCGTCGCGACCGACGAGAACGGCGTGCCGTTCGGCGCCAGCGACATCAACACTTGCGCCGGGTTGTACGTTGAGCGTCGGCGTGAGGAACGCATACGTCGAGTTCACCGCGCTGAACTGCCCTTGCACGCCCGCGCCGGCATTCACGATGGTGTAGAGCTTGCCCGGCTGGTATTGCCCGGTTGCCGCGACGACCTGTACCGACCCACCGTTGAGCGTGGCGGAGCCGGTCACGTCGAGGCCGCCGCTCTGTTGCGGCGTGGCGCCGACCTGCAGCGTCGAGCCGGGCTGGAAGGTCGCGTTCCCCGCGACCTTCAGCGGCTGCCCGAGCTGGAGGACCGATGCGGTGCCGCCGCCCGATACGACCAGGCCGCCGATCGTGCCCGTCCCGGTGACGGTCGCGCCGTTACCGACCGTCACCGGCGAGTTGGCCAGCGAACCGGTGACGGCGAGCGTGCCGCCCGTCACGGCGGTCGGCCCCGACAGCGTGTTCGTGCCGCTCAGCACCTGCGCGCCCGTGCCGGCCAGCGTCAGCGGGCCGGTACCCGACAGCGTGCCGGCGAACGTGCTGGTGCCGGCGGTGTTGACCGTCAGCGGTGTGCTGCCGAGATTCACGTTCGAGCCGGTCGTACCCGACAACGTGCCGATCGCCTGCGGCGCGGCCGCAGCCGCCAGGTTCAGCGTCGCACCGCTGCCCGCGAGAATCACCGGGCTCGTCGGCGCGAGACTGCCTGCGCCGGCGAGCGCGAGCGCGCTGCCGCTGCCGATCGTCGTGCCGCCGGTGTACGTGTTCGCGCCGGTCAGCGTCTGCGTGCCGCCGCCCTGCACCGCGAAGCCGCCGGTGCCCGCGATCGTGCCGCCGAAGGTGCCACCCGTCGGACCCGCCACGGTCAGCGTATTGCCACCGAGATTCACGGTCGAACCTGCCGCGCCCGACAGCGCGCTCGTCGTCTGCGGCGTCGTGGCCGCGCCGACGTCGAGCGTCGCGCCGTTGCCGGCCAGCGTCAGCGCGCTGCCGGCCGACAGGCTGCCGCTGCCGCCGACCGCGAGCGTGCTGCCGTTGCCGATCGTCGTGCCGCCCGTGTACGCGTTCGCGCCGCTGAGGGTCGTCGTCGACGGGCCGCTCACCGCCAGGTTGCCGCCGCCCGAAATCGGCCCGCTCAGGCCGAGGTTGTTCGCGCCGCCCACCGTCAGCGTCGAACCCGTGCCGAGATTCACGGCATTGGCGAGCGTCGTGCCGGGCACGCTGGTCCCGAGCGTGCCGCCGTTGCCGCCCACAGTCAGCGTGCCGCTGCCGAGTGCGGTCGACGTTCCGGCCACCAGCGTGCCGCCGCCCGTGACGCTGGTGCCGCCGGTGTAGGTGTTGGCGCCGGAAAGCGTCGTCGTCGCGGGGCCGCCGAGCGCGAGCGTGCCGCTGCCGGAGATCGGGCCGCTCAGGCCGAGGCTATGGGTGCCGCCCACCGTCAGCGTCGACCCCGTCCCGAGGTTCACCGCATTGGTCAGCGTCGTGCCCGGCGTGCCGGCGGCCAGCGTGCCGCCCGCGCCGCCGGTGTTCAGCGCGCCCGTGCCGAGCGCCGTGTTGCTGCCCGCGATCAGCGTGCCGCCACCCGTCAGGTTCGTGCCGCCCGTGTAGGTGTTGGCGCCCGTGAGCGTTTCGCTGCCCGTACCCGACAACGTGAGGCTGCCGCCCGCGCCGGCGATCGTGCCGCCGAACGTGCCGCTGCCCGCCCCGCCGAGCGTCAGGTTGTTGCCGCCGAGGTTCACCGTCGAACCCGCGACGCCCGACAGCGCGGTCGTCGTTTGCGGCGTGGTCGCACCGCTGACGTCGAACGTTGCGCCCGCACCGGTCAGCGTCAGCGGGCTGCTGCCGGACAGACTGCCGCCCGCGCCGATCGCGAGCGTGCCGCTGTTGATCGTCGTCGCACCCGTGTACGTGTTGGTGCCCGTCAGCGTTTGCGTGCCGCTGCCCGACAGCGTCAAACCGCCCGTGCCGGCCACGGTGCCGCCATACGTGCCGTTACCGGAACCGGCCAGCGTCAACGTGTTGCTGCCCAGATTCACGGTCGAGCCCGACGCACCCGACAGCGCACCCGTCGTCTGCGGCGTCGTCGCGGCACTCAGGTCCAGCGTGGCCCCCGCGCCCGCGAGATCGAGCGCGCTGCCCGCCGACAGGCTGCCGCCCGCGCCGACGGCCAGCGTGCTGCCGTTGCCGATCGCCGTGTTGCCGGTGTACGTGCCGGCGCCGGTGAGCGTCGTCGTCGACGGGCCGTTCACCGCGAGATTGCCGCTGCCCGAGATCGCGCCGCCAAGGCCGAGGTTGTTCGCGCCGCCGACCGTCAGCGTCGAACCCGCGCCGAGATCGATCGCGTTGGTCAGCGTCGTGCCGGCCACGCTCGTGCCCAGCGAGCCGCCCGCGCCACTCGTCGTCACCGCACCGGTGCCGAGCGCCGAGCCGTTGCCGGCCAGCAGCGTGCCGCCGCCCGTCAGACTCGTGCCGCCCGTGTACGTGTTCGTGCCGGTCAGCGTTTCGGTGCCCGTGCCCGCCAGCGTGAGGCTGCCCGCGCCCGCGATCGTGCCGCCGTACGTGCCGCTGCCGGAACCGCCGAGCGTCAGCGCATTGCCGCCGAGGTTCACGGTCGAACCCGACACGCCCGACAACGCACCCGTCGCCTGCGGCGTCGTGGCCGCGCTCAGATCGAGCGTCGCGCCCGCACCGGCCAGATCGACCGCGCTGCCGCCCGACAGGCTGCCGCCCGCGCCGACCGCCAGCGTGCTGCCGTTGCCGATCGTCGTGTTGCCGGTGTACGCGTTGGCGCCAGTAAGCGTCGTCGTCGACGGACCATTCACCGCGAGGTTGCCGCTGCCGGAAATCGCGCCGCCCAGGCCCAGGTCGTTCGCACCGCCAATAGTCAGCGTCGACCCCGCGCCAAGGTTCACCGCGTTGGTCAGCGTCGTGCCGGTCACGCTGGTGCCGAGCGTGCCGCCCGCGCCGCTCGTGTTCAGCGTACCCGTGCCGAGCGCCGAGCCGTTGCCCACGATCAACGTGCCGCCACCGGTCAGGCTCGTGCCGCCCGTATACGTGTTGGCGCCATTCAACGTTTCGGTGCCCGTGCCAGCCAGCGTCAGGCTACCGCCTGCACCGGCGATCGTGCCGTCATACGTGCCGCTGCCCGTGCCGCCGAGCGTCAGGCTGTTGCCGCCGAGATTCACCGTCGAGCCGGCCACGCCCGACAGCGTGCCCGTCGTCTGCGGCGTCGTCGCGCCGCTCAGGTCGAAGGTTGCGCCCGCACCCGTCAGGCTCACGGGTGTCGTTCCCGACAGGCTGCCGCCCGCGCCGATCGCCAGCGTGCCGCTGTTGATCGTGGTGGCGCCCGTGTACGTATTGCTGCCCGTCAACGTCTCCGTGCCGGTGCCCGACATCGTCACGCCGCCCGTGCCGGCGATGTTGCCCGCGTACGTGCCGCTGGCCGACCCGCCGAGCGTCAGGTTGTTGTTGCCCAGGTTCACGGTCGAACCCGCCACGCCCGAGATCGCGCCCGTCGATTGCGGCGACGCGGCGCCGCTCAGGTCGAGCGTCGCGCCGGCCGTCGTCAGGCTGACCGGGCTGCTCGACGACAGGCTGCCGTTGCCGCCGATCGCGAGCGTGCCGCTGTTGATCGTCGTCGCGCCCGTGTACGTGTTGGTGCCGGTCAGCGTTTCGGTGCCGGTGCCCGACAACGTCAGCCCGCCCGTGCCGCCGATCACGCCCGCATAGGTGCCGCTGCCTGCGCCGCCGAGCGTCAGCGTGTTACCGCCCAGGTTGACGTTCGTGCCCGTGCCGCCCGACAACGCGCCGGTCGTCTGCGCCGAAGTGGCGGCGCTCAGGTCGAGCGTGGCGCCGGTGCCGGCGAGGTCGATCGCACTGCCAGCCGACAGGCTGCCGCCCGCGCCGACCGCGAGTGTGCTGCCGCCGCCGATCGTCGTGCTGCCGGTGTAGGTGTTCGCGCCCGACAGCGTCGTCGTCGACGGACCATTCACCGCGAGGTTGCCGCTGCCGCCGATCGCGCCGCCGAGGCCGAGATCGTTCGCGCCGCCGACCGTCAGCGTCGAGCCGCTGCCGAGATTCACCGCGTTGGCAAGCGTCGTCCCGGGCGTGCTCGCGGCCAGCGTACCGCCTGCGCCGCTCGTGTTGAGCGCCCCCGTGCCGAGCGCGGAACCGCTGCCCGCGATCAGCGTGCCGCCGCCGGCGAGAGTCGTGCCGCCCGTGTACGTGTTGTTGCCGGTCAGCGTTTCGGTGCCGCTGCCCGACAGCGTGAGGCTGCCGCCCGCGCCGGCGATCGTGCCGCCGTACGTGCCGTTGCCCGTGCCGCCGAGCGTCAGGTTGTTGCCGCCAAGGTTCACCGTCGAGCCGGCCACGCCCGACAGCGAGCCCGTCGTCTGCGGCATGGTCGCGCCGCTCACGTCGAACGTCGCGCCCGCACCGGCCAGGTTCACCGGGCTGCTGCCCGACAGGCTGCCGCCCGCGCCGATCGCGAGCGTGCCGCTGTTGATCGTCGTCGCGCCCGTGTACGTGTTGTTGCCGGTCAGCGTTTCGGTGCCCGTGCCCGACAGCGTCAACCCGCCCGTGCCGCCGACCGTTCCGCCGAACGTACCGTTGCCCGAACCGCCGAGCGTCAGCGTATTGCCGCCGAGATTCACCGCCGAACCCGCTGCGCCGGACAGCGTACCGGTCGTCTGCGGCGACGTGGCCGCGCTCACGTCCAGCGTCGAGCCCGCGCCGGCGAGATCGATCGCGCTGCCCGACGACAGGTTGCCGCCCGCGCCGACCGCGAGCGTGCTGCCGCCGCCGATCGTCGTGTTGCCGGTGTACGTGCCGGCGCCGGTGAGCGTCGTCGTCGACGGACCAGTCACGGCGAGATTGCCGCTGCCGCCGATCGCACCGCCGAGCCCGAGGTTGTTCGCCCCGCCGACCGTCAGCGTCGAGCCCGAACCGAGATTGATCGCATTGGTCAGCGTCGTGCCTGCGACGCTCGTGCCGAGCGTGCCGCCCGCGCCGCTCGTGTTCAGCGCGCCCGTTCCGAGCGCCGAACCGCCGCCCGCGATCAGCGTGCCGCCGCCGGTCAGGTTCGTGCCGCCCGTGTACGTGTTGTTGCCGGTCAGCGTTTCGGTGCCGCTGCCCGACAGCGTGAGGCTGCCGCCCGCGCCGGCGATCGTGCCGCCGTACGTGCCGTTGCCCGTGCCGCCGAGCGTCAGGTTGTTGCCGCCGAGGTTCACGGTCGAACCCGCCACGCCCGACAGCGTGCCCGTCGTCTGCGGCGTGGTCGCACCGCTGACGTCGAAGGTCGCACCCGCACCGGCCAGGTTCACCGGGCTGCTCGCCGACAGGCTGCCGCCCGCGCCGATCGCCAGCGTGCCGCTGTTGATCGTCGTCGCGCCGGTGTACGTGTTGGTGCCGGTCAGCGTTTCGGTGCCGGCGCCCGACATCGTCAGCCCGCCGGTGCCGCCGATCGTGCCCGCATAGGTGCCGTTGCCGGTGCCGGCCAGCGTCAGCGTGTTGCCGCCGAGGTTCACGTTCGTGCCCGTTACGCCGGACAGCATGCCGCTCGTTTGCGGCGTGGTCGCCGCGCTGATGTCGAGCGTCGCGCCCGTGCCGGCGAGATCGAGCGCGCTGCCCGACGACAGGCTGCCGCCCGCACCGACCGCCAGCGTGCTGCCGCCGCCGATCGTCGTGTTGCCGGTATAGGTGTTCACGCCCGTGAGCGTGGTCGTCGACGGGCCGCTGACCGACAGGCCGCCGCTGCCCGAGATCCCGCCGCCCAGCCCGAGATCGTTCGCACCGCCAACGGTCAGCGTCGATCCCGCGCCGAGATTCACCGCATTGCCGAGCGTCGTGCCTGCCGTGTTCGTGCCGAGCGAGCCGCCCGCGCCGGTGACGTTCAGCGCCCCCGTGCCGAGCGCGCTGCCGTTGCCGGCGATGAGCCCGCCGCCGCTCAACGTGGTGCCGCCGTCATAGGTGTTCGTGCCGGTGAGCGTCGTGGTGCCCGCGCCGGTCTGCGCGAGGCCGCCGCTGCCGGAAATCGTGCCGCTCAGCCCGAGATCGTTCGCGCCGTTCAGCCCGAGCGTCGCGCCCGCGCCGAGCGTGACCGCGTTGCCGAGCGTCGTGCCGCTCACGCTCGCGTTCAGCGTGCCGTTGCCGGTCACGTTCAATGCGCCGGAACCGAGCGCCGTATTGCTGCCGACGCTCAGCCCGCCGCTGCTCAACGTCGTCCCGCCGCCATAGGTGTTCGCGCCGCCGAGCGTGGTCGTGCCCGAGCCGGACTGCACCACGCCGCCTGCGCCGGAAATCATGCCGCTCAAGCCGAAGTCGAACGCGCCGCCGAGATTCAGCGCAGAGCCGGCGCCCAGATCGACGGCGTTCGCCAGCAGCAGGTTCGCCGTGCTCGCGTTGAGTGTGCCGCCGCTGCCGGTGACGCTGAGTGCGCCCGTGCCGAGCGCCAGGTTGTCGCCGACCGACAGGCCGCCGGCGCTCAGCGTCGTGCCGCCCGTGTAGGTGTTCGCGCCGGTGAGCGCGGTCGTTCCGCTGCCGGTTTGCGCGAGGCTGCCGCCGCCTGCGATGATGCCGCCGAGGCCCAGATCGTTCGTGCCGCCGAGCGTCAGCGCCGAGCCCGTGCCGAGAGTCACTGCGTTGTTCAGCGTCGTGCCGGCAACGCTCGCGGCCAGCGTGCCGCCCGCGCCGGCGACGTTCAACGCGCCGGTACCGAGCGCCGCTCCGCTGCCGGCGACCAGCGTGCCGCCGCCGGTCAGGTTCGTGCCGCCGGTATACGTGTTGGCCCCGGTCAGCGTTTCGGTGCCCGTGCCCGCCAGCGTCAGGCTGCCGCCCGCGCCCGCGAGCGTGCCGCCGAACGTGCCGCTGCCGGCGCCGCCGAGCGTCAGGCCGTTGCCGCCGAGATTCACCGTCGAACCGGCCACGCCCGACAGCGCGCCGATCGTCTGCGGCAGCGCTGCACCGCTCAGGTCGAACGTTGCACCGGCTCCGCCCAGATTCACTGCGCCGCCCGCCGCGAGGCTGCCGCCCGCGCCGATCGCCAGCGTGCCGCCGTTGATCGTCGTGCCGCCCGTGTAAGTGTTCGCGCCGGTCAGCGTCTCCGTGCCGGTGCCGGACAGCGTCAGCCCGCCCGCACCGCCGATCGTGCCGCCGAACGTGCCGTTACCGGCGCCGCCGAGCGTCAGCGTATTGCCGCCGAGATTCACCGCCGCGCCGGCCGTGCCGACCAGCCCGCCCGTCGTCTGCGGCGACGTGGCCGCGCTCAGGTCGAGCGTCGCCCCCGCGCCGGCCAGATCGAACAGGCTGGCGCCCGACAGGCTGCCGCCCGCACCGACCGCCAGCGTGCTGCCGTTGCCGATCGTCGTGTTGCCGGTGTACGTGCCGGCGCCGGTCAGCGTCGTGATCGACGGGCCGTTCACCGACAGATTGCCGCCGCCCGAGATCGCGCCGCCGAGGCCCAGATTGTTCGCACCGCCAACCGTCAGCGTCGCGCCCGCGCCCAGATTCACCGCATTGCCGAGCACGGTGCCGCCCGCGCTCGTGCCGAGCGTGCCGCCCGCGCCCGTCACGTTCAGCGCGCCGGTGCCGAGTGCGCTGCCGTTGCCCGCGATGAGCCCGCCGCCGCTCAGGGTCGTGCCGCCCGTGAAGGTGTTCGCACCAAGCAGCGTCGTCGTGCCGGTGCCGGTTTGCGCAAGACTGCCGGCGCCCGACAGCACGCCGCCGAGGCTCAGGTCGGCCGCGCCGTTCAGCCCCAGCGCCGCGCCAGCGCCGAGGTTCACCGCATTGCCCAGCACGGTGCCGGCGACGTTCGTCGCGAGCGTCCCGCCCGCGCCGCTCACGTTCAGCGCACCGGTGCCGAGCGCGCTGCCGTTGCCGGCGATCAGCCCGCCGGCGCTCAACGTCGTGCCGCCCGTGTACGTGTTCGTGCCGCCGAGCGTCGTCGTGCCGGAGCCGGTTTGCGCAAGGCTGCCGTTGCCGGCGATCGTGCCGCTCAGGCCGAGATCGTTCGCACCGTTCAGCCCCAGTGTGACGCCGGTACCGAGATTGATCGCGTTGCCGATCGTCACGCCCGGCACGCTCGCGCCGAGCGAAGCCGAACCGTCGACGTCGAGTGCGCCGAGGCCGAGCGCCGCGCCGCTGCCGACGAGCAGGCTGCCGCCCGTCAGCGCCGTGCCGCCCGCATACGTGTTGTTGCCGGTGAGCGCCTGCGAGCCGGTGCCGGAAAGCGTCAGCCCGCCCGCCCCGCCGATGTTGCCGGCGAAGACGCCGCTGCCGCTGCCGGCCAGCGTCAGGTTGTTCGCGCCGAGATCGATCGCCGAACCCGCGACGCCCGACAGCGTGCCGATCGACTGCGGCGTGGTCGCGCCGGCGATGCTGAACTGCGCGCTCGCGCCCGTCAGGTTCACGGGGCTCGACGCGGCGAGACTGCCGCCCGCGCCGATCGCCAGCGTGCCGCCGCCGATCGTGGTGCCGCCAGTGAACGTCTCGGCCGCGGTGAGCGTCGTCGTGCCCGGGCCGTTCACGGACAGGCCGCCGGTACCGGAAATGATCCCGCTCAGCCCGAGATCGTTCGCACCGCCAACCGTCAGCGCCGCACCCGCGCCGAGCTGGATCGCGTTGCCGAGCACCGTGCCGCCGACGGTCGTACCGAGCGAGCCGCCCGCGCCCGTCACGTTCAGCGCGCCCGTGCCGAGTGCGCTGCCGTTGCCGGCAAGGATGCCGCCGCCGCTCAGCGTCGTGCCGCCCGTGAACGTGTTCGCGCCGAGCAGCGTCGTGATGCCCGAGCCGATGTGTGCGAGACCGCCGTTACCGGCGATCGTGCCGCTCAGGCCGAGATCGTTCGCGCCGGTCAACGCGAGCGTCGCGCCCGTGCCGAGGTTGACCGCGTTGCCCAATGTGGTGCCGCTCACGCTCGCGCCCAACGCGCCGCCCGTGCCCGTGACGTTCAGCGCGCCGGCGCCCAGCGCCGTATTGCTGCCGGCGAGCAGCGTGCCGGCGCTCAGGGTCGTGCCGCCGCCGAAGGTGTTCGCGCCCGACAGCGTCGTCGTGCCCGTGCCGCTCAGCACGAGGCCGCCGGTGCCGCCGATCGCGCCGCTCAGGCCGAGGTCGTTCGCACCGTTCAGCGTCAACGATGCGCCGTTCAGGTTGATGCCGTTCGCAAGCGCCGCGCCGGCCGCCAGATCCGCGCTCAGCGAACCGCCGAGGCCGCTCACGTTCAACGCGCCGCCTACGCCGAGCGCCGTGCCGCCGTCGACGATCAGGCTGCCGCCGCCCGTCAGGCTCGCGCCGCCCGTGAACGTGTTCGCGCCGGACAGCGTCGTCGCGCCGGTACCGCCGAGCGCCAGGCCACCCGCGCCCGAGATCGCGCCGCTCAGGCCGAGATCGGCTGCGCCGTTCAGGCCGAGCGTCGCGCCCGCGCCGAGGTTGACTGCATTGCCCAGCACGGTGCCGCCGACGTTCGTCGCGAGCGTGCCGCCCGTGCCGACCACGTTCAGTGCGCCCGTGCCCAATGCCGCGCCGTTGCCGGCGATCAATCCGCCGCCGCTCAGCGCTGTGCCGCCGGAAAACGTGTTCGCGCCGAGCAGCGTCGTGGTACCGGCGCCGGTTTGCGCCAGGCTGCCGTTCCCGCCGATCGCGCCGCCCAGGCTCAGATCGGCTGCGCCGTTCAGGCCGAGCGTCGCGCCCGCGCCGAGGTTGACTGCATTGCCGAGCAGCGTGCCGCCGACGCTCGTCGCGAGCGTGCCGCCCGCGCCGGACACGTTCAATGCCCCCGTGCCGAGCGCCGCGCCATTGCCAGCGATCAACCCGCCGCCGCTCAGCGCCGTGCCGCCCGTAAACGTGTTCACGCCGAGCAGCGTCGTCACGCCCGTGCCGCTTTGCGCGAGGCCGCCGTTCCCGCCGATCGCACCGCCCAGGCTCAGATCGGCCGCGCCGTTCAGGCCGAGCGTGGCGCCTGCATCGAGATTGACTGCATTGCCGAGCAGCGTGCCGCCGACATTCGTCGCCAGCGCGCCGCCCGCCCCCGTCACATGAAGCGCGCCGCTGCCGAGCGCCGCGCCATTGCCGGCGATCAGTCCGCCACCGCTCAGCGCCGTGCCGCCCGAAAACGTGTTCACGCCGAGCAGCGTCGTCGTCCCCGTGCAGCTTTGCGCGAGACTGCCGTTGCCGGCGATCGTGCCGCCGAGGCCGAGGCTGGCCGAACCGGTCAGGCCCAGGGTCACGCCGGTATCGATATTCACCGCATTGCCGAGCAACGTGCCGCCGACGCTGGTGCCGAGCGTGCCGCCCGCGCCGCTCACGTTCAGCGCGCCCGTGCCGAGCGCCGTGCCGGTGCCGACGACGAGCCCGCCGCCGCCCGTCAGATTCGTTCCTCCCGTGAACGAATTGGCGCCGTTCAGCGCGAGCGTGCCGGTGCCGCTCGCGTTCAGCGCGCCGCCGCCGGCGATCGTACCCGACAGCGCGAGCCCGGTCGCGCCGTCCACCGTCAAGCCCGCGCCGAGCGTCACGTCGTTGAGGAGGTTGAGGCCGGCCGCGCCGGCCTCCAGCGTGCCGCCGCCGGCGACGATCGTCCCCACGCCCAGCCCCGCGCTGTTGTTGATGATCGCGGTGCCGCCGGCCAGCGACGCGTCGGCCGCACTCGACGCGCCGGTGATGTTCCACGTGCCGCCCTGAACCGCGAGATGCGTGAAATTGCCGTACGTATCGACCGCGATGGCGCCGCTCGCGGGGCTCCCGGTCGCGGTGTTCAGTTGCAGGTTCAGCGTATTGTTGCCGCCCAGCCCGGCATCGACGCCCAGCCCGACCGACGATCCGGTCAGCGCATTGAACGTGTTCGACGTGCCGGCGGACGCGCCGAGCGACACGTTGCCCGTCACGGTGCCGGCGTTGGTGAACGTGTTGCCGGCGCCCGGCGTCCCGCTGGGCGCGAGCACCACCGAACCGTTGATCGTGCCGCCGCTCGCGTTGGTGAAGTTGGCCTGCGCTCCGCCCGACGTGGTGACGACCTGCGCGGTGGGCCCCGCGCTGAAGCCCAGCAGGCCGGTCGTGCCGATCGTGCCGGCATTCGTGATGTTCGTCGTACCGCCGATGCCGTTGTACACCGTCAACGCCGGGCCATTGAGCAGCGAGCTCGTCGAGCCCATCATCACGCCCGAGCTGGCGTTCGTGACGTTGACCGTGCTCGCCGACGCGATATTGCCGACCACCGTGCCGTTCGACACGAGGCTCAAGCCGGACAATGCGGGGTCGATTCTGCCGTTGTTGGTCAGCGTGACGCCGCTGCCCGTCAGCGACAGCGCGGTGCCGCCGATCAACGGCACCACGGAGACGGTCGCGCCGGGCTCGACGGTCAGGTTGAGATTGTTCGCGCCGTTCGAATAGGACGTGCTGGCTCCGCTGCAACTGACGGTCGTGGTTCCGGTGCAGGCCGCCAGCGCGTCGACGGGGACGATCCCGGCGCCGACCAGCGCGACCAGCACGCCGGTCGGAACGAGGAGTTTCGGACGTGCTTCCGCGCGCTTTTTGTTCGATCCCATGCGCATACGCATAATCACACCTTCCCATAAGAGAATCGACGACAGCGGGTATTCCGTCCACGCATTCGAAATGCCGGAGGCAAATACCGGAATACGCCATTCGATGTTTTTTGGAAAAACGCCGCCCCGCCATCAGTCCGATGCGGATGGCCGAATTAAAAACAATCAGGAATTAATCAACCAGTATTATTTAATCGGCATCTTTTACTTTTGACCCCTGCCCGGTAATTTTTTCAGTTATTGGAGACTCCTGCTTCACGGAGGTAAAGCACACGCTGACTCGTGAATCCGCACGCATGGCATCTGTACCTGTACAGATCAAACGACGAACGCGCTGTGCTCCATTTCCATCAACCCCTTCTGTCGTCGTAAACGAACACTGAATAACCGGACGCCGAATCAACCCTATTGCGAATGATTCGCGTACAGGTTTTCTGGCGCCCAATATTCGGTCCATAAGCCTCCCGGTGTGATCTCGAGACAAATATAGACACGACCCGCAAACGTTTTCCACGCGATAAACATATTTTTGTCAAAACTCAACAATCTTTCTCGAATATTCGTCGATTCGTATGATGGATGTTAATTTCACGCTTTAACCGAAGCAGGGAAATTATTAAGAAAGGAAAAAACCAGTTTCAGGGACGCTGATTTATTCGCCAATCTGCTTTAATGAATTCACATCCGCCGCGCAGCGGTTTGGTTTCTCGAACGATAACGAGGTGTCCAAGGGAGAACTTCACGATGGTGACGTTGAACATCAACGACCGGCCGGCCGAGATCGATGCCGATCCGTCGACACCGGTGCTCTGGGTGCTGCGCGACAATCTCGGGCTGACCGGCACCAAGTTCGGATGCGGCACCGGCGACTGCGGCGCCTGCACCGTTCACGTCGACGGCCGCCCCGCTCGAAGCTGCACGCTGGCGCTGTCGGCGGTGGGCAGCGCGCGCATCACGACATCCGAACATCTCGCCGACGATGCGGTCGGCAAGGCGGTCCTCGACGCGTGGATCCGGCACGACGTCGCGCAATGCGGCTACTGCCAGAGCGGCCAGATGATGAGTGCGGCCGGCCTGCTGCGGAGCAACAAGGCGCCGACCGATGCCGACATCGACCGCGCGATGGCCGGCAACCTGTGCCGTTGCGCGACCTACCAGCGCATCCGCGCCGCGATTCACGATGCGGCCGGCGCGCTTGCCTGAGCCTGCCGGGAGACATTGACCATGCGTACTCGCACTGCCGGGCGCCCGGCGAGCACCGACACCCCCCACTCCGACGCTTCGCCGGCCGCCGGAACAGGTTCTCCGAAACTCGGCCGGCGCGGCTTCCTGAAGCTCACGATGGCGGCAAGCGGCTGCCTGGCGCTGGGCATCGCGCCGACCCGGGCCACGGCCGAAGCGGGCAAAGCCCCGCAGTTTTCACCACCTCAAGCATTCCTGATCATCGCGCCGGAAAACACCGTGACCGTTGCCGTCAACCGCACCGAGTCCGGCCAGGGCGTCAGCACCGCGCTGCCGATGGCGCTGGCCGACGAACTCGATGTCGACTGGCGCAACGTGCGCACCGTGCTCGCGCCCGCTGGCGAGCCGTACAAGGACCCTGTAACGGGCATCCAGATGACGGCCGGCTCGACGTCGGTCAATCACTCGTTCACGCAATATCGCGAACTCGGCGCATCCGCCCGCGCGATGCTCGTCGCCGCAGCCGCGCAACGCTGGAACGTCGATCCGGCCACGTGCCGGACCGCGAATGGCGTCGTCACGTCCGGCAGCTACCGCGCGACCTATGGCGAGCTCGCGCCCGCCGCGATGGCGATGCCGGTACCGCGGCGGGTGCCGTTGAAGTCGCCGGACCAGTTCCGCCTCATCGGCAAGCCGACACCGCGCATCGACGCACGCCCGATGCTCGACGGCACGCTCAAGTACGGGATGGACTGGCGCCTGCCGGACATGAAGGTGGCCCTGGTCGCGCGCCCGCCGCGCTTCGGCGGGCAGGTCGCGAGCTACGACGCGGCGGCGGCCCGGGCCGTCAAGGGCGTGGTCGAGGTCGTCGAGATCCCGACCGATCACGGCGGCACCGGCGTGGCCGTCATCGCGAACGGCTACTGGCCGGCCAAGCTCGGCCGCGATGCGCTGAAGATCACGTGGAAGGACGCCGGCTCGACCGTCACGTCCGCCGAACAGATGCAGGCGTACAAACAGCTCGCCGGCACGCCGGGAACCCTGGTGCGCACGGCCGACGCCGGCGGCGCGCCGCCGGCGGCCACGCGAATCGCGAAGGATTACGAATTTCCGTATCTCGCCCACGCGGCGATGGAGCCGCTCAGCTGCACGGTCGACGTCGGGCCGGCGAACTGCGCGTGCGGGATCAAGATCTGGGGCGGCTCGTCGCTGCAAACGGCCGATCGCGCCGCGGTCGCGAAAGCGCTCGGCGTCGCGCCGGAGAAAGTCCAGATCTTCACGATGACGTCGGGCGGCGACTACGGCCGGCGCTCGACCCCCACGTCGGACTACGTGGTCGAAGCCGCCCGCGTGTCCGCCGCGTATCTCGCGGCCGGCCATCTCGGCCCGGTCAAGACGATCTGGACGCGCGAGGACGATTTGCGCGGCGGCTACTACCGCCCGATGGTGCTGCATCGCGTCGACATCGGCGTGGACGGCAGCGGCGCCGTGCGCGACTGGCAGCACGTCGTCGTCGGCCAGTCGGTGCTGAAGGGCTCGCCGCTCGAGCGCACGACGATGCTCGAGCATGGCACCGATCCCGGCCTGACCGAAGGCGTCGCGAACAACCCGTACGGCTTCCCGATGCAGGTATCGGTCCATCAGACCGACGCCGACGTGCCGGTCCAATCATGGCGTTCGGGCGGCCATACGCATACGGCGTTCGTGATGGAAACGCTGGTCGACGAACTCGCGCACGCGGCGCGGCAGGACCCGGTCGCCTACCGGATGGCGCGGCTGGCCGGCCCCGAGCACGCGCCCCATCGCCAGGCGCTCGCGCTGGCCGTCGACAAGTCCGGCTACGGCACGCGCACGCTGCCGGCAGGGCACGCGTGGGGCGTCGCGATGCACGAAACGGCCGGTTCGGTCGTCGCATACGTCACGGACGTGTCGATCGAAGCGCAGCAGCCGCGCGTGCATCGCGTGACGGCCGGCGTGTATGCGGGCCGCATCGTCAACCCGACCGGCGCGCAAGCGCAGATTCAGGGCGGCGCGCTGTTCGGCCTCTCCACGACGAAGCCGGGCTTTGCGATCGACGTCGACCATGGCGCCGTCCGCAACGCCGGTTTCGCCGACTATCCGCCCGTGCGCATGCAGGAAGCGCCGCCGGTCGATGTCTTCTTCGTGCCGTCTGACGCTCGGCCGACCGGGTTGAGCGACGCCGGCGTACCGCCGATCGCGCCAGCGGTGGCCAACGGTGCGTTCGTGCTGACGGGCGAGCGGCTGCATGCGTTACCGTTCGCGCCGATGCGGGTCGCATCGGCCACCCCCGCGATGCCGGCGGCCCCTGCGGCCGCCGTCGACGAGGACCCATACGGCGACCTGCCGGCCGGCGGCTGCCGGATGCCGCGCAAGGCCAAGCCGGTCGCGTCGAAGCCGAGGACCGATCAAAGCCACGCAGGCGTCGGCCAGGCGAGTACGGTGCCGAAATTCCTGCGGCCGAAACGGCGCGCGGGCATCCCGTGCATCGACGAACTGAAGAAAGGAACGGTGACCTAGGCGGCGCGGCACGCGCCTCCGGACCAGCCGCCGCACCGACCGGCGCGGCGGTGGGGCATCGTTCCCGCCGCCGCGCTCACCCCCGCCCGCGCCGCATCCTGAGCGTCGCCGACGGCGATTCGCCGAACGCCCGCTTGTACTCGATCGCGAACCGCCCGAGGTGCGCGAAGCCCCATTTCAGCGCGACGTCGGTGACCGACGCGAGCCCCGACGTGTCGCCGGCCAGCAGTTCCTCGCGCACATGTTGCAGCCGCAACTGTCGCACGAAGCCCATCGGCGTGATCCCGTGGCGATGGCGAAAGCCGGCGAACAGCGTGCTCGGGCTGACGCCCGCGAGTTCGGCGAGCCGTTCGATCGTCAGCGGCTCGTCGAGATGCGCGCGAATGTATTCTTCCACGCGCCGCACGTAGAACGGCGCAAGCGCCGTCGGCACGTGTCGCGTGCCGTTGCGCGCGCTGTTCGGCTGGCCGTGCAGCAGCAGGTTGAGCAGCGTCGATTCGAGCTGCTCGAACGCGAGCGGATGACGCAGCGGATGCGCGTCCGTCGCGATCGCGCCGGCGAGCACCGGCAGCAATTGCGCGAGACAGGTACCCTGCGGCGACGCCAGGTCGAATTCCGGTTCGAATTCGACGCTCGCGCGCCGGTCGTCGCCGAAATGCCGCTGCGCGTGGCGCTCCATCACTTCGCGCTCGATGCGCAGGATGACCTGCGGGCACGCATCGCCCCAGCGCATCTTCAGCGGCAGCGTCGGCGAAAGCAGCGACGCGGTGCCCGGCGACGACACGAAGCGCGTCGCGCCGCATTCGATTTCAGCGTGGCCGCGCAGCGGAATCTGCAGCAGGAAGAAATGTTCGAGCGGCCCCGGCTCGATGCTGACGCCGCCGCCGTAATCGAGCAGGTTCAACGACAGGTTGCCCCAGCGCGCATGGTGCATGCAGCTGTGCAGCGCGCGCGATTCGCCGGTCGGCGTGAGCCGGTGCGGCTTGAACACGTCGGCGACGCGCGCGCGCACCTCGTCGACGTCGTTCGACTCCAGCAGCAGCGTGTCGTGATTGAAACAGGCGGCGTCGGCCAGCCAGCCGGTTTCGGAAAATTGCGCCATCGAAGTTCTCCCGTCGTGCTCGATCGCACTCGCGCCGTGCACGCATTCCCGATCTCGGGGAATCCGTCACACGATCCGGACAGCGCTCGCAGTATCCGGACAGTCCGTCCCGCGAAACACGCAAGTTCAGCCCAAGCCACGCAAGAAGCGGACCGTTCGCGCATCGTAGAAAACTGTGCGGGCTGTCCGCATCCGCACATACCCGCGGTCCGCCGAGGCCCGCCGGCCCGCCGCGGCCGCTGTCGCAGGTTTCCGGAATTCGCGGATAACGGCCGAAGAAAGCGGATAGAAGCGCGCATTTCGTCCGCCAATACTGGGCCCGTCACCGAAACCCACAGCATGGAGGGACACATGAACGGACGTCACATCGAAGTTCCATCGCCGGGCGGCGGCGCGTTCCGCGCGTACCTGAGCACGCCGGCCGGTGGAACTGGGCCGGGCATCGTGCTCTGTCACGAAATTTTCGGCGCGAACGCGACGATGCGCGACGTGGCCGACTACTACGCCGAGGAAGGCTATACCGTGCTCGTGCCGGACCTGTTCTGGCGCCAGTCGCCGGGGATCGAGCTCGGTTACGCGGCGGCCGATTTCGAGCGCGCGATGGCCCTTTATCGCGAATTCGACGAAAACAAGGGCGTGGAGGACATCGGCGCCGCGCTGGACATGCTCCGCCAGCGGCCGGAATGCACGGGCGAGGCCGGCGTGCTCGGCTACTGCCTCGGCGGCAAGCTCGCCTATCTCGCCGCGTGCCGGCTGCCGGGCGTGGCTGCGGCGGTCAGTTACTACGGCGTGGGCATCGAGCATGCGCTGGACGAAGCGGCGCACCTGCGCGGGCGGCTCGTGCTGCAGATCGCCGCGCAGGACCGCTTCTGCCCGCCCGACGCGCAGCAGCGCATCGCGGATGCGCTGTCCGGCCGCGACGGCGTCGGAGTGTACGTCTACCCCGGCGTCGATCACGCGTTCGCCCGCGCCGGCGGCGATCATTTCGACAAGGCCGCCGCGGTCATGGCTCACCAGCGCGCGATCGCCGCGTTCCGCGCCGCGCTCGGCCCGCACTACGACCTGTCCGCGCTGTGGGAAACGCACCTGAAGCACGAGTTCGACACGCGCAACGTCGACGCGACGATGGCCACGATGGTCGCCCAGCCGTACGTCAACCATATTCCGACGCTGACGGGCGGCGTCGGCCACGACGAGCTCAAGCGCTTCTACACGCATCACTTCGTGCATGCGAACCCGCCCGACACGACGATCACGCCGATCTCGCGCACGATCGGCGCGAGCCAGATCGTCGACGAGCTGCTGTTCCGCTTCACGCACACCACCGAGATCGACTGGATGCTGCCGGGCGTCGCGCCGACCGGCAAGCGCGTCGAGATTCCGCTCGTCGCGATCGTCAAGTTTCGCGGCGACAAGCTCTATCACGAGCACATCTACTGGGATCAGGCGAGCGTGCTCGTGCAGATCGGCCTGCTCGACCCGTCCGGCCTGCCGGTCGCGGGCGTCGACACGGCCCGCAAGCTGCTCGACGAAACCGTGCCGTCCAACGGCCTGATGCGCCGCTGGCACGACAGCGCGCCGTCGACGGAGGCGCGCTGACGCGGCCCCACCCTCACCCCACGATTCCCGGAGACATCCCATGAATGCCCTTGCTGGCAAAGTCGCGCTCGTCACCGGCGGCGCCACGCTGATCGGCGCCGCGGTCGCGCAGGACCTGAGCCGCGCCGGTGCGAGCGTCGCGATCCTCGATCTCGATGCGGACAACGGCGCACGCGTTGCCGCATCGCTCGGCGAACGGGCGCTGTTCCTCGCGCTCGACATCACCGACGACCGCGCGATCGAGCGTGCGATCGCGACGATCGTCGAACGGTTCGGCGCGATCGACGTGCTCGTCAACCTCGCGTGCAGCTACGTCGACAACGGCATCCACGCGACCCGCAACGACTGGCTCGCGGCGATGGACGTCAACGTCGTGTCGGCGGCGATGCTCGCGAAGGCCGTGCATCCGCACATGGCCCGGCGCGGCGGCGGCGCGATCGTCAACTTCAGCTCGATCTCCGCGCAGTGCGCGCAGACCGGCCGCTGGCTGTATCCGACCTCCAAGGCCGCGATCCGACAGCTCACGCGCAGCATGGCGATGGATCTCGCGCCCGATCGCATTCGCGTCAACTCGGTGTCGCCGGGCTGGACCTGGTCGCGCGTGATGGACGAGCTGACGCACGGCGACCGCGCGAAGACCGATCGCGTCGCCGCGCCGTTCCACCTGCTCGGCCGCGTCGGCGATCCGTCGGAAGTCGCGCAGGTCGTCACGTTCCTGTGCAGCGACGCCGCGAGCTTCGTGACGGGCGCCGACTACGCGGTGGACGGCGGCTATGCCGCGATGGGCCCCGAACAGGCGGTGCCGGCGATTCCGCGGCTCGCGGAGTGACCGCTTCGCGCCGCCCCTTCACGCAATCATTCCGGCCGCCACACGGCCAACCAAGGACACTCCCATGAGACGCATCGCTATCGTCGGCGCCGGCCAGTCCGGCCTGCAACTTGCCTTCGCCCTGCTCGACCAGGGTTACCACGTCACGCTCGCGACCAACCGCGACGCGGAGCAGATCCGCTCGGGCAAGGTCATGTCGAGCCAGTGCATGTTCCACACGTCGCTGCAGATCGAGCGCGATCTCGGCCTGAATACGTGGGAGGAAGCGTGCCCGTCCGTCGAAGGCATCGGCATCGCGGTGCCGCACCCGGACGGCAACGGCCGCAAGGTGATCGACTGGTCGTCGCGGCTGACCCGCTACGCGCAGTCGGTCGACCAGCGCGTGAAGATGGCCGACTGGCTCGACGGCGTCCGCCGCCGCGGCGCGGACGTGCGGATCGGCGACATCGGCGTGCCCGAACTCGAGGAACTCGCGCGCAGCCACGACCTCGTGCTGCTCGCGGCGGGCAAGGGCGACATCGTCAACCTGCTCGGCCGCGACGATGCGCGCAGCCCGTTCGACCGCCCCCAGCGTGCGCTGGCGCTCACCTACGTGAAAGGGATGACGCCGAGCGAGCCGTATTCGCGCGTGCGCTTCAACCTGCTGCCGGGCATCGGCGAGTACTTCGTGTTTCCCGCGCTGACCACCACCGGCCCGTGCGAAATCATGGTGTTCGAAGGCATCCCGGGCGGCCCGCTCGACCGCTGGGCCGACGTGAAGACGCCCGAGCAGCATCTGGACCGGAGCCTGTCGTTCCTGCAGCAGTACGTACCGTGGGAATTCGAGCGCAGCCGCGACGTCGAGCTCACCGATCCGAACGGCACGCTGGCCGGGCGCTTCGCGCCGACGGTACGCAAGCCGTTCTTCCGGCTGCCGTCGGGCCGCACCGTGTTCGGGATGGCCGACGCGGTGGTGGTCAATGATCCGATCACCGGCCAGGGCTCGAACAACGCCGCGAAATGCGCGAACGCGTATTTCGCGGCGATCGTCGCGCGCGACGCCGCGCCGTTCGGCGAAGACTGGATGCAGCAGACGTTCGAAAGCTACTGGGCCTATGCGCAGCATGTCGTGCGCTGGACCAACTCGCTGCTCACCCCGCCGCCGCCGCACATCCTCGAACTGCTCGGCGCGGCCGGCCAGTCGCCGTCGCTTGCCAAGGTGATCGTCGACGGCTTCGACGATCCGCGCCGGTTCTCGCCTTGGTGGTTCGAGCCGTCGGCGTGCGCGGCGCTGATCCGGCAACACAGCGTGCGAGCGGAGTAACCGTCATGGAAACGACCGTTACCGACCGTCCGGCCCTCGACCCGATGCAGTTGCGCGCCGCGTTCGGACAGTTCCCGACCGGCGTCACCGTGATCACCACGTGCGCGGCCGACGGGCGCAAGGTGGGGCTCACCGCGAATTCGTTCTCGTCGCTGTCGCTCGATCCGCCGCTCGTGCTGTGGAGCCTGCGCAAGGTCGCGCCGAGCCGCCCGGATTTCGTCGCGGCGACCCATTTCGCGATCAACATCCTCGCGCACGACCAGATCGACCTGTCGCGCCGCTTCGCGACGCCCAGCGCCGACAAGTTCGACGGCGTGCCGCACGCGGAGTCGGAAAGCGGCGGCGTGCCCTGCCTCGACGGCGCGAGCGCGCGCTTCGTGTGCCGCAACGTCGGCCACTACGAAGGCGGCGATCATTTGCTCTTCATCGGCGAGATCGAGCAGTTCGACGCGTTCGGCAAGGCGCCGCTCGTGTTCCATGCCGGCCAGTATCGCGCGATCGCCGATCATCCCGATCTTTCACGCGCGCTTTGATTAGTACATCCAAATAATCTCCAGGAGGTGGTGAACATGAAATTCGGCTCTCGCCTGCTCGTCGCCGCAGGCTTCGCGCTCGTCGGTCTCGCCGGCCACGCGCCGGCCCTTGCGACCGACCTGCCGGCGGTCAACCTCGGCATGACGAGTTTCCTCGACGGCATGCCGCCGGCCGGCGCCGGCTGGTACGGTACGCAGTACCTGCAGTACTACACGGCCGGCCGCGTCAACGACAATGCGGGCAACAAGGTCGGGTTGCCGAAGCAGGACATCGACCTGTTCGCGGGCTTGAGCCAGCTCGTCTATCAGTCGCCGCTGACGTTCGCCGGCATGCATCCGGGCCTCGACGTGATCCTGCCGTGGATCGCGTCCGCGCGGACCGACGACGGCATCGGCAACGTCGCGCTGAATGCGCGCGCCGGCTTCGGCGATCTGCTGATCGGCCCGTTCGTCCAGTTCGACCCGGTGATGGGCGCGCAGGGCCCGCGCTTCGCGCAGCGCGTCGAATTCCAGTTCATCGTGCCGACCGGCGCGTACGATCCGTCGCGCGCGATCAATCCGGGCAGCCATTTCTGGTCGTTCGATCCGTACTGGGCGGCGACGCTGTGGGTCACGCCGAAATGGACCGTATCGTGGCGGCTGCACTATCTGTGGAACGCGACCAACCATCAGCCGGCCACGGCACTCGGGCCCGACGTGACGTCGACGCAGGCCGGCCAGGCGATCCACGTGAACTTCGCGACCGAGTACGAAGTACGGCCCGGCCTGCGGCTGGGCCTCAACGGCTACTGGTTGCGCCAGACCACCGACATGAAGGCCAACGGGCAGGAGGTGCCGGGCACGCGGGAAGCGGTATTCGCGATCGGGCCGGGGGCGATGGTCAGCTTCTCGCCGCACGATCACCTGCTGTTCAACGCGTACTTCGAGACGTATGCGCGCAACCGGCCCCAGGGGACGCGGATGGTACTGCGCTACGTGCATCATTTTCAGTGACGCACCGCGCGCCGGCCGCCCCGATCCGGCGCACGCCGTGTCAAACGGTTAGCAGTAGGGGGCAGCCGTGAAGGCGGTGGACTACGGCTTGTTCCATGATCGACCATGGGTCGAGGATACATTGACGCCGCTATGGTCGATCTGTCTCGCGGCGCCGCCTGGGGAGGGAGCCTCCATGAAGCCTGTCGCAGTGCCGGCCGCCGATTGGCCCGGAGGCCGGCACACGTAGCCTTTATCGATGCGAACGCAGCCGCATCCGTGCATCGCTCATTGCGCGATGCCGACGAACGTGGGCAGCAGCACGCGATACACGTGAATCATCGCCGGGCCGAGCAGCACCACCATCAGCGCGGGGAAAATGCAGAAGATCAGCGGGAACAGCAGCTTCAGCGCGATCTTCGCCGCGCGTTCCTCCGCGCGCATCCGACGCCGCGTGCGCAGCATGTCCGACAGCACGCGCAGCGATTCGCTGATGCTCGTGCCGAACCGGTCCGCCTGGATCAGCATCGCGCAGAACGATTCGATGTCCTCCACGCCGGTGCGCAGCGCGAGATTGCGCAGCGCCGTTTCCTTCGTGAAGCCGGAGCGCATCTCGAGCAGCAGCAGATCGAGTTCGCTCGCGACCACCTCGCTGCGAAACCGCAGTTCCTCGCTCACCTTCATCAGTGCCGCGTCGAGCCCGAGCCCCGCTTCGACGCACACCGTCAGCAGGTCGAGCGCGTCCGGGAAATCCTCGAAGATCTTCTGCTGGCGCACCTTGACCCGCTGCGACAGCACGACGTTCGGGATGTAGTAACCGATGCCGGCGAGCGCGACGAGGATCAGCGACAGCAGCGCGCGCTCGTCGCCGAGCGACGTCGTGATCAGCACCAGCAGCGCCGCGCACGGCAGGCCGAGCGCGAGCACCGTCTTCGCGGTGAAATACAATGCGGCCGCGCTCTGGTTGCGCCAGCCGGCATTCATCAGCCGGATGCGCAGCGGCGAACTCTCCCAGCCTTCCTTCGGCACCGACAGCTTCGAAATCGGGGTGGACAGCTCGACCAGCTTCGCGACCCAGCGCGACGCCATGTCGTCGCCGTCGCCCGGGCCGGCGACGGCGCCCGCCCCGGCTCCGCCGGCCTGCTCGATCCGGCGCTGGATGCTGCGCGGCGCGAACAGCAGCATCGCGACGAGCACGCCGCCGGCCACGAAGATGAACAAGCCGCCCAGCATCACGGCCTGGACCACGCTCAGGTTTTGCATGACAACCTCGCAACGGTTCGTTATTCGGCGCGCGCGTCAGACGCGAATGCGCACGATTCGGCGGATCCAGAACAGGCCGAACAGCATCGACACCAGCATCGTGCCGACCATCCGGATGCCCGCGGGATCCTCCCAGAGCACGGACAGGAATTCGCGGTTCAGCAGCGCCATCACCGCCGCGGTGCCGAACGGCAAGAGCCCGAGAATCCACGCCGACAGCCGCCCTTCCGCCGACAGCACGCGCACCTTGTCGAACAGCTTGAAGCGCTCGCGGATCAGCCCGGCGATGCTGTCGAGCAGCTCGGCCAGGTTGCCGCCCGTCTCGCGCTGGATCAGCACCGCGATCACGAAGTAGCGCAGGTCCTGCACCGGCACGCGCGTCGCGAGGTTCATCAGTGCGTCGTGCAGCGACACGCCGTAGTTGACCTCGTCGAACGTGACGCGGAATTCGCCGCCCATCGGCTCGGAAAACTCGTCGCCGACCATCCCGAGCGTGCTCGTGAACGAATGACCGGAGCGCAGCGCGCGCGCGATCATGTCGCAGATGTCCGGCAACTGCCGCTCGAGCTTGCGCATCCGTCGTGCGCGGCAGCGCAGCACGTACGCCATCGGCATCCAGCCGGCGACGAGCGCGATCGGCACCGCGGCCAGTTGCGGCAAGCGCGCGAAACTCGCCGCGAACCACGCGAACGCCGCGAACGTCGCGCTGAGCGTGATCAGCTTCGGCAGCGTCCAGTCGAGGCCCGACTGCTGGATCACGAGATCGAGCGCGTGCACGCGCGGCATGCGCAGCAGCAGCCGGTCGAACGATTTCGACTCGTCGAGCATCCGCTTCTTCAGGATCGACAGCCGCTCCTGCTGGACGTTGCCGCCGGCCGACATCGCGCGAATGCGCGATTCGATCCGGCGCGCGGCGGTGCCGTGCCGCGCGTTCCACCATTGATAGATGCCTTCGATCGACAGCACGACCGCGACGAAGGTAAGAATCACAAAACCGTAAAAGATCGCATTCATGAGGCCTCCCCGGCAGCACACGGCGCCTGTCGTCAGTCCGTTTCGTAACGCACGGACGGGTCGTACAGCGAATCCGGCAGGTTGATGCCGAACGCCTGCAGCCGCTCGACGAACTTCGGCCGCACGCCGGTCGCGCAGAAGTGGCCGCGCACCGAGCCGTCGCGGTCCACGCCCGTGCGCTTGAACGTGAAGATCTCCTGCATGTTGATGATGTCGCCTTCCATCCCGGTCAACTCCTGGATGCTGACGATCTTGCGCTTGCCGTCGGTCAGCCGCGCCGCCTGCACGACCACCGAGATCGCCGACGCGATCTGCTGGCGCATCGTCTTCGGCGGCAGCGTCAGGCCCGACACGCTGACCATGTTCTCGAGCCGCGTCAGCGCGTCGCGCGGCGTGTTCGCATGGATCGTCGCGAGCGAGCCTTCGTGGCCCGTGTTCATCGCGTTGAGCATGTCGAGCGCTTCGGCGCCGCGCACTTCGCCGAGGATGATCCGGTCCGGGCGCATCCGCAGCGCGTTGCGCACCAGCGTGCGCTGCGTGATCTCGCCCTTGCCCTCGATGTTCGGCGGACGCGTTTCGAGCCGCAGCACGTGCGGCTGCTGCAGTTGCAGCTCGGCCGCGTCCTCGATCGTCACGATCCGCTCGTTGCGCGGAATGAAGCCGGACAGGATGTTGAGCAGCGTCGTCTTGCCGCTGCCCGTGCCGCCCGACACCAGCACGTTCACCTTCGCGCGCGACAGCGCGTCGAGCAGCTCGGCCATCGGCGGCGTCAGGCTGTGGAAGCGCACCAGGTCGTCCATCTTCAGCGGGTTGACCGCGAAACGCCGGATCGACATCAGCGGCCCGTCGATCGCGGACGGCGGGATGATCGCGTTCACGCGCGAGCCGTCCGGCAGCCGCGCATCGACCATCGGGCTCGATTCGTCGATGCGGCGCCCCACGCGCGACACGATCTTCTCGATCACCTTCATCAGGTGCGCGTCGTCGTAGAACGTCACGTCGGTCAGTTCGAGCTGCCCGCAGCGCTCGACGTAGACCTGCCGATAGGTGTTCACGAGGATGTCGGAGATGCCGGGGTCGCGCAGCAGCGCCTCGAGCGGGCCGAAGCCGAACATCTCGTCGTACACGTCGATCGCGAGCTGGCGCCGCTCGATGTCGTTCGCCGGCATCCGCTCCTCGTCGAGGATGCGCGCGATCAGCGAGCCGATCTCCATGCGGACCTGATCCTGATGCAGCCGCGACAGGCGCTCGAGCTCCACGCGCTCGAGCACGGCCAGGTGAATTTCGCGGCGCAGCTTCTGGTATGCGTCGCGCACCGACGAATGCGCCGGGCCGGCCGGCTCGCTGCCCGCCGCCATCGGCTGGGCCCGGTGCAACGACATCTGTTCGCGCAATGACATGATGGTTCCCCGAAAGAATTACATCGACTTGAGCTTCGGCGTGGCCTTGCGGCCGAACAGCCGGGACATCAACGGTTCGCTGTGCGTCGCGCCGCGTCCCGCGCGCACTCCGCCGTCGACGAGTTGCTTCGCGCAGCCCTGCAACGCACGCGCGACCGCCGAGCCGCGCGCGAGCCGCGACACCGGATGGCCCTGGTTGATCGCTTCGAGCACGGTGTCGGCGTCGTCGGGAATCGTGCAGGCCGCGTGCAGGCCGAGCACTTCCTCGAGCGCGGTGCGGGTGCGCTCGCTCGCGCGCGTCGTGCGGTTCACGATCAGCCGCATCTGGTCGGTCGAGTAGCCGAGCGACACGAGAATCTCCAGCAGCCGGCGGCCGGCGCGCACGTGCGGCATCGCGGGCTGCAGCACGATCTGGATCTGGTCGCTGCGATCGAGCGCGACCATCGACAGCGGGTTGATGGCGACGCCGACGTCGAAGATCACGAAGTCGTAGCGCGGCGCGGCGACGCCGAGTATCCATTCGAGCGCGTCCTCGCGCATCTCGGCAGCCTTGACCGGGTCGCCCGCGCCCGCGAGCACGTGGAAGTTGTCCGTCACGTGCGCGACGCTCGCGTCGAGAAACGCGCTGTCGAGCCGCTCGATCTGCGCGCACAGCTGCGGCAGCGTCGACGGCGGGGCTTCGTCGCTGACGAGGAACGCCGCGTCGGCGAACTGCTGGTTCAGGTCGATCAGCAGCACGCGGCGCTTGAAACCCTCGGCGATCTCGAACGCGACGTTGCCGGCCGCGAAGCTCGTGCCGGCCCCGCCCTTGCACGACAGGAACGACACGATGCGCGTGTCGTCGGTATCGCGCGGCGTGCTTTGCGCGGCCGCCCGGCCGAGTGCGTTGCCGAGCGCCTGCGGATCGAGCGGCCACTGCAGCACGTCGCGCGCGCCCGCCCGCATCGCATCGAGCAGCACGTGCGGCGAAGCGTCGGCCGTCACGAGGATGCAGGTCAGGCCCGCATGCGCGCGGCAGATGCGCTCGATCGCCGACAGCTCGGACGGCTCGAGCGACGTGCCGTCGATCAGCAGGATGTCGAACGCGTCGAGCCCGTCGGTGCGATGTTCGATCTGCGACGGACGGCCGGTGGCGCGCGTCGTGCGATAGCGTCCGCAGTCGGCCACGAGACGCGCGATCTGCGAAAGCCGCGCGGTATCGTCGGAAGCTACGAGGATGTTGATCATGTCGTGTGCCTCGTCTTTTCGATTAGTTGCAGGCGGAGCCGCCCGTCGCGGAATTCAGGCTTTCGCGCGGCAGCGTCGTCGTGAACGGCGGCATTTTCACCGTGACGTTCATGAACGGGATCATGGTCTTGACGGTGACGTTCGTGACGCTCACCGTCACGAACGAGCACGTGTTGATGTCGCAACTCGCCGGCGTGTAGTTCACCGACACGTTCGCGTTCGACAGCAGCGGCAGCAGCGATCGCACACGCTTCACGACGCCCGCGGCGTTCACGTCGCACACCACCGCGGTGCGCGCGCCGAGGCGCACGGCCTCGCTCGCGGTATTCCAGTAGAACAGCACGCGGCCGAACTCGAAGATGCCGATCAGCAGCATGATCAGCACCGACGCGATCAGCGCGAATTCGACGATCGCGACGCCGCGCTGCGTGCGCCGGCGTGACAGCGGGAAATGGCGCGCATTCATGACACCTGCCTCATCACGGTGACGATGTTGCCGAAGGTGATCGACGGCAACCCGGGGAACGCGGGGATCGGCTGGTAGTGGTAGCCCGAGATCTTCACTTCGACGACGTTGATCGCGCCCGTGGCCGTGCCGCTCGGCGCGTTGTTGTTCGAATCGTAGGTGGGCAGGTTCGCGAACTGCGACGGGTCCGACGCATCGCTGCAGCCGGTCGTGCGCTGTGCGTCGCAGATCGTGACCATCGACGTCGTGAGCCCGGGCACGAGCTCGGTGCCCGACGTGCCGCACGTCGTGCTGCCGTAGACGACGAGACACTGCGCCTGCGATACCGGATACGCGCTGTCGGTCGGCAGCCAGACCGACAGGTAGCGTGCCGCATCGCGCGTGGCCTTGGTCAGCGTCTCGTACTGGTAAATCGCGCGGCCGAATTCGGCCACGCCCGTCGCGAGCATGATCATCGGCATCAGCACGAGCGCGAACTCGACGGCGACGACGCCGCGGGTGCGCGAACGACGAATCGGCGGCTTCTTCATGATCGTCTCTCCGCTATTGAACGAGCATCGGCACCTGCGTGCCCGATGCGCTGCCGCTGCCCGGCAAGCCGTGCGTCGCGCACGGGTTGTTGCCCGACACCGACGAGCCGAGGTATTCGAGGTGCGCGACGACGGCGCCGCTGCCGGCGCTGAACGGGAGCGGATCGAGCATCAACACGCAATCCCATTGCGTGACGTGCACCTTGCCGCTGGTGCCCTTCAGCGCCGAACAGTCGCCTTCCGGCGCGAGCGCGAGGCGGCGGTCGCTGCCGTAGGTCGCGTAGTTGCTCGCCGTCGCCGTGCCGTTGGTGGCGATGCCGCTGCCCGACGGTGGCGCGCCGTCGCCCTGGTAAGGCTTGAAGCTCGCGCGGTCGGCCACGAACTGCGTGTACGCGTCACCCTTGATGCCCGGCGTTCCCGGCGGCCCGTAGTTCGGGCCGACATACGCGTAGCCGGTGAAGTCGGGCTGGCCGCTCGAGCCGTTCGCGCCGTTCGTGTAGATGCCGAAGCGCGTATTCCATGCACGCTGCGACGCCGCCTTCATGCCCGTGGTGGCCAGATCGGGCGGGCTCGTGATGTTGCAGGTATTGCCCGACAGCTCGCTCGCGAGCGTCGTTTCGTTCGTCGAGCCGTCGAGCGCCGCCCAGCCGAAGTTGCCGGGCCCGTACGTGGACGACGACCCCGACGGCGACGAGATCCAGTCGCCGACCTTGTAGGCCGGGTCGGACGGGCCGCGGCACACGAACACCGGAATCGCGCAGGTCGTCTGCCCGCCGCCGACGGTCGCGATCGCGCTCGCCGACACTTCCGCCGCATTCGCGAGCTTCGTGCCCGGCAGCACGTTCAGCACCTCGATGAACCAGTGCGCGATGTTGCTCAGCGTCGCGGTGCACTGCACGTACTTGATGCTCGCCGGGTTCGTGACCGCGTTCTTGGTCAGGAACGGGTTGGTCAGCGAATCGCTGAACGTGACGTTCGCGTTCGTCGACATCTGCACCGACTTCTTCTGGAAAAACACGAAATTCAGATGGCCGGCGGCGATGCCGTCGGCTTCGGCCACCGACAGGCTGATCGCCGAGGTCAGGTCGCGCGCAGCCGACAGCGCGCAGGCATCGGCGCTGTTCTGCAGTTCGCTGCGCGTGACGTACAGCTTGCCGAGATCCAGCGCGAGCCCGACGAACCCGATCATCACCGCCAGCGAGAGGCCGACGATGATCGCGACGGCACCGCGCTGGCGATGCGGGCTGCGACGCGTGAGTTTCGGATAGCGGGCTGCGCGGTTCATGGCGTTCTCCCTGAGCGTGGTGTCGTTACTGCGTGGCCTTGCCGATGCCGATCACGAATGCGTTGGCGGGCGGCACGGCCTGCTTGAACGACTTGTCGTAGTTGTCGAGCGCGGCCGCGGCGGCGTTGCCGTCGACTCCCGATGCCGACGAAGGATGTTCGCCGGCATGCGGATCGATGATCTGGGCGTGCATCACGGTGCGGACGGAGTCGCCGAAGCGGCTGTCCCACACCGGGGTCGACGACATGCAGCCGGCAAGCGCGAACGCGAGCGGGACGGCGAGCGCCGCGCGGCGCACGAATACGAGGTAGGCGGATTTCATGAGCTTCCCCTTGGATGGCTTCAACGATCGGTGGACTGCGGTTCCGCGCCGGCGCGCGCAATCTGCGCGTTGGGCGCCGCGGCGATCCGGTGCTTCGCGCGCACCGCCGGCTGGGCCGGCGTATCGGGGCCGGCTGCCGCGAGGCGCGCGGCCGCGGCTTCGATGCGCGCGACACGCGCCGCGGTGGCCGCATCGGGCTGCGGCGCGGCGGCCGCGACCGGCGCCGCTTTCGGCGGCTCGGCCGGCACCGGCTGCTGCACGTCGGCTTGCGGCGCGCGCGGCGCGGGCAGCGCGGCCGGCGCGACCGGGGCCTCCGATTTCGGCGCCGGAGCGGGTGCGGGCCCCTGGGCCGGTGTCTGCGGCGCGGCGGCGGCATCGTTCGCGGGCTGCATCGGCTGGGCGCCTGCCTTGCGCACGCCGCGGCGGCCTTCCATGTTGCCGGTCGCATACACGTCGATTTCGTTCGGCTTCGAGAAGCTGTCGGTCGGCAGCGCGACGTCCGCGGTCTGCAGCGGCTTCACCAGGTGCGGCGTGATCAGGAAAATCAGCTCGGTGCGGTCCTGCTGGAACGACGTGCTGCGAAACAGCGCGCCGAGCACCGGCACTTCGCCGACGCCGGGGATCGCCTTCAGCGCGCCGGTCGCGTTGTCCTTGATCAGCCCGCCGATCGCGAACGATTCGCCGTCGCTCATCTGCACCGTCGTCGATGCGCGCCGCGTCGTGATCAGCGGCAGGATCGACGTGCCGCCGATGTTGGTCGCGCTCAGCGTGACGCCCGTCTGCGACAGCTCCGACACTTCCGGCGCGACCTTCAGGCTGATCCGGCCGTTGGCCAGCACCGTCGGCGTGAACTTCAGCGCGACGCCGAATTCCTCTTCCTGCAGCGTGATCGACGACGTGCCGTTGCCGCTGCTCTGCGGGATCGGGATGAAGATCTTGCCGCCCGCGAGGAACGTCGCTTCCTGGCCGCTGATCGTCACGAGGTTCGGCTCCGCGAGGATCTTGACGAGGTTGTCGGTGTTCTGCGCGTCGGCCGCGATGCTGAACGGCTTGTTGTTCGCCTTGTTGAAGATGGCGCCGCTCGCGACACCGGCGAGCAGGTTGCTGACCAGCGCGCCGCTCCACGAACCGAACCCGCCCTGGATGTTGAACGCGCTGCCCATCTGGTTGATCAGCGTCTTCGACACCTCGGCCACCTTCACCTCGAGCATCACCTGCTGCGGCGACGTGACGTTCAGCATGTTGAGCACGCCGCCGCCCTGCTTGCCGCCGCCCGCTGCATCGCCCGCGCTGTCGCCGTATGCGTGGGCGATCTGCACCGCCTGCTGCGCGGCCTGCGAGCTCGACACGGTGCCGGCGAGCACGATCGTGCCGGCCGCCGTCGACACGTGAATGTCGCGCTCGTTCGGCATCAGTTGCAGCAGCGACGCCTGCAGGCCGCCTGCGTCCGCGCCGACCGCGACGTCGATCACGCGGCACGCACCGCTCCTGCCCTGCACGATCATGTTGGTCGTGCCGACCGCGAGCCCGAGGATGTACAGCGTCTGCGGCGACACCATCGTCGCCTGCGCGACGGCCGGATTGCCGATCGTCCGGTTGCGGACCGGCTCCGGCATCGGCACCAGCAGCGACTTGCCGAGCGGCACCGCGACGCTGGTCGATTCGCGCACGGCGCCGACGCAGTTCGGCCCGCGCAGCGGCCCCGCCGATGCGGCGGGCGCGGCGGCCGGCGCCGGCGACATGCTGATCGTCATCTGCATCGGCCCCTTGCCGACCGCGGCCGGCGCGCTGGCGCCGCCCTTGGTCAGCACCGCCGATTCGATGCCTTCCTGGGCGAGTGCGCCATATACGGTCAGCCATCCCGAACAGAGGATCGCGGCCATCATCGTGCCCCGTGCGACGCGTGTGCGCAGTGGGCCGGTACCTGTGCGTTGCGGTTTGATCTTCATTTCGTCTGATCCCCCGAGAGACCGGCGCCGTGCCGGTTATCGACTTCCAAGGCCGTCGCGCGTTGCCGGCGGCCGGTTTGTTTATCTGGCTGGTTCGATCTGCTTCAGAAACATTCGACGCTACCCTTCACGCCCGACAGCACACCGACGCAGTCGCGCCGGACTTCCGGTGCCGCATGCGACGCGACGTGCACGCGCACCGGCCGCGCATGGACGGGCGCCGGCGGCGCTTCCGGTGCGGGCGCCTTGCCGAGCAGCGTCATCTTCGTCGCGCCGCCGGTGGCCAGCGTCTTCTGGTCGACCTGGTTGCGCAGCACCAGCGACAGCGTGCCGACGCTGCGTGCGAGGTCGAGCCGTTCGGCCTGGTCGGGCGTGACTTCCAGCGTCACCGCGTTGACCACCTTCGGCGCCGTGTCGTCGCGGCTGACCTGCTGCGCGACGGCGAGCACGAGGATGTGCTCGAGCACGATCTTCGAGATGCTCTGCCCGTCGGTCTTGCCTTGCTGTTCCTGCGTGTTGACGATCACGTCGACGTAGTTGCCGGGCAGCGCGAAGCCCGCGACGCCAACCACGTCGTTCACGCGCACCGTGATCGCGCGGCTGCCGTCGGCGATCACCGCGGACAGCCCGCCCTTCGTGCCGACCGGCGCGAGCTTCGACTCGATCACCGGCTCGCCGCGCGCGAGGCTGGTGCGCACGACGCGCCCTTCGAGCGCCTTCGTGTCGGTGAACGCGCCCGTGGGCACGCTGCCCGACGGCCAGCTCACCATGTGGATCTGGTTCGGCCCGAGCGGCTCGCCCAGGTTCAGGTCGGTGGTGGCCACCGCGACGGACGTGACCGAGCTCGTGGATGTCTGCATCAGCCAGTGGGAGGCGAATACGACCGCGGCAAGACCCGCGATCATCGCGACGACCAGCATCATGACCGCTCGACTGTTTTTCATGGCAATGCTCCTCGACGAATCGTGAAAGAAACCGCTCAACCGGTGACGAACGTACGGCCTCCGCGCTCGATGGGCGGCGGATGGCCGCCGTCCCGTTCGGGCGCCGCGCCGAAATAACTCGCCCACGCGTCGTACAGCGCGTCGTGCGTCACCTCGGGCGGATCGCCGCGGTAACGCGCGCCGGCGGCCACGAGGCGCAGCAGGTCCGCCGGGAAGCACGCAAGAAACGCCTTGCCGGTCGGCAGATGCAGCCGATGCAGCAGGAAATCGAAGGCATCGCTCGCCGAGACGAGCCCGAGCGTCGCGCAGGCCGCGTCGTATACCGCGCGGTAGTCGTCGATCGACATCGCGCCGACGTGCAGCTTCGAGCCGAGGCGGCGCATGAACGCGTCGTCGCAGAACTGCTCCGGCGCGAGGTTGCTCGAGAACACGGGCCACACGTCGAACGGCAGCACGAAGCGGTTGCCGGATTCGAGCGTCATGAAATCGACGCCGCGATCGAGCGGACGCAGCCAGCGGTTGAGCAGGTCGCGCGGCTCGACGCGCTGGCGGCCCAGATCGTCGACGACGTACATGCCCATGTTCGCCTTCATGTGCGGCGGCGCCTGGTAGAAGCCGGCCGCTTCGTCGCGACGCAGGTCGAGTTCGTCGAGCGTCAGCTCGCCGCCCGACATCACCACCGGGCGCTGGCACAGACGCCAGCGCCGATCGACCGACTGGCCGCCGCACGCGGCTTGCGCATCGACGTGCACGAGCGGGTCGTAGACCTGGATCACTTCGCCCGCCGCGCAGATCGCGTGCGGCACCGGCACGCGGCCGTGCATCAGCGAGCCGAGCCGCTCGGCGAGAAAGGTCTTGCCGCTGCCGGCCGGGCCGTAGATCAGCAGCGGCCGGCCCGCATTCAGCGCGGCGGCCGCCGCATCGAGCACCGCCGTGTCGATCACGACGCCCTCGAACGCGGCCCACACGTCGCTCTGGCCGATGTGCAGCTTGCGCACCGAATGCGCGGCCACGCTCGCGAGATACGCGTCGAGCGTCACCGGCGCGGGCCCGCTGTAGCCGCTGCGTTCCCGCTCCTCGAGCGCGAGCACGCGGCCCGCATCGGTCAGGCGGAACGTCACGTCGAGATCGGTCGCGCCGCGATGGGTCAGCTCGACGAGATGCTCGCGCACCAGGAATGCAAAGACGTCGTCGAGCACCGCGAGCGGCAGGCAGTGCCGCTCGACCAGGTCGCCGTACGACGGGCGGCCGAGCACCAGCGTCGACTTCAGCACGAGGCCGGCGACGAACGCCATGCTCAACCCGGTTTCCGCTAGCGAGCGCGGCGCCGGCGGCAGTTGCGCGCCCAGCTTCGTGTGGACCTCCCGCGACGGCAGCGGATCGGGCAGGCGTGCCACCTGCGCGTCGCGTCTCGGTTCGGTATGGTTCGTGTTCATGATCGTTGCGTCCTCGTTTCGGATCCGCCGCGCTATGCGCACGACGCGAACAGCATGCCCAGCGTGCCGGCCGCGATCGCGACGCCGTACGGCAGCGTGCCGACCGACGCGATCTCGACCGGGCCGTCGGCGGCCTCGGCGCGCGCCGCGTGCGAGCGCCGCGCGACCAGCGTGCGCACGTTCGCCCACATCCGGCGCATCCGCCCGCGCAGCAGCGCGTAGGCGACGGCGCCGATCCCGCCGGCCAGGAACGTGGCCAGCACGATGTAAAACGTCATTTCCGCGCCGACCCATGCGCCGATCGCCAGCATCAGCTTCACGTCGCCCGCCGCCATGCCGCGCAGCAGGTAGAACGGCAGCAGCAGGCCGAAGCCGGTCGCGGCGCCGGCGAGCCAGCCGAGCACGCCCGCGGGCACGCCGAGCAACAGGCACTGAGCAACCAGCGCGCCGGCCAGGCCGAGCAGCACGAGACGGTTCGGAATGCGACGGGTCGCGATGTCGGTGCTGGCCGCGGCGATCACGAGCAGCGTCACGCACAACGGAACCGGGTAAGGCGGCGCAACGGGAAACATGGCGAACCTCGCGGGTCGAATCGGTGGATCAGGAAGCCATCGCCAGCGCGGTGGTCACGGCGGTGCTCACGGCCGCGGCGATGGTCTCGTACGCATCGCCGAGCGAACCCTTCAGCGTGACGACGCTGCCCAGTACCGCGATGGCGAACATCGACGCGAGCAACGCATACTCGATCGACGTCACACCTCGTTCGTCGGCGATCCAGCGACGGGCGACACGCACGATGGCTTTCATGATGGTCTCCGGTGTCCGGTTGACGGAATCGCCGGGGACGGCTCGAACGCTGCACCAGCCGAGCCGTCCACGGCACGCTCCATCAGATGCCTGCAACCGCCGAATCGAGGTCGGCCGCGATCGTGCTGAACACGGTCTTCAGATCCTTCCCGATGGTCGACAGCGCGAGGATGATGCCGACTGCGATCAGTGCGGCGATCAGGCCGTATTCGATGGCGGTCACGCCGTCTTCGTCGCGAATGAAACGGCCGGCTTGTTGAATGAACTTGGACATGATGTTCTCCTTGCGTGGTGACTTTCAAAACCCTCGCGCACCGGCTGGTCGGACGACCGTGCATCGATACGTCGAGGAATGTCGTTGATGCCGTGTGGCGCCGACGAACGATCCGGACGATTCGGGCGAACCGTTCGTCGTACCGTCCATCAGATGCCTGCTACCGCCGAGTCCAGATCCGCGGCGATCGTGCTGAACACGGTCTTCAGATCCGTACCGACCGTCGCCAGCGCGGCGACGATGCCGATCGCGATCAGCGCGGCGATCAGGCCGTATTCAATGGCCGTCACACCGTCCTGATCCTGGACGAACCACGCGATCTTTTCGATGATTCTTGACATGAGCGTTCTCCTTTCGGACTGCTATGAAATACCCTTCGTCGGTCATGACGTCGGGGGTGGGCACCACCGGCACTACTCTGGAAATCGGAAGCCGACGATCAGTCGCGGAAACGCGGCGGACCACCGCGGTCCATGCGAACGGGTATCGGCGAGACGGAGCATGAGAGACGCGCGTACGGTGCGACCGGCCGGATGAACCGGGCAGGTCGATCGAACTGAACGGCACGACGGCCGTCCGACGCATGGAATCCGGTTGAACGGGAGATGAATTCCCGGCAAAGCCGCAATGTGTCTTTAACGCGGCTTGCGATCCGCGATGTGCTGTGGTCTTTCATTTTTATTCCCCATGTACTGCCATGCCGATTTCTTATTGCCCTGAAGCGACCGGGTCTCTCGGGTCGTTCGACGACGGTTGCCGCGGTGGATCGAACGGGAGCTGCGTGTACCCCGACGCGCTCCGGCCCGACTTTTTCCGCAGGTGATTCGCGAGCCGGTTCCGCTGCCTGTTGCCCGAACCGCCCGGTCGTCACATCGTCGACTGCCGTGCCAACGCTTACGCAAAGAGCGGACCATCCCGGGCGAAATCGAGACGCACCAAGGGTTTCGGCGATCGACCCGGCCTCCCGCCAACCGCCCGGCCGCCGAAATGTTTCAACTTTGATATATGCGGCGCCGGCGCATGTAGCCGGCATGAAACCCCGTCATCGCGCTGCACAAAGGTCCAAAAAAATTTTCTCGGGATTTTCCCGGACGCGGCGGCGCGCCCGGGCATCGCGGGTTCCGCGGCATGCCCGGCCGCTAAAAATCGCGGAATGTTTCAGGCCAGAAACACGAATGCCGGCGGCGGCGTTTTCTCATACCAGAAACGGCGGTTTTCACCCGAATCGCTGAACACATTCAATGTCGGCCGGCCGTGCGCGGTTTGCATCACGCGATTTTTTCTTCAACAATGAATTCACCGGACAACGCCAATTCAGCGCGATTCGATCCGCAGGCACGACAACATCGAACGGCTGCGACAAACCACGCGGCCAAACCACAGACGGGGCATCATGTACACAGCCAATCGTGAAACGCGCGATCGCGCAATACGCTGTGCTCAATGGCTGACGGCCGACCGGATCATTCCGTACAGCTGCATCATGCTGATGCTCTTCGTCGCGCTCCTGATCGTCTGGGGTGTCGTGACCGACGGCTTCACATCGAACGCCACCGCCCGACCCGGCACCGACTTCTCGGTCTTCTGGACCGCATCGCATCTCGTGTTGCAAGGCCATGCCGCGGCGGCCTACGACACGTCGTCATTCCTGCAGGCCGAGTTCGCGCACTTCGGTGCGTATCTGCAAAACCGGCCGCTTCCCTGGCTCTATCCGCCGACGATGCTGCTGTTCATCGCGCCGGTTGCCCTCGTGCCTTTCCTGCCCGCTTACTTCCTCTTTTTCGCGGGCAGTCTTTTATGCTACGCGTTCGCCGTCTCGCGCTTGTCGGGGCTGCGCGCGCATCTTCCCGTGCCGCGCGCCGCGGCGCTCGTCGTCGTCGCGTATTCGGCGGTGTGCATGTCCGCGCTGTTCGGCCAGAACAGCATCCTGACCGCCGGCCTCGCCGCGCTCGCGCTGCATCTGCTCGGCAGGCGGCCGGTGCTGGCCGGCGTGCTGATCGGGCTGCTCGCGATCAAGCCGCAACTCGCCGTCGTGTTCCCGTTCGTGCTGATCGCGACGCGTGCGTGGCGCACCTTCGCGGCGGCGGCGCTCAGCGCGACGCTGTTCGCGGCGGCCGGCGTCGCGCTGGCCGGCCCCGCCGCGCTGCACGGGCTGAGTCATGCGATGTCGACGGTACGCGCGCAGCATTTCATGCTCGCGTCGTACTGGCTCGCGTCGCCGACGCCGTTCGCCGCGCTGCGGCTCGCGGGCGCGCCGGTGGCGGCCGCGCTGGCCGCCCAGGCGGCGGTCGCGCTCGTCGCGCTCGCCGCGGCTGTCAACGTATGGCGCCGCACGCGCGACATGCGGTTGCGCGGCGCGGTGCTGGCCGTCGCCACGCTGCTGACGACGCCGTACCTGTGGAACTACGAGCTGACGTGGCTCGGCATCGCGCTCTTCTGCCTGATCGCGCACGGCCTCGACGAAGGCTGGCTGCCCGGCGACCAGGGCATTCTCGTGCTCGCGTGGCTGCTGCCGATCTTCGAAATGCTGAACCGGCTGATGAAGCTGCCGCAAATCGGGCCGGTCGTGCTGCTCGCGGTGCTGTTCGTCGTCGTGCGCCGTACGGCGCTCGCGTCGCGGAGCGCACGATGAAAACGCCGTCGTTCGCCCGTCACGCGCACCCGAATGCCGATCTGCATCCGGAACTCCCGATCGCCGGCCCGCGCCGCCATCCGCACTGGCTCAATCGCGATCGCGTGCGGCTCTATGCGGCCGCCGTGCTGCTGACGGAACTGCTGTTCATCGCCATTTACCTGATCCGCGTGCACCTGTCGCACGGCGGCGCGCTGGAGCCGCTGTCGCAGGATTTCTCGCCGGTCTGGAGCGCCGCATGGCTCGCCGCGCACGGGCACGGCGCCGACGCGTGGCATTACTCCGCGCTGTTCGCGGTCCAGAAGCTCGCGGTCCCGACGATGACGCTCGCGGACGGCACGCTGCCGTGGCTCTATCCGCCGACGATGCTGCTGCTCGTGGCGCCGCTGGGCTGGCTGCCGTACACGCTGGCGCTCGTGCTGTGGCTCGGCATCGGCATCGCGCTGTTCGCCGCAGCAATGCGCGCGACCGTGCAGCGCGATGTCGCGTGGCTGTGCGCGCTCGCGTTCCCCGGCGTGTTCCTCACGGTGATCGTCGGGCAGACGAGCCTTTTCACCGCGACGCTCGCCGCCGTCGGCCTGCTCGCGCTGAAACGCCGCCCCGTCTGCGCCGGCATCTGTTTCGGGCTGCTGACGATGAAGCCGCAGCTCGCGGTGCTGTTCCCGCTCGCGCTGCTGTGCGCGGGCCAATGGCGCGCGCTGGCCGCATGGGCCGCGACGATCGCCGTCAGCGCCCTGCTCGCGACGCTCGCGTTCGGCGTCGCCCCGTGGATCGCGTTCGCGCACCTGATCGCCCACGTCTACACGATCGTGGGCACCGGTCACGCGAAGCTCGCACGCATGCCGACCATGTTCGCGCTCGCGACAATGGCCGGCTGGCCCGCGCTCGTCGCGCGCGGCCTTCAACTGCTGTCGGCGGCGGTTGCCGCGGTCGCCGTCGTCTACGCGTGGCGCGGCGCGTGCTCGTATGCCCTGCGCGCCGCGACCCTCGCGTGCGCATGCCTGCTCGTCAGCCCCTATCTGTACGACTACGACCTGACGTGGTACGGCATCGTGATCGCGTGGTACGCACGCTATGCGTCGACGCGCGGCTGGCGGCGCTTCGACCGCGAATGGCTGATGCTGCTGTGGCCGATGCCGCTCGCGGGCCTCGCGATCGTGCCGCACCTGTCGTTCCAGTTCATGCCGCTCGCGACACTCGCGTCGCTCGCGCTGCTCGTCAGCCGGATCGCCCGGGAAAGACGCGACGTGCCGTCGATGCCCGACGCGCGCGACACCTCGACCGAGACCGGGTTCACCCACCGGCTCCGGCCACACCACCGCCCGGCGCACGGCATGCGCCGCACCGGCCGCCCGACGCTCGGCGCCGGCAGGTAAAGCGACATCACAAGGGGAATCATCATGCGGGAATCCATCTACACGCCGCTCGTCTCGCTGGTCGTGCCGTTCTACAACGAAGGCGAAGCCGTCGAGCGCTTCTTCGACGTCGTGATTCCGTTGCTGAGCGCGATCGACGCGATCCGCTTCGAGATCGTCTGCGTGAACGACGGCAGCCGCGACGACACGCTGGAACGCCTGGTCCGGATCGGCGCCGCCGAGCGGCGCGTGCGCGTGATCGACCTGACCCGCAACTTCGGCAAGGAGGCCGCGCTGACGGCCGGCCTCGACGAAGCGGCCGGCGATGCGGTGATCCCGCTCGACGCCGACCTGCAGGACCCGCCGAGCCTGATTCCGGTGATGATCGAACACTGGCGCGACGGCGCGGAGGTCGTCGCGGCCAAGCGCAGCAACCGCGCGTGCGATTCGTTCGCGAAGCGCACCGCCGCCGCGATCTACTATCGCGTGCACAACCTGCTGTCGGACGTGAAGCTGCCGGAGAACGTCGGCGATTTCCGGCTGATGGACCGCAAGGTCGTGAACGCGCTGCGCAACCTGCCCGAGCGGCACCGCTTCATGAAAGGACTGTTCGCGTGGGTCGGCTACAAGACCGTGATCGTCGAATATCAGCGCGACCCGCGCAGCGCCGGGCACTCGAAATTCTCCGGCTGGAAGCTGTGGAATTTCGCGCTCGAAGGCATCACCAGCTTCAGCACCGTGCCGCTGCGCAGCTGGACCTACATCGGCATCGGCATCGCAGCGCTCGCGTTCGTGTACGGCGCGTTCATCATCCTGCGCACGCTGCTGTTCGGCAATCCGGTGCTCGGCTATGCGTCGCTGATCTCGGTCACGCTGTTCATCGGCGGCATCGAGCTGATCGGGATCGGCGTCGTCGGCGAATACGTCGGGCGCATCTACGACGAATCGAAGCAACGGCCCGTCTACCTGATCCGCCGCCGCTACCAGGCGCACGGCAAGGTGATCGAACTGCCGGTCGCGCGCGATGCACGCCGCCAGCCCGCACGCCGGCGCGTGCAGCCGGCCCGGCCGCGCATCGGCGCGCGCTGAACGCACCGGCGCCATGATCGGCCTGCTCCAGGCCGAGCGCACGCGGCTCGTGCGCTTTGGCGTGTCCGGGCTCTGCTCGACCGCGATTCACACGCTGGTCGCGACAGCGCTGTTCGCGCTGCGCGATGCGACACCGGTGACCGCGAATGCGGTCGCGTTCCTCTGCGCCACCGTGTTCTCGTATCTGGCGAATACGCTGTGGAGCTTCTCGTCGACGGTACGCACCCGCAATGCGACGCGCTTTCTCGCGGTCACGCTCGCCGGGTTCGTCGAAACGCTGCTGCTCGCGCGCGCCGCCGAGGCGCTGGATGCGTCGCGCACGATGAGCGTCGTCGCGATCGCGCTGCTGATCCCGCCGACGACGTTCGCGCTGCACCGGCTCTGGACGTATCGGTAAGCCCCCCTTCCCGGCCCCGCCAACCATCGGCCAATCAATTAACAGATTCAATGTCGCGATATTTGTGTCACGCATCGAATCGATTGATTCCGATTTTAAAATTAACCCGATAAATCATTTTATCGACCTGTTTACTTTTACAGCTTCCACAAGCAATCAAACGGGATAATCTGCATTCGCGGTCGCTTCCGCACGTGTCGATATCGGTGAAAAGCCTTGCTGCACAAGGCGATGGTGGCCGCACGAAGCAATTCGCGCAACGATAAGTCCCATTACTTCAAACGGGAGCTTCTATGTCACGCGTTACCGATGTGCTCGTTTCGTTCGATACCGAAACCATTCTCAAAAAATATCCGAATCCCAGCAAGAATCCGGCGGCGCCCACGCTGATCGACTGGCACTATGTCTATATGGTGACCAACCAGGACAACGTCATCTCCGGCCAGGCGGGCGGCGAGCTCGACCTGAAGGCGCAGGTCGGCGACCTGATCCGCTGGCGCGAAACGAGCCTGTCGCTGGGCTTCGAGAACCAGGTGGTGTTCTACAAGTTCATCGGCAACGTCGGCAACGACCTGATCTCGACGCCGACGCCGCGCGTCGCGGAGGCGTCGATTCCGGTGCCGAACACCAGCAAGCCCGAAGTGCCGACGTGCCAGAAGGTCGCGAACTACTACTGGTCGTCCGAATGCCTGAAGGTTGGCCGCGTGACCTACCATTTCCTGTTCCAGATCATCGATCGCAATTGCCAGAGCCAGGGCTGCTTCTCGTGGGATCCGTTCATCTCGATCCATAACTGATCGCGGCACGCGGGCGGCCGCACGACGGCCGCCCGTCCCGCCCCTTGTTGCGGAGGACGTGCTCATGTCTGGTGTACGTTGCGATGCGCTCGCGATCGTCGACGCCGTCACGCTGCTGGCGGCCTATCCCGATGCGAGCCGGGACGCCGACGCGCCCACCGTGATCGACGGCCGGCACATCTACGTGTTGAGCCCCGGCGACGCCGGGCAGGTCAGCCACCACGACAACCGGCTCTTTGCCGGCCTGTCGCCGGGCGACCGGCTTCATCTGCGCGAAACCGCGCTGGCGCTGCGCGCGGAGGTGACCGTGCTGTTCGTCCGGTTCGCGCTGAAGGACGCCGGCATCGTCGCGCCGATCGAAGCGGAGATCCGCGACGCCGCCACGGCGGTGCCGAACGGCGACGACCTGCTGCATCCGTCGTGCCAGCCGATGAAGGACCATTTCTGGCGCGGCGAGGTGCTGGCCCCGGGCGCCACCACGTGCACGGCCGATTTCGCGGTGCTCGATCGCGACGGCGCCGTATCGGGCTATTTCCGCTGGGAAACGACGATCGAGATCGCCGGCAGCGGGCCGGACACGAAACAGCCCGGCGCCACACCGTAGCCGGATCGCGACGGCCGTTTCACGTTGCCGGTGAATACCGACTTCAACGCAATCGGGGCGGAGGACGGCTACGACGACGCTCACGTGCGCCCCGCCGCGTGCCGTACTCAGGTGCGCGGCAGCCCCGGCGGATTGGTCTGCGACCGGTCGATCGCCTCGGCATCCAGCCGCCAGTGGTCGAGCGCCTTCCGGTAGCTGCCGTTCGCGATCAGCGCATTGATCGCGAGCGTCAGCGGCTCGGCGAGGCCGCTGCCCTTGCGGGTCGTGATCGCGATATCCGCGGTGCGCGGCCAGCCGCCGCTCACGGTGCCGATCAGCTTTGCATCGCCGCGCAGCGACGCCTGGTACGCGAGCATCGAGTTCACGCTGAAGATCGTGTCGACCCGGCCCGACTGCAGCGCGACCCAGCGCTCGGCCGCATCCGCGTAATACTGGATCTCGACCGGCGCGAGGCCGCGCGCGACGTTCTGCCGATTCCATTCGAGCAGGATCTTTTCCTGGTTCGTGCCCGAATCGGTCACGACGCGCAGCCCCGCGACATCCTTCGGTTCGCGGATCGCGGCAAGCTTGCTGCCGGTCTTCACGTAGAAGCCGAGCTGATCCTTCCGGTAGGTCGAGAAGTCGAACTTCTCCTTGCGCTGCTCGGTCACCGTCACGTTCGAGATCACCGCATCGACCTTGCCGGACTGCAGCGCGAGCGGCCAGTCGGCCCACGCGAGCGGCACGATCTTCAGCTTGCGGCCGATGCTGTCCGCGATCAGTTGCGCGAGATCGGGATCGAAGCCGACCACCGTGCGCGCGTCGGTCGCATAGGTGCTGAGCGGCGGCAGGTTCGGCGCGATGCCGATCGTCAGCGTGTTCGCCTCGGCGAACCGGAAGCCGGCCGGCAGCGCCTGCTCGACCGCCGGATTCACCGCGCCGCGCTGCCGTGCCGGCTGCTCGGGACTCAAGTCGAACGACGCGGCGTGTACCGCGACGGCGTTCGCGGCGATCAGCGCGGCGGCCAGCACGCGGGCGAGGCGTGCGATGCGTGCGACGGGAAAAGCGTTTCTTCTCATGTCTTGTGGAATCCTGTTTTTATTCGGGGATGCGCGAAGCAGGCGCGGGCAGCGGGCCGGCAACGTCCGAAGCCAGTCGCTGCCCCGCCGGCTCGGTCACGCAGGCGTTGCGTCCAGTTCGACCGCGGCCGCACGCCGCGGCACCGGTTGCACGACGGGCGACGGAGGCCTCGCGTGCGCCGACTCGCCCGCATACACCGCCTTCGGGTCGAACACGCGTGCCTGCAGCGGCGTGAACGCACGGAAATTCCACAGGCTGCGCGCGACGAACACGCGCTGTACCCAGCGGAACGCGCGGTCGTTCTCGTCGTACTGCGGATCGAAGCGGTCGCGCGAATGCAGCGTGAAATGGTTGTTGATCAGCACCAGCTTGCCCGGTGACACCTGCACGCCGAACGACACCTCGCGCACCGCGCGATACAGGTTGGCCAGCGCTTCCTGCGCGCGCGGGTTGACGGCCAGCACCATGTCCGGATAGAACGCGACCGTCACGCGCGGCGCGTCGAGCGGCCCCGACAGCACCGCGCTCAGGTCGGTGTTGTCGCGCGGCGTGGGCGTCGCGCCGCGCCACCGGTACGGCACGCGGATGATGTAGTGCTCGTCGTAGAGTTGCGCGATATCGTCCGGCGACAGCAGTTGCAGCGCGCGGCGCGCATCGGCGAGCCGCGTGTACGGGCCGCCGCCGGCCTCGCTGCGCACGCCCAGCAGCAGCAGCGCGAACGGCGACGTGTCGCCTTCCGGCATGTGCGCCTGCGCGGCGTTCTCGATATGGAAGTCGAGCTCGACCTCGGAGCCGAGGCCCGTGTAGTCGCGCGCGGTCGCCTTGTGCGGCGTCAGGTTGTTCACCAGCTCGCGCCCTTCGTGCGCGATCGAGTACGGCTCGCCGGCGAGCGTGCTCAACGCGACCAGCACGTTCTCGCTGAGCACGCCGGCCTTGAACGAACGGCCGGTTTCCTCGAATCGCGGGCTGCCCGTCACGCCGTCGTCGATCGGCAGGTTGTCGATCTCGATCGAGCCGTGCGCGTCCGCCGTCGGCGCCTTCGCCCGGTCGAATGCGTCGACGATCCGGTCGGGAAACGCGTTGTAGGCCAGCTTGCGAACTGCGCTGATATAGCCTGCGCCGCCGGCCGGGTCGTAATCCAGCGCGCCGAGCGTCGTGCGGATGTGAGCGGATTCCGCTGCCGTCAAGGCGATGCGTGCATCTGCGAGATAGGTCATAGGTCTCTCGTATAAAGATCTGGTTCGAAGAGCGGCATGGCATCGCCGCCGCGCGCCGCCGTCCTCGGGGCGAAGCGCTCGACAAGACTAGGAGACCGTCATTGCATTTCGAAATGATATTAATTCGATTGCAAACAAAAATTATCGATATAAGTTCAGCAATGCGGACGGAACCGGTTCACCGCGTTTTGTGCCGACCCTTAACACGAATACTTGTTAAAAAATCGTTGCTTATTATTTGTATTCGCCAATGGGTCGATGCTAGTTTTCTGTCGGATTCGACGCCGCGGCTGGCGCCCGACGGGCAGCCGGCTCCCTTGATGCGCCATACGGAAACCTGCCAGATGAATCGATACCGCCTGCCGTCCCGCACCATCCACAAGTCCCGCACGCACCGGGAGCCGCGATGAGCGACCGTGCCCCGGCGCTCGACCGCGTCGACCGCGCGCTGACCGCCACCGCCACCACCGGTTCGCCGCGCACGTCGCTGCGCGCCATCTTCCCGACCGTCGCGGCCGCGAGCCTCGGCTTCGCGATCGTCCAGCTCGACGTGACCGTCGTCAACGTCGCGATTCCGAGCCTCGGCCACGCGTTCGGATCGAGCGTCCACGGGCTGCAGTGGATCGTCGATGCTTACACGCTGTCGTTCGCCGCGCTGCTGCTGACGTCGGGCACGCTGGCCGACCGCTTCGGCAGCCGCCGGCTGTTCGCGTACGGCCTTGCGCTGTTCCTGCTCGCATCGCTCGGCTGCGCGCTCGCGCCGTCGCTGGCGGCACTGGTTGTCGCGCGGGTCGCGCAAGGCGTCGGCGCCGCGATGATCCTGCCCACGTCGCTCGCGCTCATCACGCATGCGTGCGCCAACGATGCCGCCGCACGCGTGAAGGCCGTCGCGTGGTGGAGCGCGACGGGCGGCGCGATCAGCGCGGCGGGGCCGACGCTCGGCGGCCTGCTGATCGATTCGCTCGGCTGGCGCGCGATCTTCTTCATCAACCTGCCGATCTGCGCGTTCGGGCTGTGGCTCACGCTGCGCCACGTGCAGGATTCGGCCGCCGCGCGCACGCGGCTGTTCGATCCGGTCGGCCAGCTCGTCGCGGTGCTCGTGCTCGGGCTGCTGACGGGCGGCATCATCCGGGCCGGGGCGCACGGGATCGGCGACCCTTACGCGGCCGGCGCGCTGATCGCGTCGGTCGCGCTCGGCGCGTCGTTCATCGCGATCGAACGGCGCGTGGCCGCGCCGATGCTGCAACTCGCGTTCTTCCGGATCGCGCGCGTGCCGGGCGTGCTCGCGATCGGCGCGATCACGAATGCGGCGTTCTACGGGCTGATCTTCTCGCTCAGCCTCTATTTCCAGAACGCGCGCGGCTTCACGGCAACCGAATCGGGGCTCGCGCTCGCGCCGCTCACGATCATCATGCTCGCCAACATCGCGAGCGCGCGGCTCGCGGTCCGCCACGGATTCCGCGCGACCGTCATCGTCGGCCTCGCCGTGTCGCTCGCCGGCTACGTGTGGCTGTGGCGGACGCTCGCCGCGCACACGCCGTACGCGCTGCTGGCGCCGGGGCTCGCGGCGATGGCGATCGGCGGCGGCATCGCGATTCCCGCGCTGACGTCGACGATGCTCGGCAGCGTCGAGGCCGGCCGCTCGGCCACCGCGTCCGCGATCCTCAATACCGCACGTCAGGTCGGCGCCGCGATCGGCGTCGCGGCGCTCGGCGCGCTGGTCGCCGGCCAGGGCGCGGCGATCGTGGCCGGCGCGGCGCGCGCGTTCGCCGTCGCGGCCGTGCTCGTCGCACTCTGCGTCGTGCTGGCCGTGCGCTGGCCTCGCGACGCCCGCGATACCGGCACGCGGGCCTGAGCACCTTGCCGCACGCACTCCTTCAACCGATTTTCCATCCGAGCGAGAGGAATCCATGCAGCATCGCTTCATCGATACCGTCCTGATCGTCGACGGCGCGTCGACCGCCGCCTACCTGGCCCCTGCGTTTCGCGCATACGGCATCCGTTGCGCGCACGTGATCAGCGACCCCGATCTGCCGGCCATCTACCGCGACCAGTTCGTGCCGTCCGACTACATCCGGCAGGTCCAGCATCGCGGCGACATCGACGCGACGCTCGCGCAACTGGGCGACCTGCGGATCGGCGCGGTGCTGCATGGCCTCGACGCGGCGCTCGAGCTGGCCGACACGCTGGCCGAGCGGCTCGACGTGCCGTATCGCAACCCGCTCGCCACCTCCGCCGCGCGACGCGACAAGTTCGCGATGAACGAACGCATTCGCCAGGCCGGGCTGCGCGCGCCGGCGCACTTCCACAGCACGTCGGTCGATGAAGCGCTCGATTGGGCGCGCGCGCAGCGCACACTGCCGCTCGTCGTGAAGCCGGCGCGCAGCGCGGGCGTGGCCGGCGTGAAGATCTGCCGAACGCTCGAGCAGGTCGAGGCCGCCGCGCGCGACGTGCTGAACACCCGTTCGCTGTACAACCAGCCGAACGACGACATCGTGATCCAAAGCTATTCCGAGGGGCAGGAATACATCGTCGATTCGGTGTCGTTCGAAGGCCGCCATCGCGTGGTCAGCCTGTGGGAAGTGCATCGCGACCGCACGCACGCGCCGCGGCTCGACAAGATGCTGGTGCTGAACCATGCCGACCCGCGCTACGCACCGCTGCTCGACTACGCGGCCGACGTGCTCGATGCGCTGGACGTGCGCTTCGGGCCGACCCACCTCGAGCTGTTCGATACGGCCGACGGCCCGACCATCGTCGAGCTGAACGCGCGGCTGCACGGCAGTCTCGATCCGCGGCTGACGAGCGCGGTCAGCGGCGAGAATCACGTATCGGCCACCGTCGAAGCAGTGCTGCATCCGGAGCGGCTGTTCGGCGACGTCGCCGCGCCGACGGATTTTCGCGGGTACTGCGGTCACGTGCTGCTGCTGTCGTCGCGCAACGGCGTGCTGCGGCAGGATTTCACGTGGCAGGCGATTCAGGCGCTGCCGTCGTTCGTCGGGCTCAAGCAGTGGATCAAGGTCGGCGACACGCTGCGCGTGACCACCGACCTGCAAACGGCGCTCGGCACGGTCGGCCTGTATAGCCCGACCTTCGAACGGCTGCTCGAGGATTGCCGGCGGATTCGCGAAATCGAGGCCGATTTCTTCGCGGACGAAGGCGCGGTCGCGCCGGTCTAGGGTCGCGGCGTGCCCGTGTCAGCGCGCGAGCAGCGCACCGGCCTGCCGGCCGAGCACCGCGCGCAACGCGTCGAGTTCCGGCAGCGCGGGCGTTTCGTCGGGCGTGACGAGGTAGGTCGTCACGCTGTCGAGATCGTCGAATGCATGCGCGCGCAGTTCCTTGCGCGCCACGTGCTCGGTCGTGATCCGCTTCGGCAGGATCGCGACGCCCATCCCGGCCGCCACGCAGCCGAGGATCGCGCCGAACGTGCCGAACGACGACACCGATTCGATCGCGACGCCGCGCGCCTTCAGCCAGTGCTCCGCGACCGCGCGGTACGGGCAGCCGTCGTGAAACGCGAGCAGGCGCACCGCGTTGTCGGCCAGCAGTTGCCGGCGCGTGACGGTCGCGGCGCTCACCAGCACCATGTCCTCCGCGAACGCGGGCTCGTAACGCAGCCCGGGCCGCACGACCGCGCGTGCGGTGAGCGCCGCGTCGATCCGGCCGCGCAGCAGCGCATCCGCCAGATCGGGCTCGCTGCCGATCTGCACCGCGAGGCCGAGCGCCGGGTCGCGCTCCTTCAGCGCGGCGGCCAGCGCAGGCAGCCGCGTGGCGGCCGTGCTTTCCATCGATCCGAGCCGGAAGCTACGGGCAACCGGCGTTTCGCGCACCACCTGCGTCGCTTCGTCGACGAGACGCAGGATGCGGTCGCAATACGGCATCAGCCGGCGCCCGGCATCGTTCAGCACCAGCCGCTTGCCATGGCGGTCGAACAGCGGTGCGTCGAGCGATTCCTCGAGCTGACGCAGCCGCGCCGTGACGTTCGACTGCGTGCAGCCGAGCCGTTCGGCCGCGCGCAACGCGCTGCCTTCCTGCACGACGGCCCGGAAAGTTTCGAGCAATGGGATGTTCATATCAGTTTCTCTTGTTACCGATTCAGTTTATATCATTTTACTTCGCCCACCATCCGGATTAGCCTAGCGCGTATTCCGTGCTGGCCCCTTCCGAGGAATCCGCATGCCATTCGCTGCCCGCTTCGGCTTCACTCCCGTTCGCCGCCGGCCCGAGGTTCGTCCGTGCGCGCACTGATTGCCGCGCTGGTGCGGCGCGGCCCGACCGTGCTCGCGTGCGGCGTCGGCCTCGGGCTGCTGGTGCCGCCGCTCGCGGCGCTCGCGCGGCCGCTGATGCCCGTTACCGTGTTCCTGTTCGTGCTCGGCACGCTGCTGCGCGTCGAGCCGAGCGCCGTGCGCGCGGTCGCGCGGCGCCCCGCCGTGTCGCTACTGCTGCCCGCGCTGACGATGATCGCGTGCCCGATCGCGCTCGGCGTCGCCGCGCGGCTCGCGGGTTTGCCGTACGACTGGGTCGTCGCGCTGGTGATCGCGTACTGCGCGCCGCCATCGAGCGGCACGTCGACGATCGCGCGGATGCTGTCGCTCGACGCCAGTGTCGCGCTCGTCGCGACCCTCGCGTCGATGGTGTTCGTGCCGCTGACCGCGCCGCTGCTGACGGCCTGGTTCAGTCACGACGCCGTGGTGTCGATCTCGCCGTCGAGCCTCGCGCTGCGGCTCGCGCTACTGATCGGCAGCGCCGAGGGCGTCGCGCTGCTCGTGCGGCGCTTTGCCGGCGCGCGACTCGCGCGCCATGCGACGCCGATCGACGCGATCGTCGTCGTCGCGCTGCTGATCTTCGCGCTCGGCACGATGGCCGGCATGCAGCAGTCGATCATCGACGCGCCGCACCGCGCATTGACGGCGATCGCCCTCGCGTTCGCCGTCAACGCCGGTTTCCAGATCGTCGCGTACGGGCTCACGCCCGGCGATGTCCGCACGCGCCTGAACGTCGCATTGATCGTCGCCAATCGCAACGTCGGGCTGATGTGGGCCGCGCTCGGACTGGCCGCCACGCCGACCATGGCGCTCGTGTTCGCGTGCGCGCAGTTGCCGATCTATACGTTGCCGCGCGTCGTTCAGCATCTGCTGCCCCGCCTCGAAGCGCAGCACCTGCGCCGGCGCGCACGCTAGCTCTCCCGTCCTCGATCAAGGATTCACCATGAAGCGACTCATCGTGATCGGCGCACGCGCCACCGGCAGCAGCGTCGCGCTGGTGCGCGCCGCCCTCGCGCGCCAGGTGGCCGTGACCGTCGTCACCGCGCCCGGCCATCGTCTCGACGGCGTGTTTCCCGCGGGCGTCGAGACGGTCAACCTCGCGCCCGACGCCGACCAGCTCGCCGGTTGGCTGCGCGCACGCTTTCCGGACGAACTCGACACGCTGCGCGTGACGACCGCGCACGACACCTATGCGCGCACCGCCGCATGGGTTGCCGATGCGCTCGGGCTGCCCGGCCCCGATGCGCGGCACGTCGCGCACGCGGTGTCGAAGTCGAACCAGAAGGCGTTGCTCGCCGCGCACGGCATCCCGGCCGCGCAGTTCGTGTCGGGTACGCTGGCCGCGCCGGCGGCGCTCGCGGCGGCCGCCGCCCCGTTGCGCTTTCCGGTCGTCGTCAAACCGTCGGAAGGCTCCGCGAGCGACGGCGTGCGCCGCTGCGAGGACATCGCCGCCGTGCGCGCGCAGCTCGATGCGCTCGCCGCCGTGCAGGCCGATGCACGATCGCTTGCGACCGAGCGGATCGTCATCGAGGAATTCCTGGAGGGCAGCGAATACTGCGTCGAGTATTTCGACGGCCGCTACGTCGGCGCACTGCGCAAGCTCAAGCGGCATGGCGCGGGTTTTCTCGAACGCGGGTATACGTCCGAACTCGATCTCGACGCCAACACGCTGCGCGCGCTGATCGACGTCGGCACGCGCGCGACCGCCGCCGCCGGGCTCACGTGGGGGCCCGTGCATCTCGACTGCATCGTGCACGACGGCGTGCCGCACGTGATCGAACTGAATCCGCGCATCGCGGGCAGCTTCATCTGCGACATCGTGCGCGACGGCTACGGCTTCAACGTGGTCGAAGCATTGCTCGACAGGCTCGACGGAAAAACGGTGACGATTCCCGAGTTGTTCGAGCCGCACGCGTATGCGCGCGCCGAATTCCTGCTCGACAGCGATCCCGGTGCGTGGCGCTTTGCGCAGGCCGGCGAGATCGACGACGGGGCGGTAAGGATCAGCTACGGGCCGCAAGTGCTGCCCGATCGCGAACGGCGCGCATTTCTTTATGTGCGGGTTGCGTTGCCGGCGGTACGCGGTGCTGAGGACGACGCTGGCTCGACGGCTGAGCACGGCGCCGTCGTGGAGCCGACGCTGGCGACAGCTCCCTCTCCTGATTTGAAGCCTTCAACTGGAGAAATGGCCTGACGCATGCGCCAGGCCCTCTCCAGAACGATTGTGGGCGTTCATCGCGTGCCCGGCACCAGATCGACGATTCCATCGATGCCGAGGCATCGCGGCTCGTGCGGCCGTGAATCATGCCCCCGTCCGAACCGGCCTCGACATAGAGCAAACAGCGATCGGTCCCCTCGTCGATACCCTTTCAGGATCGCGTCATGTCGAGCGGCACGACGTATCGGTCGAAATCCTCCGGTGCGACGAATCCCAGCGCATTCGCGACTTCCCTCAGCGATTTCCCTTCGCGGTGAGCCGTCTTCGCGACGATCGCTGCGTTGTCGTAGCCAATGTGACGATTGAGCGCGGTGACCAGCATCAGATTCTTTTCGAGGTTCTCGTCCATCTGCTGCAGATTGGGCTCGATGCCGACCGCGCAATGCACGTTGAACGCGCGACACGCGTCGGCGAGCAGCGTGATGCTCTCCAGCACGTTGTGGACCATCACCGGTTTGTACACGTTGAGCTGGAAATTTCCCTGGCTCCCGGCGAATGCGACGGTCGCATCGTTGCCGAATACCTGCGTGCAAACCATCGTGAGCGCTTCGCATTGCGTCGGATTGACCTTCCCCGGCATGATCGACGAGCCTGGCTCGTTCTCGGGAATATGAATCTCGCCGATCCCGCAGCGCGGCCCGCTTGCCAGCCAGCGAACATCGTTGGCGATCTTCAGCAGTGCCATCGCGAGCGTTCGGATCGCCGCGGACGTGCTGACGAGCGCGTCGTGCGCGGACAACGCAAAGAACTTGTTGGCCGACGACCGGAACGGATGCCCCGTGAGTTCACCGATGATGGCCGCGCACGTGTCACCAAACAGCGGATGCGCGTTCAGCCCCGTGCCCACGGCCGTGCCGCCGATCGCGAGATCGTACAGCCCAGTCAGGTTGGTCCGAATCGACGCGAGCGAATAGTCGATCTGCTTCACCCAGCCGCCGATCTCCTGCCCGAACGTGATCGGCGTCGCGTCCTGCAAGTGCGTGCGCCCGACCTTCACGACGTCGAAATACCGCTCGGATTTCTCCAGCAACGTATCGCGCAATGCCATCACGCTCGGAAACAACGTGTCGAACAGTTCCGTGACGACCGCGATATACATCGCAGTCGGAAACGTGTCGTTCGACGACTGGCCGCGATTGACGTGATCGTTCGGATGAATCGGCGTCTTGCTGCCGAGCACCCCGCCCTTCATTTCGATTGCGCGATTGGAGATGACCTCGTTGACATTCATGTTCGACTGCGTGCCCGAGCCCGTCTGAAACACCACCAGCGGAAAATGATCGTCGAGCGCCCCGGAGATCACTTCGTCCGCCGCCTCCGAGATCGGGATGGCGATCGCCTCCGGCAATTCGCCGAGCTTGAGATTCGCCAGCGCCGCGGCCTTCTTCAGGATGCCCATTGCATGGATGATCGATCTTCCCCACTTGAAGCGGGATTGGCCGATCGGGAAATTCATGATGGAACGCTCGGTTTGTGCACCCCAGTATTTTTCCGACGGGACCTGGATGGAACCCATCGAATCCGATTCGATACGCATGTTTGTTGACCTCGATTCAGTCGCTCGCCGCGGCGAGCGTTGGACTCATTCATCTGGCGAAGCAGGATGCGAATGCATTCGCCGGCAGGCACTGGCGGCTTCCCGCTCCGGCCTCGCCTATCGCGCCGGGATGCGGCCCGCCGGCTCGTTTCCCTGGCCCGTTACGCGCGGAGCACCGATGCCATCTTTCCAAGGTGCTCGCATGCCCGGATCACGTACTCGTCGGACAGCATGCCGATACGGCGATAGTTGATCTCCTGGTTCGACGCTTCCGCATAAAGCGTCAGCGCGTCGGCCGCGTGCCTGAAATGCCGCGCTTCGACGCTTCCGCAATGCACGCTCAGAAACGATGCGATCCGGTTGACCTCGGTCGCCGTGACCGAGAAGGACTCGCGGATCCATTTCTTCCACATCGGCGTCATCAGGTTGTATTCGCCCGTATTGAACAGCTCGGTCATCGCCATCATCTCGATGGCCTCGATCAGGTCCGGTGCGAGCGGGCGCTTCTGTCCGACCCATGCAGAGAATTCCTTCGTGACGGGATCGAGAAACCGGTCCTGCAGGCGCCAGTTGTCCGAACCGCAGATGGCGGTTGCCATCCGGTGATACAGCTTCGAATGGTGTGGATGTCCGTGCAGCTCGCCGAGGCCGATATCCTCGACGATGATCTCGCCGCAGTGTCGCGCGGCTGTCAGCATCTTCACCTTGTTCCGTTCGCCATCGAGCGACTCTGATTCCTGCAGGAGACGCACGATGATGCTCGATACGGCATGGGCGGCGCCATCCGGGCTGCGCCATCCGCAAAAAAAGGTACAAAGCGAGTCGGTGGTCCATTTTCCCGACGTGATGCCTTCATAGGTCTTCCGGTATTCGCGCAACCTGTCGCGATTATTTTCGAAGCCGGTCAGCAGCGCGTCGACGAGCCGCCTGTCCTCCACGTCGATCAGTGCGTCGTTGACGTAATCGATGAAAGCGTGCGTCGAATGCTCCATGTCTTCCTCCTCGATTGATGAATGTGTCGATCGTGATGAGGCTTGCACGATCGGCGCCCCCAATGTCGGCGCTACTCGACAAGCCGATCGGGCCGTGTGGCGGCGCCAACCGTCGGGTTCAATCGACGTCGATCTCCGCCACGAACCGGCCGAGGCGAAGCAGGCCCTCGATCAATTCTTCATGTTCGATTGCATAGGAGATCCGGATGCAGTTTGAATCGCCGCAGCCGGCGCCCGGAACGACAGCGACGTGCGCTTCCGTCAATAGCAGTTCGGCGAGATGGTCGACGTCGCGGATCCGCTGCCCGCGGTAATGGCGGCCCAACTTTTCCGAGACATCGACGAACAGGTAGAACGCGCCTTCCGGCGGGGCATAGGCGACGCCCGCGATCCGGTCCAGAAACGTGCGTGCCGTGGTCAGTTGCTGCTCGAGGAACCGGTTGATCTCCGCGATGAATGCGTCGGAACCGGACGTGATCGTGCTCAGCGCCGCGTACTGCGACAGGCTACTGGGATTCGACGTCGTATGCCCCTGCAGATTGTGCATCGCGGCTATCACGTGCGCCGGCGCACACGCGTAGCCGACGCGCCAGCCAGTCACGGCCTGGCTTTTCGAAAACGAGTCGACGAGGACCGTCTGTCGCCTGAGCGGCTCGAAAAGCGACAGGATGTTGTGATGCTCGTGCGGATGCCTGACGAGATGCCGATAGCACTCGTCGAACACCACCCAGATTTGGCGGTCGAACGCGAGCTTTGCGATTCCAAGCAACTGCTCGCGCTGATAGACCGTTCCCGTCGGGTTGTTGGGCGTGTTGATCACGATCATTCGGGTTCTGTCCGTCAGCGCGCCCTCGACCGAACGCCAGGTCAGTCGGTACTGATCGGCCTGCGTGTCGACGCAGACGGCCGTCGCACCGGCGAGCCGGATCTGGGTCGGAAAGGTCTCCCAATAGGGAGTCGGAACGATCACTTCGTCACCGGGGTTCAGCAGGACCATCGACGCATTGAAGAGCGCCTGCTTCGCGCCCGCCGTGACGGCGATCTCGTCTGCCGTGAACATCGCCCCGCATCGCCGGCTCACGCTTTCCGCGAGCTTTTCTCGGAGTTGTGGCAATCCGATCGGCGGCGTATAACGATTGCGCCTGCTTTCCACCGCATCGATCGCGCCCGCCTTCATGGGCGGGCATGCATCGAAAGAAAGTTCTCCGGCAGCGAAATTGATGACCTTGACGCCACGGTCCTTCAATGCGTTTGCTTTGCTGCGCATGCTCGACGTGCCCGGTGCGGTAACGCTGCGCGCACGGTCCGACAACGGCAACTCGATTTGCGGGATGTCGCGTGTATTCATGTCGTCGTAGGCGAAAACCAATGAAATGGAGCCACGGCAAGGCGAGCCGGTCGTGGGCTTCGCCTCGGTAATCAGTTGTGCGAACTGAATCCGGCAGGTCGGCACCTGGGCCGACCCCGCACTGCGTCAGACGAGCGCTTGCGCGCACTCGCGCATGACGGTCGCCTTGCGACGCAGGTAGTCCTGGAACAGCGTCGTCGCGGCCGATGCGTCGATCGTTACCTGCATTGCGTCGGCGAACGCGTTGACCGCCTGTACGGCGTGCCCGAAGTGATTGCTCTCGGTCCCGCCGGTATGCACGGTGACCCACGCGACGATGTGGCGCACGCGATCGGCCGGAATGCCGACGTGCGTGTGGAACCAGGATTTGTAGAGATCGTGGATGAACTCGACTTCACCGTGCGTGTAAACCTCGTGAACCAGCGTGGTAAGCAGGCCGAGGAGGATATCCCGTTCCTTCAGCCGCTGACGATCCGTCCAGTCCTTGAATGCCTGCGCGGACGGAAGGCAAGCGGACTTCAGCAGCCACGTGTCGTCACCGCACGCAGCCGTCGCCATCGTATAGAAGAGATCGGCATGGAGCACGCCGCCCAGCGCGCCGAGATCCTCGTCGGTGATGCGCTGCAGGCTCGCGCATACGTCATGAAGCTGGTTCGACGCCGCCGAACCGGCGTCGGAGCGCGCCAGCAGCGTGATCCGGTTTGCAAGGCCGGAGACGCTCGCCGCGGAATTGTTGGTCTTCGACCAGCTGGCGAAAAAGGTGCGAAGAGCCGGCGCCGAATAGCCGCGCTCCGTCAACCGGCGGAATGCACCTTCGATGTCCCGAAGCGCCTCCTCCTCGGCCGAGAAGGCCGCAACGAGCGCCTCCTTCAGGACGCCGCCTTTCATCCCGTTAAGCACAGGCGTGACGATATCGAGCAACCCCGCTTGCGATTGAAACGTTTCCATCCTTTTCTCTCCGGTTCTAGATGTGATTTGAAGCGAACTACCGGGTCAGCCGCACTTCGGGTGAGCGCGGTCTGCCTGCGCTGGCGGGAGGCATCCCGCGCCAGAAGAAAAACACGAGCGCGCCTGCGAGCGCCTGTGCACCGACGACGAATGCGACGCAGCCCACCCAGCCCCAGCGATTCCACGCGGGAACGGGCAGGACCGAGCCGAGACTCCCGCCGAAGTAATAGAAGGAAAGGTAAATGCCGATCGCCGTCGATCTTGCACCCCGCGCCACCCGCGAGATGAACGCGTTGGCCGACGCCTGCTCGACGAACACCGCGGTGGAACTGAGCGCGAGCCCGATCAGGATCGCGATGACGCTGCTCGACACCGTCAGCAATGCACCGACGATCGCGAGCCCGGTCGCCGCAAGGGCGAGATCGCGCGGGCCGCGTTGCGCCGCGACGCGGCCCGCGAGCGGCGTGACGACGACCGCGACGAGAAATACCGCATAGATCGCGCCGATCTCGACCGTATCGAAGCCAAATGGCGCACGGGCCAGCCGCAGTCCGACGAAGGTGAACGTCGCGACCTGCGACGCGAGCACGCATGCGCCGACCAGGAACGACGCGAGCAGCGGGCCGCGCGTCAAGAGCGTCCAGCGAGATGCCGACGCGCCTTCGACGTCCGGACGCGCGGCGCCGGCCGCCGGCAGGCACGCATGGATCGCGAGGCCCGTTGCCAGACACAGGAACGCGATGACGTCGAGCGCGTGGCGCCAGCCGAACGCGGACGTCAGGCTATTCGTCACGAAACGCCCGGCGAATCCGCCGAGTGTCGTGCCGGCGACGAAGAGCGCACTGACCTCCGTCGCCGCGTCGTGGCTGAAGACCTCGCCGATGCACGCGATCGAGATCGCGAAGATGAACGGCATCAGCACGCCCGCGGCAAAGCGGGCGGCGAGGAACGATGAAAAGCTCGCCGCGTGCGCAGACCAGAGAACGGGAAGCGCACACGCGACGGCGGCGCACGAAATGACCGTTCGTCGATCGAAGCGGGCGGCCAGCGCGCCGACGAACGGAGCGATAATGGCGACCGCCAAGGTGGTGGCGCTGACGCCCTGGCCGGCTTGTTCCGGGCTCACGTCAAATGCCGCGGCAAGTTCGTGCAGAATGCCCTGAGTCGAATAAAGATTGAGAAAAGCCGCAAACCCGCACAGGAAAAATGCGGATCGAATGGTTCTGTTGCCCACTGGTGACGCCCTGTCTGGTTTGTGTGACAGTCTGACGAGTGGGCGACACGCGCGCCAATACTGTTTTCGTGGCCATTGATACCGAAACGACAAAAATGCTCGACCTACGCCGCCTCCGCTATTTCGTGACCGTCGCCGACGAATTGCACTTCGGACGCGCGGCGTTGCGTTTGCGTATTGCCCAGCCGCCTTTGACGCGCCATATCGCCGCGCTGGAAACCGACCTCGGTATCCGGCTGTTCGAACGATCGACGCGCGCGGTCCAGCTCACGCCGGCAGGCGCGCTGTTTCTCGAACACGCGAGGAGCGTCATTCATGCCGTCGACGAGGCGGAGGCAACGGCGCGCAAGATGGCGCAAGGCATGGTCGGCCGTGTCGTGATCGGCTATGCAAGCTCCATTCCGATGTCCGACGCGTTTTCGGACATCATCCGCCATGCGAGCCGCAGCATGCCGGAAGTCGAGTTGGCGTTTCGGGAAGTATCGACCGCGAGTCAACGCCAGCAGATCGCCGCCGGCACGCTGGACGTCGGATTCGGTTGGGCCGCGGCAAAGACGTCGGAAGCGCGCATCGGGTCCCTCGTCGTGTCGATCGAGCCGCTCGTCGCCGCGGTTCCGGCCCAGAGTCGATACGCGGGCAAGGCGACGATCGAGTTCCGTGAACTCGTCAACGAGAACTTCGTCACGTTCCCCGCGGGCTACGGTTCCGCGCTGAACGCGGCGCTCGACGATCTGTGCGCCCGCGAGGGCGTTGCGCCGCGGATCGGGCCTACCGCGTCGCAGATCACGACGCTGGTGTCGCTGGTGGCAGCGGAACGCGGCGTCGCCATCGTGCCCAGCTTCACGTCGACGTTGCAACGCTCGGGTGTCGCTTACGTGCCGCTGGCGACGCCGCATGTTCTCGAATTGGTCGTCACGTGGTCCGAACCGTTTTCGTCAACCTGCGTCGAGCAGTTCATCGAGTTCGCGAGGTCGGTCGCAGCCGGCTAGGACAGGCGCTATGCTTCCAGGCCCTTCTGCACGTACCACGATAACGGAAGTGTCAGCAGCAGGACCGAGGCCAGCGCCAGCAGCGCGGTCGGGACGCCCGCGACGTCGCCCAGACGGCCGAACAGAACCGGCGACAGCGCGCCGCCGCCGATCGTGCCCGTATAGAACAACGCGAACGCCTGCTCGCGCTTGCCGACGCCGGCCAGCTCCGGCACGACACCGTAGAGCACGGACGATGTTCCGTTCAGCGCCAATCCAAGCAGCGGGAGCATCGCCATCATCGCGAAGAGCGGCGAGAACACGGCGAGCACGATCAACAGCGACGTGGCGGACTCCGTGAGCCACACCGTCTTCATCATCCCGATGCGCGCGCCCAGATAGCCGCAGAACAGCTTGCCGAACGCGCCGCCCACGAACAGCAACGTCAGCGCGAGACCGATACCGGCAGTGCCGGCCCCTTTGCTTTTGAGGAGGAACGGCAGGAACGTCAGAAAGCCCATCCGCACGGCGCTGTCGAGGGTGCCGGTCGCGAGCAGCGCGTGCAAGCCGCCGGCCGAACCGCTGCCCGCGGGCGTTTTCGGCGTCTTGTCGCGCGCCGCCCGCGACGAGCCGCTCGACGGAATCAGCCACCACAGCAGGCCCGCTGAAACCACGCCCAGCACGCCGATCAGCGTGGCGCCGGTTCGCCACGTCACGACCGTCAACAGCAGGCCGATCAGGCCGGGTATCAGCGTCTTGCCGATGTCGCCGGAGAAGTTGTATTGAGCCAGCGCCTCCTTCACGCCTCCGCCCGCCTCGTAGGAATCGGTGACCATCGACGATGCGAGCGGATGCTGCGTGCTGGCGCCCAGTCCGCCCAGTACCAGCGCGATCAGCAGTACCGTCAGCCCGCCGGCCTGCCCCGCGATCAGGTAGGCCATGCCCGCGAGGGCCGTCCCGGCCACCAGCAAGCGCTCCCGGCCCCAGCGCCGCGCTGCCCGGCTGGCGAGCAACTGAAAACCCGCCATCACGCCGGAATAGAGCCCGCGCAACAAGCCGATCTGCGCGTAATTGATCGCGAACTGCGCCTGCCAGATCGGCAGCAGCACGTAAATGACGTCGGTCAACCCGTCGTGCACGGCGTGTGCGCCGCAAGCGGCGATCAGCGAGCGGCGACGGGAGGAATCGGGGCCATTCGGGGTCTCGAGAGAGACTGCGTGTTTCAAATCGCTCATTTCGGTGATGGTGTGCCGACTGTCGGTTGCGGTTCGCCGCCACTCCTGGTCAACGGCTTGAACAGCGACCTGATATCGAAGTACTCGCTGATCGCGCACTGTGACCGACCGCGCGTGGCAAATCGTGAATGATAGACCAGGACGACATTCTGGCATCCCCCCGAAAATTTCGCCGGACGCATGGTCGTGGTCATGGTCGAGCGATTTCTCGATGCGTAAATGTTGAACGGGCCGATGACCGATTTGGCGCACTGAAAACACGTGACATCCAGCGCGGGCGGTGCAACGCATGTTTGCGAGCGCAACGCATGAACGTCATCGCGATGACGGGCGTGATCAAGGAAGAGATGTGAAAGGACGAGTTGAAGCGGTTTCCGTTGCGGCGTTTCGTCCGGCGCGTCGCAACATGGCTTCTCGATGCCGTCTCCGTGGATATCGCTTGGCATTGCTTACCGCATCTGGCACCCACGGCGCCTTCAACGCAACGGCGACCACGCCTCCGGCAGGCCGATCGTCGACGTCGCCCTTTCGATCTGCTCCGGCCCCCCTGCCGGCGGCCACAGGCCCGCTGCATAGTGTTGCTTTCGCAACGCCATGCGTGCTTCCAGACTCGGGAATCCCCAGATGTGCGTGATGCGCGGCGGCCCATCGAGCGCATACATGTTGCAAACGAGATGCGACGTATAGGCTTTGGCCGGGCCCACCGCACGTTCCCACGCGGAAAGGGTCGGCGCAATTCCGCCGGCTTTCAGCCAGTAGCGGCGAATCTCGTAGAAGCCGCCCAATGCGCCCGGTTCGATGTCGGGTAGAAAAGGAAACAGCGCATAGCTTTCCATGTCCAATCGAACGGATGCGCTTTCAATCCCGAAAGGTCGCTCGGCATGCAATGCCCGATCGCGTTCATGCTGCAATTCATCCCTCGTCCCGAAGCCGCGCAGCACGACGATCCGCGATAGCTCGCCAATTTCCGTGCGCCATGCGCCAAGCAGCCTTCCTTGCGCGTCGGCATTCGATACCCACCGATGCGCACGGCGGGACACCGTATCCTGGTCCAGCAGCGGACACGACAACGTCGTGAGTTCGTACAGCATTTCTGCCCTCCTTTCGCTTGCATGTCGCAATGTATTTCCAAAGCGATGGCCGATAAACGCGCATCCCCTTGAAACAGAATCCAGTACCATTGCGCAATGGATCTCCTCAAGGCGATGGCCGTATTCGTCCGCATCGTGGAAACGGGTAGCCTGACAGCGGCCGCGCAAGCGTCCGGTCTGTCGCCGACCATGGTCGGCAATTACCTACAGGCCTTGGAAACCCGGCTCGGCGCGGTCCTCGTTCACCGCACGACCCGCAAGCAGAAAGTCAGCGCGTTCGGCCACGCTTACTACGAGCGATGCGTCGAAATCCTCGGTCTGGTCGACGACACGGAACGGCTCGCGCTCGATCATCTCCAGCAGCCACGCGGGCGTTTGCGCGTGACCGCGCCCGTCGTGTTTACGAACGAGTGCCTGATTCCCGCGCTCGCGGACTATTACCAGCGCTACCCGGAGATCAAGCTCGATATCGTCGCCACCGACTCGCTCGCCGATCTGTTCGACGAAGGTTTCGAGGCAGCCATTCGCATCGGCGCGATCGCCAACCCCGATGTCGTGGCGCGTCCGTTGGCGTCCTATCGGCTGGTGCTGTGCGCGTCGCCCGCTTACGTTCACGCACATGGCGCGCCCACCACGCCGAACGCGCTTGGCGAACATCACTGCCTGACGTACGCGTATCCGCCTCGATCGGCGTGGCACGCGGCACAAACTCAATGGATGCTGGAAGGTCCGGATGGACCGATGAGCGTCGCCGTGGACGGCAGACTGAAAATCGACAATGCGGAAGCGTTGCGCCGGGCGGCATTGAGAGGGCTGGGTATCGCGATGCTTCCTTCCATGTTGATACGCGAGGACATTCGCGAGAAGCGCCTCATCGAGATCATGCCGGCCTTCGCCGCCCCCGAAAGGTCGATGAATCTGCTTTATCTGCAAGAGAGGCAGCAATCACCGAAGCTTCGTAGCTTTACTGAATTCGTGGTGGACCGGTTCGGCGCCGAAACGGTCCACGGAATCTGATCCGGCCGCGGCCAATCGCGAAAGGCGCCGTATTGCATCGGCACCTCGCGATTTCGATCCGAAGTGCGTTTCCGTTCTCGCCCACCGCGAGCGTTGATCCACACCGGCCCGCGAGGGAACAGCGCCGAGGCGATGGTGCTCGAATCAGATCGCGCCGCCGCTCGCGTCTGCCGGGCGTTGCCCTTAGCCGCGCGTATCGACCCAGTGGCGTGCCCAGCGTGCCGAATGCGCGAGCGCCTGTGCCTCGCTCGCGAAGTAATCGAGCGAATAGAACTGGTAGCGGCCTTCGTCGTGCATGCTGTCGACGCGTTCGAGCAGCAGGTTGGATGAAAAGCTCCCGTCGGGCAAGCGATGCGTCGAGGGTTGGACGGCATAGCCGTTGTATTGTTGAATTCGTTTGTCGTGCATTTTAATTTTAATGATGTTCGAGTGCGTGCGAGCCGTGCGACCGGCACACGGGTACGCCGATTCAAAAGCCATTGCGGACCGAATCTGACGCAGTCGGAAAGCGGAAATAAGGCGTTGCGGCCGGAGGGGAATGAAGTGCAACGAGACGTGTGGCGCTTGGCAAGCTGCTAACCCAATCGATGCAGCTGCAGGCAATCGCGCCAACTTGAGGAGACGAAGCTCCGTGGGGATGTCGCTGCGGCCCGGCGTCCGTCGCGGGAGGCCGGGCCCTTCAAACTTTACAGCGGCTTGATGTTGGCCGCTTGCAGACCCTTCGGGCCTTGCTTCGTTTCGAAGCTCACTTTTTGGTTTTCAGCCAGCGTCTTGAAGCCGTCGGCGCGGATTTCGGAGAAGTGAGCGAACAGGTCGTCACCGCCGTTGTCCGGAGTAATGAAGCCAAAGCCTTTGCTGTCGTTGAACCACTTGACGATACCGGTATCCATGAAGATTCCTTGAGAAAAAAATACGAAAATTTGCTCTGTTGAAGAGCGCTTGAAGCGTCAAGGAGGGAGAGGACAACGAATACCGCCGGGGAGGAGCGAGCAATTGATGAACAGCAATCGGACTTCTTGGACTTCGGGGCATACACTAACGGCCAGCAACCGCCACGTCAATCGTTATCTTGTAACTGTGTACCGGATAGCCGCTTGGAGGACGAGACCGGGAGATGCACTACGTCGCCTCGCGCATGGGCCAGCGTCGAAAGAGAAGCGCTCCGACCCCAAGTCGTCACGACGAGATCCAAAGCAGTCCATAAGATTGGACGAGGAACGTTCTCGGTCCAGAGCGTGTTTCGATCGTCGCGCGCATGCGGCTCGACTTATCGGAGCGTGACGCCCCAATCGAGGGCAGCCGGAAGCTGCTGTCAGCCCTGAACCGGCACCGCCCGCCTGCTTCACTCCTTCGCGAACGCGAGCAGGCGTTCGCCGAGTTTCTCCGGTTGCTCCTGCTGGATCCAGTGACCTGCGCCGTCGATCAGTTCGATGCCGCGCATGCTCGTCGCCGCCTTCGTACGCATCAGATCGAGCGCGCCCGGCGCCGAATAGGTGCCCCAATCGCGCTTGCCGCCAATGAAGAGCGACGGAACGTCGATCGTTCTGCCCGAAAACAGGCGCAGCTCCGCGTTCAGGTCGGGATCGGACAGCACACGATAAGCCTGAAGCGCACCCTGAAACCCGGTGCGGCCGTACTCCGCCGTGTACACGCCCAGTTCCGCGTCGGTCAGCCACTTGCAGGCAAGGGCTTCCGCGGCGGACGGCTGGAATGGCGCGACGGTTTCCGGCATCGTCTTGCCGAGATCCATCACGTAATACGTGGGCATTTGCGCAAGCTCCGCGGCGGTGAGCGCCTTGAGCGGATGCGGCTTGTTCCCCGGCCAGTCGGCGCTCTTCACATGGAAAAATGCACGAAGAAACGCGGACAAACCTTGGGGTGGATACCACATGTCCCGGTTGGCGTTCCGTGTGCTCAGGTATTGCTGGTAATACGCTCTCGGCGGATCGAGCGCGGCAAGCGCCGCCGCCAGCTTCCCGCTTTCACTGTTCGGGCGAGCCGACGATGTCTCGTTTCGTGCCGTGTCGAACGGAAGCGCGGGCGGGCCGGGGAACGGTGCGCTCATCAGCACCACCGACGGAAAGACGTCAGGCCGCGCCAGCGCACAATACGCGGCCACGGGCGAGCCGAGGTCGTGTCCTGCCAGCATCGACGTATGCCGATACCCCAACGCCGAAACCAGTCCGAGGGCGTCGCGCGTCATGTTGAGGAAGCCGAAGGGCCCGAGCGGGGCGTCATAGTCGTTCGCCCAGCCGGTGGTGCGTCCATACCCCCGCTGGTCGGGTGCGACGACGTGGTATCCCGCGTCGGCCAGGATGGGCATCAGATGCCGCCAGCCGTAGGCCAGATCCGGAAAACCGTGCAGAAGCAGCGCGAGCGGCCGGCCGGCGCTTTCATGACCGGCTTCGAGAATATGGACATCGAGGCCGTTCACCCCGTGAATCATGCGCGAGCGCACCCCTTTGGGAAGCGTTCCTGCGGCGTAGGTCGGCATGGCCAAATCGCCTTCTCCTGTCGGGTTTGCGCGGGCAGGACGAAGCCACGCGGCAACCAGGCCGGCCGCGCCCATCGCGAGGACGGCTCGTCGCGGCGCCGATGGCTTGCTGTTGTCGACGGGCATCGTGGCGCTCCGAAATATGGTGATCACGATAGTATGGCGATCGCCATAGCCCGGTCAAGCGAAACGTGGTACGTTTGCCGCATGACACGCAAGACTGACGCTCGCGCTCGCGCGATTGCCACGGCGGAACGGCTGTTTCGCATCCAGGGCTACACCGCGACCGGACTGACCCAGATCCTCGAAGAAAGCGGCGCCCCCAAAGGATCGTTCTACTTCCACTTCCCGCGCGGCAAGGCGCAACTCGCGGAGGAAGCCATCGATCATTACGTCACGAATCGAATTGCCGTCTTGCGGAACATCTCGGCTGAGACGACCGGTCATGCGCTGAATTTTGTTCGCCGGATCCTCAGCACATTTGCCGCCGAAATGGTCGCCACCGATTTCCAGTACGGGTGCCTGATGCAAAACCTGGCGAACGAACTGCCCGCGCTCGACGCCGAACTCACCCAGCGGGTCGCGCGCGGGTTTGCCGATTCGACCGAGGTCATTGCGGCGCATTTCCGCGGGTGCGGTTTCGCTTCCGCGCGCGCATCCTCAGCCGCGGCCGCGCTGGTCGCCGCGCTCGAAGGTGCCCGCACGATTGCCCGCCTGGAGCGCTCGCCGGCCGTGTTCGACGCGCTGGCGGAGGTCAGCGGCCAAAGGTGGGCGGCTTCAGAAGGGTGATTCGGCCCGATGTTCCCGTGACGAGTCGTCCGTGACTTCCGCCGATCACGGGGCATCGGCCGTTGCCGCGATACCGCGAATGCTGTCGACTGCGTTCGCTTGAATGGCGCAGCCGTAACCGGGCAACATGAACGGTGGGGAAACTGGCATGCAGACGCATTCGAAGAAAACCGAACAGGTCGGCCTCCCGGCGCACTCGAGGCTGAGCCGCTCATACGGCACGGCGGATTTCGCCGACGCATTTTCGGTGGCCTTGCCGGCCACCGCCTGCAACGACGCGGCGTCTCTCGCCCGACACATCTTTACCGGGCAACCCAAGTGGATCGCGCTGCTGCTGCGCATCCGGGACCTGGTCGTGTGGCCGTTCGGCCTGAAAGGAACGGCCGATTTGAAAGCCGCGAACGGCGACCGAATCAGCATTTTTCGCGTGTTCGAACGACACGACGACGAGATCATTCTGGGCGAGGACGACGCGCATCTCGATTTCCGTGTGTCGGTGCTCGTGCAGCCCGCATCCGATGGCCTGCCCCGGCGACTGACGCTCACCACCCTCGTTTTCTACAATCGTCCATTGGGCCGGGTTTATCTCGGCGTCATCGCGCCTTTCCATCGCCTCGTCGTGCGATCCTCGCTCGACCAGGCGCAGGCGCTCGGATGGCCGCGCCGATAGCCGCCGGAAAGCCCGGCGCCGCCGCAGGCGCCGTCACGGCGACATCGACGATCGCCACGGCGTTTTCATTTGCCGGTGGTCTGAACGACCGGCCTTCCTCGCGACGCCGAAGCCGCGGATCAATGCGAAGCACCGAACAGTCGAATCACGACGCCGCGCAGCCACCGGTTGCCGGCCTCGTGGTGATAGCGCGCGTGCCAATGCTGCCGTACCGCGAAGCCTTCGACGGGAATCGGGCACGCATGAACCGCCAGATCGTTGGCCTGCGCCAGCGTCTCGCCGATATGACGCGGTAGCGTCGTGATCAGGTCGGTCGTCTGCACGATCGCCCCCAACCCCAGAAAGCCCGGCAATTCCAGCACCACGTCCCGCTCGATACGCGCCTGCCGCAGCGCCTGTTCGAGAAGTTGTGCCCCCGTTCCCGCCGTAATGGCGACATGCCCCTCCGAACGATACTGCTTTACCCCAAGCCGGCCGCGAATCCGAGGGTGATGCCGGTTCACCAGACAAATCCAGTCCTGGTCATACAGCTTCTGCTGATAAATACCGCCGCCAAGCCACGGCACGTAGCCGATCGCGAGATCGGCTTCGCCGGATTCGAGCGCCCGCTCCGTATTGCCGTCGATCCGTGCGGCTTCCAGCCAGACGCCCGGCGCCTGCGCGCGGACATGGGCCAGCAGCCGCGGCAGCAGTGTCACGTGGCTCGCGTCGGTCATGCAGATGCGAAAGCGCCGCTGCGCGGTCGCCGGATCGAATGCGATCTCCCACGCCGTGAAGCGTCGCAGCGATTCGAGGATTTCCCGGCATGGCCCGATCAGCGCGTCGGCTTGCGGTGTCGGCGCCATGCCGCCGGGCGTGCGGATGAAGAGCGGATCGTGCAGGTGTTCGCGCAAGTGCCCGAGCCAGATGCTGACGGTCGGCTGGCTCTGGCCGAGCTGCTCGGCGACGCGCGTAACGCTGCGCACGTCGTACAGGAGATCGAATAGCTGCAGCAGCTTCAGGTCCGGCAGATCGGCGGGCATCGTCGCATTATTGTCCATCGCAATGACGCTATTGTATCCATTGCATTGTCGACATGAGCGGCGGCTCCTATCGTGAGGCCATACGTCAAGGAGACACCATTGAAAATTGCGATTCTGGGTGCTGGCGCGCTGGGCTGTGCGATCGGCGCCACCCTCACCGAAGGCGGTCACGAGACCTGGTTGATCGACCGTTCGCCCGCGCACGTCGACGCGATGCGTCGCGACGGCCTGCGGGTCGACGACGCCCGCGGCACGCGCCTAGTACGCGTCCATGCGACGACGCAGGCCGCCGAAGTCGGTGTGGCCGACCTGGTGGTGGTCCTGGTCAAGTCGTTTCACACCGATGCCGCCATCCGCGGCGCGCAGTCGCTGGTGGGGCCCGATACCGTCGTGCTGTCGCTGCAGAACGGCCTCGGGCACGAGGACATCCTGATCGACGCCGTCGGCCGCGAACGCGTCCTCGCGGGCAAGACCTACGTCGGCGGCGTGCTGCGCGGGCCGGGCCATATCGAATCCGGCGTGATCGGCAAGCACACCTACATCGGTGAACTCGACGGACGCATCACGCCGCGCGTGCAGGCGATCGCCGCCGCGTTCGATACCGCCGGCCTCGCGACGACGATCAGCGACAACATCGTCGGCACGATGTGGGACAAGCTGCTGGTGAATGTCGCGACCGGCGCGCTGACCGGCCTCACCGGCCTCACTTACGGGCAGCTTTACGACGAGCCGCTGCTCAAGGCGACGTCGCTCGCGGCCGTGGCCGAGGCCATTGCGGCGGCGCAGGCAGCCGGCGTCAGGCTGTCGATGACCGATCCCGAACAAGCGTGGACGCTCGCCGCCGAGGGGCTGCCGGCAGCCTTCAAGACCTCGATGCTGCAAAGTCTGGAGAAAGGCTCGATCACCGAGATCGATTTCATCAACGGTTCGGTCGTGCGCGCCGGGCAGCGCCACGGCGTGCCGACCCCGGTCAATGCCACGCTCGTCGCCTGCATCAAGGGGCTGGAGCGCGCGATGGCCGATCGCCAGCACGAGGAGCCTGCCGCATGAGCGCCACGAAAGCCTATCTCGAACACGTCGCGATCTGGGTGAAGGACATCCGCTGGCACATCCGTTTCTTCGAGGAAGTCCTCGGCATGACGCTGCGCGAAGTGGACGGCACGCTCGACGCACCGCGGCAGTACTGGACGCTCGGCGGCCTGCAGTTCATCCACGCGCCGGAACATGACGGCCCGGAAGGCCGGCTCGCCCATCTCGGCGTGATGTGCGAAGACCTGGAGGCCGCGCTGGCCGCTGCACAGCGATTCGACGTGACGGAGATGCCGCAGGGGCGCAACTGGATTCGCCTGCCCGACGGGCTCGCCGTCGAGCTGATTCAGGCCCGGCCGGCTTCCTGCGTCGCGCAGGCGCTGGCGATCAACCCGCGCGCGGAGGCATGACCATGACGATCGTCGAAAAATACTGGGACGACGCGCGCGAGGGCGACACGTGCACGAGCCCGACCTACCGGGTGACCAAGGAGCGCATTCTCGCGTATGCCGACCTCACCGGCGACCATACGCCCGTTCACGTGGACGAGGCATACGCGAACGCCAGCCATTTCGGCTGCCTCGTCGCGCACGGGCTGTTCGGGCTATCCATCGCCGACGGCCTGAAAACGCAGAGCGACTATCGCTTCCTGCCGGGCATGTCGCTCGGCTGGACCTGGGATTTCCTGCTGCCGATCAAGGTCGGCGACGTGCTGCACGTGACGTTCCGCGTCGGCTCGATGCGGGCCAGCAAGAGCCGCCCGGACTGGGGCATCGTCGTGCTGCCGTCGGAACTGATCAATCAGGACGGCCAGGTCGTTCAACGCGGCGAACATCGTCTGATGGTGCCGCGCCGTCCGGAGGCACTGTGATGCAGGCCCGTCCCCTCGAAGGCATTCGCGTCGTCGACTACAGCCATTTCCTGGCCGGCCCGTATGTCGGGCGCTGTCTCGCGGCGCTCGGCGCCGAAGTGATCAAGGTCGAGCGTCCCGGCGCCGGCGACGCCGGACGTCAGCACGCGACCGTGCTCGACGACCAGCAAAGCGGCTATTTCCTGCAGCTCAACATGGGCAAGCGCGGCGTGAGCGTGAACATGAAGGACGCGCGCGGCAAGGCGTTCATGCAGCGGCTGTGCGACTCCGCGGACGTCTTCATCGAGAACTATCGGCCGGGCGCGCTGGACAAGCTCGGGCTCGGCTATGAAGAACTGTCGGCGCGCAATCCGGGCCTCGTCTACTGCTCGATTTCGGCGTACGGTCACACCGGCCCCGACGCGCATCGCGCGGGCTTCGGGCTGATCGCCGAAGCGAAGAGCGGAATCATGCAGATGGTCGGCACGCCGGGCGAGCGCCCGCCGCTGCTGCGCATTTCGCTCGGGGACATGTACACCGGCATTCATGCGGTCGCGGCGATCAACGCCGCGCTGCTGGGCCGCGTGAAGAGCGGCCGCGGGCAACACGTCGACATGGCGCTGTACGACACGCTGGTGTCGATGCACGAGTATGCGGTGCAGTGCTACACGCTGAAAGGCGTGCTGCCCGAGCAGACCGGGCACGACATGCCGACGTCGACACTCTACGGCGTGTTCCGCGCCGCGGACGGCGATCTCGTGATCGCCGCGCAGGTCGACGACGCATGGAAGCGCTTCGCCGAGTTGATCGCGGCGCACGGCGGCCCGGCGGGCTTCGGCGCCGACACGCGGTTTCACGACAGCACCGGACGCAACGCGCACCGCGCGGAAATCCTGTCGGTGGTCGAGCCGTGGGTGGCCGCGCGTTCCGTCGCGTCGGTACTGGATCTGCTGGACGGCATCGACGTGCCCTGCGCGAAGGTGCAGCGCATCGACGAGGTGTTGAACGATCCGCAGATCCAGGCCCGAGGCATGGTCGTCGAGCAACAGCATCCGCGCTACGGGACGCTGCGCCTGCCCAACTTGCCGTTCCGGTTCTCCGATTGCGATACGACGATTCGCGACGTCGCGCCCGATCTCGGGCAGCACAACGCGGAAGTCGCGCGTTCCCTCGGGTTCGATGCGGCCGAAATCGACGCGATGCAGGCCGACGGCGTCCTCTATTCGAAAGCGAGCCAATCATGACCGACCAATACGCGGTGATCGGCAATCCGATCGGACACACGAAATCTCCGCTGATTCACGGCCTCTTCGCGCAAGCGACGCGGCAGGACCTCCGCTATACGGCGATCGAAGGGCCCGTCGAGCCGGCAGGCGCCTTTGCTGCCGCGGTTCGCGCGTTTTTCGACGGCGGCGGCAAAGGTATCAACGTCACCGCGCCGTTCAAGCTCGACGCGTTCGCGATGTCGGACGAACGCAGCGAGCGTGCGCGGCTCGCGGGCGCGGCCAATGCGCTGAAGTTCGACGGCGGCCGCATCCTGGCGGACAACTTCGACGGAATCGGGCTGGTTCGCGATATCGAAGCGAACCTCAATCTGCCGATGGCCGGCAAGCGCGTGCTGGTGCTCGGTGCGGGCGGCGCGGCGCGCGGCGCGCTGTTGCCGTTCCTCGAAGCCGGCCCGGCGGAACTCGTGATCGCGAATCGCGACGTCGACAAGGCGCGCGCACTGGCCGCGCAGGTCGCCGGGCGCGGCCCGCTGGTTGCCGGCAGCTACGCGGACCTCGCGCGGATGGGACGTTTCGACCTGGTCGTCAATGCGACGTCGGCGAGCCTGACCGGCGACCTGCCGCCCGTCCCGCCGAGCGTGTTCAGTCCGAAGGGAACCGCCTACGAACTCGCCTATGGCAAGCGTCTCACGCCGTTCCTCCGGCTCGCGAAAAACGCCGGCGTGCACGGGATCGCGGACGGCGTCGGCATGCTGGTCGAGCAGGCGGCCGAGGCGTTCGCATGGTGGCGCGGCGTGCGCCCCGAGACCAGCGCGGTGATCGATCGGCTGGCCGTGCCGTTCGACTGAACCGGCAATGGGATCGGCATGCAGGCGATCCCGATGCGCGACGGCATCGATCGCGACAGCCTCGGCAGGCGCGAGACGGCAGGCCCGGCGCCTCCCCGGTGAACGACCTGCGGCGAGCGAACGCGCAACCGGTCGGCAATTGCCGAATACGATCGGTTGCGCGTCGCACGCAAGCCCATGCCAGCATCATTGCGCGGCCAGCCGGCGATCGATGCGCCGGCGTGTTCGGCACCGCTTCCACCCCGCATTTTTTCAGCTTGCCGCCGCAGTGCTCGCACGCCGGGCGCCCTTGCCTTGCCGCTGCCTTCACCGCTCACCCGGTACCCTGCCGAACACCGTCATGCCGGACACCACGCGCCCCGCTCGCCTGAACTTCGCGCTCATGTTGCCGCTGCTGCTGGCGGCCCAGCCGGTGGCGACCGACAGTTACCTGCCGGCGCTACCGGAAATCGCTGCAACGCTGGGCTCGGCCAGCGTCAGCCTCACGGTTTTCGCGTTGATATTCGGTATCGGACAATTGCCGATTGGCAGTCTTTCCGACCGGTTCGGCCGCCGTCCCGTCTTGCTGACCGGCCTGGCGCTCTATGCGCTGACCGCATTGGCGGCGGCGCTCGCGTCAACCGCCCCGATGCTGGTGGCCGCACGTGCGATGCAGGGCTTTGCGATGGCCGCGATCCTGGTATGCGCCCGTGCGGCGGTACGCGACCGGTACTCGGCGGGCGACGGCCCGTACGTGATGGCGCGCGGTTTCATGGGAATGGGGATGATGGCGTTCCTTGCCCCGATTGTCGGTGCGTATGTCACGCAGCACGCCGGCTGGCGATGGGTACTCGCGGGGATGAGCCTGTATGCGTTCGGCTTGCTCGTCATGTGCTGGTACGGCTTCGAGGAGAGCGCCGCCAGTATCGCGCCGCGCCGGAATTCGACCGGGGACGTGCGCGAGATATTCAGCGATGCCCCGTTCAGGGTATGGACGCTGCTGGCCGCGTCGACGTACACCGGCATGTTCTGTTTTCTGCTGCTGTCTCCGACGGTCTACATCCGGTATCTCGGCATCTCGCCCCAGCGATACGGCTGGATACCGGCGAGCGGGACGCTCGTCTATGTCCTGAGCACCTACGGCTGCCGCCAGTTGCTCCGACGTCAAAGCATGCTCCGAACGGTGCGCCAGGGCGCGACGCTGAGTCTTTCCGGCGCGGTGATCCAGGCGTTGGGGTGTGTGCTGCTTCCCGGCAGCATCTGGCCGCTGCTCGTCGGGCACGGCGTGTATTGTCTCGGCCACGGGATCCATCAGCCATGCGGGCAGGCAGGGGCGGTGAGCGGCCTGCCTCATCTTGCCGGCCGCGCGGTATCCTGGTCCGGCTTCATCATGATGTTCTTCGCTTTCAGCGTGGGACAGACGGCGGCGGTTTTCACCGATCCGCGCTATCAGTCGGGCGCGTGGCCGATGGTGGTGCCGATGCTCGTCGTCGGCGTCACGCTGGTCACGATCGCGTTTGCGTGGTTGCCGAAAATCGGTGGCGCGAAGTTGGGCGCGGCAACGGCTCCGGCACGCGCGGTGGATGGTCGATGAGTTGCTTCGGGCAGTCGGCGGGCGAAGCGACGCGAACGCCTGCCCGACGTCGCGTCGATCAGCCACGCTCAGATCTGTTGCTGCCCGCCATCGACGAACAATTCGATGCCGTTCACGAAGCTCGCATCGTCTGAAGCGAGGAACAGCGCCGCGCTCGCGATCTCGCCCGGCTCGCCGAGGCGTCCCATCGGAATCTGGGCCGCCAGATAATCGGCCAACCCCTGCCGCTGAGCCGCATCGTCACCGGCAAGATCAAGCAGGCCGGGCGTGCGGGTCGCGCCGGGGCTGATCGTGTTCACACGAATGCGGCGCTCCTTGAGGTCGAGAATCCAGCTGCGCGCAAACGCGCGCACCGCCGCCTTCGAAGCCGAATACACGCTGAACGCAGCGGTACCCGCGCTGCCCGCCGTCGAGCCGGTCAGAATCACCGATGCACCCTCGGCAAGCAGCGGCAGCGCCTTCTGCACGGTGAACAGCACGCCCTTTACGTTGCGATCGAACGTTTCGTCGTAATGCGCCTCGGTGATGCTGCCGAGCGGCAGCATCGAACCGCCGCCGGCGTTCACGAACAACACGTCCAGGCGCCCGTGCTCTTCCTTGATTTGCGCATACAGCGCGTCGAGTTCGCCGAGTTTCGTGGAATCGGAACGCACGCCGGTCGCGTGGCCGCCGGCTGCGCGAATCCCTTCCACGGCGGCATCGAGCTCGGCCTGGCGGCGGCCCGTGAGATAGACGTGCGCGCCGTCAGCCGCGAAGCGCTGGGCGGTGGCGAGGCCGATGCCGCTGGTGGCGCCGGTGACGAGTGCGATCTTGTTGTCGAGCTTGCGTGCCATGGTATTGCTCCTTTCGTTGATCAGTGGTGTTTGCGTCAGGTGTCGCGTAGTGCGATGTGAGGAGAATATCGACGGCCTGATCTTTTCGAAATAGAATTGATCGCAATCAAACGTTGCATAAATGCAAGGATGAGGCGCAATGGCGTACCTACCCGACTTCGAAGGGCTCGCGATGTTCGCGAAGGTGGCCGAGCACGGGTCGTTTGCGGCTGCGGCGCGCGCGACCGGGGTGTCGGTCGCCACCGTCTCGCGCGGCGTGGCCCGCCTGGAAGACCGGCTCGGCGCGCGGTTGTTCAATCGGACGTCGCGCCAGCTCTCGCTGACCGAGTTCGGCCGGACGATCAGCGAGAAAGCCGGCGAGATCTATCGCCAGGCCGAGGAGGCGGAAAGCTCGGCGCGCGAAATGTCGGTGCAGCCCCGCGGGCTGGTGCGCCTGACCGTGCCGATGTCGTTCGGGCTGCGCTGGGTCGCGCCATTGCTGCCGGGCTTCTTTCGCGCGTATCCGGAAGTGTCGATCGACCTGCATTTATCGGATGCGTCGGTCGATCTGATCGCCGATGGATTCGACGCCGCATTGCGTATCGCCGCGCTGCCGGATTCGTCGCTGGTCGCGCGGCGGTTGTGCGCAGTCACGCAATTCGTGGTGGCGTCGCCGGAATATTTGCGTCGCGAAGGAAAACCCGCGCATCCGCGCGAACTCGCGGATCGCCCCTGCCTCTCGTACGCCTATCGTGCGCGTAGTGCCGTCTGGCGTTTCACGAACGACGCGGGCGACGAGGAGTCGGTCATGCCGACGGGCCCGCTACGCGTCACCAACGCCGATGCGCTGTTGCCGACGCTGCTCGATGGTCTCGCGATCGCCGAGCTGCCGGAGTTCATCGCCTACGACTATCTGGCCGATGGCCGTCTCGAAGCCATTCTCACCGACTGGTCGCTGACGAAGGGTGGGCTTTATTTCGTTACGCCGTCGGCACGGGCGCGCCCCGCGAAGGTGACGGCATTGTCCGACTACATAGCCGAACATCTGGGCAATCCAGTCTGGCGATGGCCAACGTGACGCGCGCGGAAAACGCTGGGGATACCTGATCTTCAAGGACTTGATCAGGTTCGACCGATCGACCGCTACGGCCCCCAGAGAAGGCCGTCGGCCGACCGTCTGCGCGAACGACTTCAGATACTTCACGCCCGTGTCGCACATGATCGCGACGACGTGGCGTCCGGGCCGAGGCGTTCGGCGAACCGCAACCCCGCCCGTCTCGCCGGCCATCCGATGCGTCAGACCGTACGCGACACCAGTTCGCCCAGCACCGTGTCCAGCGCGACGCGGCCACGCAGGATTTCGTCAGGATCACTTTCGAAATCGAGCCAGCCTTCGTTGAAACCGTCCAGCATGCGCATGCGCGGGAGCGGGTGCTGCATGCCCTGCGCGCGAAACAGCGCTTCCCACGTTCGCCTGTCGACGGCCTCCGCGCGCACGTCCCGACCCAAAACGCGAGCGAAGGCCTGTGCAAGATCGTCGGGGCTCACCCGGCGCGGCCCTTCGAGCTCGACGACACGCACCCCGCGCCACGTCTGCTGGAGCAGGTCCGCCGCCACGCGGCCGACGTCCGCGGTGGCGACCATCGGCACGGGCTTGTCGAGCGGCTGCAGGTAGCTGGCGACGACGCCATCGTCGCGCGCGGACGCGACATCCCACGCGGCGTTCTCCATGAACCAGCCGGGCCGCAGGAACGTCACCGGCATCGGCAGCTCGCGCAGCGTCTGCTCCATCAGCGTGAGTTGCGTGAGCAGATTGGGCTCATCAGCCTGCGCGCCGATCGTCGACAGGCACACGACCCTTTCGGGGCGCGCCTTCAGCAGCGCGGCGGACACGGCTTCGATCACCTTCCGCGCTTCGGGAAACCCGGGCGCCGGATCGAACACCGGCGGCAGCAGGATGAAAACGCCCGTCGCGCCGGCGAACGCGGCGGCGAGCGACGAAGCGTCTTCCATGAAAGCGGTCGCCATCTCGCACCCGCGCGCCGCCCACGCCGCGGCCCGCGTCGCATCGCGCACGACCGCGCGCACGGGCCGACCCGAGGCCAGCAGCTCACGGGCCAGCGCGCCGCCGACCTTGCCGGTGATTCCAGTGATTGCATACATTGCTCGTTCTCCATGTGTGAATGCGTGGGTCGCATTGTGGACAAACGCCGGCCGAAACAAAACGACATGGATGGCATCATATTAGTGACAACGCGTCATCAATTCGGCATGATCGATGCGCACGCCCGGCAATGGGCATCATGCGGCGTGGGCGTGCCGGCCTTCCGCGGGTCGCTCGCGATCCGCCAACCGTATTCATTCGAGCAACCATGAGATCCAGTAGCGAGAAACTGTCCGGCGGCATCAGCGTGTTCGCCGCCGTGGTCGATGCCGGGACGTTCGCGGCCGCCGCCGACGTGATAGGCATGACGCCGCCGGGCGTCAGTCGAGCGATTGCGCGGCTGGAAAGAAAATTGAATATCCGGCTGTTCAACCGCACGACGCGGTCGGTGTCGCTGACCGAAGAGGGCCGCCGCTTTTACGAGCAGGTCATGCCCCATCTCGCCGGGCTGGAGGAAGCCGCCGCGGCGGCCGCGGGTGGCGCGTCCGCGGTGCGCGGCAAGCTGCGCATCAATCTGGATCCCGTCGTCTATCGCGCCATTCTCGGGCAACGGCTCGATGCGTTCATGGACGCCCATCCCGAACTCGAAATCGAACTCATGGCGCGAGACAGCCTGGGCGACCTCGTCATGGACGGCTTCGACCTCGCCGTGCGATTCGGCGAACCGCGGGCATCCAGCCTGATCGCGAGAAAGCTGCTCGATACCGGCGTCGTGACGGTCGCGGCGCCCGCGTACATCGCGCGCCGGGGGCGGCCGGAAAAACCCGAGGACCTCGAAAACCGCAACCACCGCTGCCTCGAATTTCGGAACCCGGAAACAGGCAAGCCGTTCGCGTGGGAATTCCATCGCAAGCGCAAACGCATCGTGGTCGACACCCGCGGACGCCTCACGGTCAACGATCCAGGCGCCCTGCTCAACGCATGCGTCGCCGGTTCCGGCATCGCGCAGATGCTGCTGCTCGGTGCCGAGCCGCTGATCGCCGACGGCCGGTTGATCAATCTCTTTCCCGAATGGGCGGACGAGCGGTATCCGTTATACGCGTACTACCCGTCCCGGCATCACGTGCCGGCCAAGACCCGCGCGTTCCTGGATTTTCTGGTCGAACTGTCGAGCATGCACGGGGGCGTCGGCACGCGCTAGTGCTCCGGCGCCGGCTCGCGAGCGCGCGGCGGCCCGCCGGCGAGCGCCAGCTACACTGTCTGCGCGAGGGCAGGATCGATCTCGCGCGCGGTCAGTCCGAATCTCGCCATGCGGGCGCGATGGTCCGGCGAGCCGAGATAGGCACGAAGTTGTCGATCAAACGTGTCGAGAAGACGCCGGTTTTCCCGGTTGAATGAAAACGCGCCGAGCGGAGGCGCTCGCCGTGCGCCGTTGACGCCCGGCTCGTGCGCGACGGCCTCGATCATCGCGCTGCCTATCCGGCTCGCAACGATTCGATTCCCCAGCGCCGTGCTCGCATAGGCGTCGATCACGCCGGAGAGAACGGCCGCGATCGCGTCGGCTTGCTGTTCGAACACGACGATTTGCCGCCGACTCACGCCTGACGCCATCGCGGAATCCTGCTGGACCTGTCCGGCAATGATGCCGAGGCGCGCATCGGGACGTTCGGCGATCGACGCATAGCTCGTGAGCGCTTTCGGGTTGCCGGGACGCACCAGAAAGCCGTCCTCGATGCCCCACACCGGCACGCTGAACGCGACGGTATCGGCGCGCTGCGGCGTCACGAACAGCGGCACGTTCATGTCCCAGTGACCCGATGCGACGCCGGGTAGCAATTCGCTGAACGTCGTCGGGCAATACTCGATCCGGGTAACGCCGATCTGTCGCAGGATCGTCGCCGCGAGCTCCAGATCGGCACCCATGGCGGTGCCGTCCGCTTCGGTCCAGCCGAACGGCGGTTCCTCGATGTACGCAATGGTTACCTTCATCGCATTGTCCTGCAGGCCGAAGAATCGATCAGGAGTTCATCAGCTTACCGTGGGAAGTCGAGATCCACTAAGAGCGGACAAAATTAATTCGGGTGTAAGCAAATTGACGACATTATTTTGGCGAGACCGTCAGGCGTTCCAGAATGAACTGGCTCCACGCTATTCGACGTTGTCCGCCACGTCCGTCATCCGGATCATGTGCGGCTTGATGCCGTCGTCTTCGGCCGTCGCGGCCTCCTTCGGATGAATCAGCGCTTCGAGCCGCGCCTTCGTCGCGATGAACTCGGGCGTATTGACCTGCGAGTAATCGCGCGGCCGCGGCACCGGCACCTCGATCAGTTCCTGCACGCCGCCGGGGTTCGCCTTCAGCACCAGGATCCGGTCGGCCAGAAAGATCGCCTCGTCGAGGTCGTGCGTGATGAACAGGATCGTCACGTCGATGTTGCGCCAGATGTCGAGCAGGTGCGTCTGCATCCTCGCCCGCGTCTGGGCGTCCAGCGCGCCGAACGGTTCGTCCATCAGCAGGATGCGCGGACGGTTCGCGAGCGCACGGGCAATCGCCACGCGCTGCTTCATCCCGCCCGACAACTGGTGCGGATACACGTCCGCAAAACGCGTCAGCCCGACGAGATCGAGCCACTGCAGCGCCTCGCGCTCGGCCACGCCGCTGCTGCTGCCGTTCATTCGCAGGCCGAACATCACGTTCTTCTTGACCGTGAGCCACGGAAACAGCGTATAGCCCTGGAACACCATTCCGCGATCGGCGCCCGGCCCGTCCACCGGTTTGCCGTCCAGCAGCACTTCGCCGCTCGTCTGCGCGTCGAGCCCGGCGAGGATTCGGATCAACGTCGATTTGCCGCAGCCGGACGGGCCGATCACGCACACGAACTCGCGCCGGTGCGTGCGGAAACTGATGTCGTCGAGCGCGACGCACTCGCCCTGCGGTGTCGTGAAACGCTTGCCGACGTGCCGCACGTCGAGTATCACGTCTCGGGCCTTCAGTCGCGCGAAGCGCTCGCGCACCGCGTCGGATTGAATCAGGTAATCGGGGACGGCTTGCGGGTTCTGCATGATGCCCTCTGCTGAAATCGGTCGATGGATACGTGCGGGCGGCGCTCACGCTTTCAGCGTGCGGTCCCACGGAAAGAGCCGGCGGCCGAGCAGCGCGAGCACGATATCGGTGCCGAGGCCGATGATCCCGATCATCAGGATCGCCGCATACACGTTGTCGAAATGCTGGTAGCGCGCCTGCTGGCTGATGTACCACGTGATGCCCGAACTCGTGCCGACGAGCTCGGCGACGATCAGGTAAGTCCACGCCCAGCCGAGCAGGATCCGCTGATCGCGATACAGGTCGGGCAGCACGCCCGGAATCACGACGTGCGTCAGCAGCTTCAGTTTCTTCGTGCCGAGCGTCATCGCGGCCTCGAACAGCCCGTATTCGAGCTTGCGCGTGGTGTTCGCGATGATCAGCACCTGTTGGAACAGCGTGCCGATCACGATGATCGCGATCTTCGGCGCGTCGTAGATGCCCAGGATCGCGACCATCAGCGCGCCGAACGCGGGCGCCGGCAGGTAGCGGAAGAACTCCAGGAACGGCTCCTGCAGCCGCGCGAGCGCACTGAAGGTGCCGCAGACGATGCCGAGCGGCACGCCGATCGCCGACGAAATCACGAAGCCCCAGAAGATGATGCGGATGCTGTGCCACAGGCTTTCGTGCAGCCACACGCCGTCGCGCGACGCGGGCGGTGTCGTGAACGCCGTGTAGAACGCGCGCAATACCTGGTGCGGCGCCGGCAGGTAGACCGGATTCGCGCGCTCGCCCTCGGGCACGGCTGCGTGCGCCGCACGCGCATGCGCGAGCTCGTCGTCGAACACGTCGCGATCGATCTGCATGCCGGCCTGGAAATAGTCGACGCTGCCCGGATTCGTGATGCGAATTTGCGGATGCCAGACGAACGGGACATAGCTGATCAGGCACCAGACGGCGAACGGCAGCAGGAAGGACGCCAGCCCGAGCGCCCATTTGCCGCGCGTCGTCAGCTCGCGCCGCACGGCGAGCCAGCCGGTCGTGTTGCGGGTCGTTGTCATCGGAATCTCCGTATCGTTTCGGGTGCCGGTCGCGCGAATGCCGCGGCATCGCGCGACCGTGCGTTCATTGCCGTGCGCCGCTCGCGGCCTGCGCGCGGTACGCCCGCCAGCCGCCGAACCGCGTGATGTCCTGCGCTTCGTCGAGCGCCACGTGCTCGCACAGGAAGCCTTGCACGGGCGAACCGTCGGCGAGCGTCAACGTGCCGATGCCGAGCGGCGCCGCAATACCGGCGACGAAGCTGCCGTACGCGTCGACCGGCATCTCCCAGATTTCGACCGCGATCGGCGCGCCGCCGTCCGGCACGCGCACGAGCCCCGGCTTGGCGACGCCGCCGCTTGCATCGGCGGACAGCGCATAGAGACGATAGGCCGGCGCGGTCGTGGTCGCGCCGACGAAGCGCGCGCCGCGCTGCGTGAGCTGCCCGTTCAACGGTTCGCCGCGCAGATGCGCGCCGACGACGGCCACCCGCACGACACCCGCCGATGCGGCGCCCGGCGGCATCGCGGCCGCAGGCGGCCGTACGTCGCCGCCCGCTGCCACGCCGTCGCCCCATGCCTGCGCGAGATCGAGCAGCCGCGCATCGTCGTGCGCGCGACCGACGAACGTGATGCCGAACGGCAAGCCCGCATGCGGCCCGGTCGCGCACGTGCCTGCCGGCACCGCGATCGCCGACAGGTCGAGCAGGTTCACGAAGTTCGTGTAATAGCCGAAGCGTGAATTGATCGCGATCGGATCGGCTTCGAGCGCATCGACGGTCGCGGTCGTCGCCGAGGTCGGCATCACGATCGCGTCGAGGCCGTCCCACGCGCGGGCCGCATCGACGCGCAGCGCCGCAAGCCGGTCGAATGCGGCGAACGCATCGGCGGCGCTGAAGCGCGACGCGCCGCCGAGGATCTCGCGAATCACCGGATGCAGCGCATCGGGCTCGCGCGCGGCGAACGGGCCGATCGCGGCGAGCCGCTCAGCGACCCACGGGCCTTCGTACAGCAGCCGCGCGGCGGCCAGGAATGGGCCGAAGTCGATCTCGACGATCCGCGCGCCGGTCGCGCGCAGCCGTTCCAGCGCCGCGCCCCATGCGGCGCGATACGATGCGTCGCCGAAGAATTCGAGCTGATCGGCTCGCGGCGTGCCGAAACGCAATTGCGCGAGTGGCCGCGCCGGCTGCGCGCGCAAGCCGTCCGCGCCCAGCAGCGGCTGCCAGGCGCGCCCGTACGGATCGCCTTCCGTCACGCCGTGCGCGGCGGCGAACACGGTGCGTGCGTCGTCCGCCGAGCGCGCGAACACCGACACGCAATCGAGCGACCGGCAGGCCGGCACCACGCCGAGCGTGCTGAGCACGCCCCGGGTCGGCTTGAGCCCGACGAGCCCATGAAATGCGGCGGGTACGCGCCCGGAGCCCGCCGTATCGGTGCCGAGCGAGAACGTCGCGACGCCGACCGCGACGGCCACGGCCGAGCCGGAACTCGAGCCACCCGACGCGTAGCGCGGGTCGAGCGCATTGCGGCACGCGCCGTATGGCGAGCGCTGCCCCGAGAGCCCGGTCGCGAACTGGTCGAGATTCGTCTTGCCGACGGGAATCGCGCCGGCCGCGATCAGCCGCTCGACCACGGGCGCGCTGCGTTCGGGCGTATATGCGTAGGCGGGGCAGCCCGCCGTCGTCGGGATGCCGGCGACGTCGATGTTGTCCTTGACCGCGAACGGCACGCCGTAGAGCGGCAACGACGCGATGTCGCGGCCGGCCAGTGCTTCGGCATACGGCATCATCTCGTCGCGCGTCAGCGGCCGGATCCACGCATGGTGCGGGTCGCCCGCGTCGAAGTGCGCGGCGATCGCGTCGACGAGCGCATGCGGCGTCAGGCCGCCCGCCGCGTAGCGTGCGCGCAGCGCGGCAATCGAGTGCAGCCCGGGCAGGATCGAGCGTTCCGTCGTACTCATGCGACCTCCTCGGCGGCGCCCGCCTTCATCACCATCAGCCGCTGTCCGGCCACCACCGCCGCGCCAGGCGCGCAATCGATCGTTTCGATCGTGCCGTCTTCCGTTGCCGTCACCGCCACCTCCATCTTCATCGACTCGACGATCGCGACGACCTGCCCTTCGGTCACGCGCTCGCCGGCTTCCACCAACACTTTCCACACGCTGCCCGACACGTCCGCGGCGATCGCCCGCTGCGTGTCGTCGAGCGCGGCCGCCGCCCGGTCCGCTTGCGCGTCGCCCTGCTCCGCGTCGCCGACGTATTCCGCATGGCCGGCCGCGCGCCACCGCTCGCGCTCCGCGTCGAACGCGGCCTGCTGCGTCGCCTTGAACGCAGCGATCGAATCCGCCTCGTCGTGCAGGAAGCGGTTGTATTCGCGCAGATCGAACACCGATTCCTCGATCTTCAGCGTCGCGCGGCCCGCGATGAAATCCGCACGCAGCGCAGTCAGTTCGGCCTCGCTGACTTCGTAGAAGCGGATCTCGTCGAAGAAGCGCAGCAGCCACGGCTTGCCGGCTTCGAATTCCCGCGTGGTGCGGTGGCGGTTCCACATCTGCACGGTGCGGCCGACGAACTGATAGCCGCCCGGCCCTTCCATCCCGTACACGCACAGATACGCGCCGCCGATGCCGACCGCGTTCTCCGGCGTCCAGGTGCGCGCGGGGTTGTATTTCGTCGTCACGAGCCGGTGCCGCGGATCGATCGGCGTCGCGACGGGCGCACCGAGGTAGACGTCGCCGAGCCCCATCACCAGATAGCGTGCGTCGAACACGATGCGCTTCACGTCGTCGATGCTCGCCAGGCCGTTGATGCGCCGGATGAACTCGATATTGCTCGGGCACCACGGCGCATCGGGCCGCACCGACTGCATGTAGCGTTCGATCGCGACGCGTGTCGACGGGTCGTCCCATGACAGCGGCAGATGGACGATGCGGTTCGGCACGCGCATGTCGGCCACGTCGGCCAACTCGCGCTCGGCCGCCTGCAGATGCGCGAGCAGCGCATCGAGCGGCAGCGTCCGTGCGTCGAACTGCACCTGCAGCGAGCGGATGCCCGGCGTCAGGTCGAGCATGCCGGGCAACCGGTGCGCGTCGAGCCAGCACATCAGCGCGTGCACGCGAAAGCGCAGGTTCAGGTCGAGCATGAGCGGCCCGTATTCGACGAGCACGTTGCGATCGCCCGAGCGCCGGTAGACGACGCCGATGCCGCCGCCCGCGGACGGGTCGCGGTGCAGCACGCAATCGTCGGATGCGCCGGATGCAGCCGTTGCCACGTCACGCGTCGCATCCACGATCGCGGCAGCCGGTTTCCCGGCCGATATCCCGGCCGACACGCCCGCGCGCACGAACTGCACGGTATCGCCCGGCCGCAACTGCCCGAGCTTCCACAGCTCATCGCGCACGACCGTCACCGGGCACACGAAGCCGCCGAGGCTCGGCCCGTCCGGTCCGAGAATCACGGGCATGTCGCCGGTGAAATCGACGGCACCGATCGCATACGCGTTGTCGTGGATGTTCGACGGATGCAGCCCCGCCTCGCCGCCGTCCGCACGCGCCCATTGCGGCTTCGGGCCGATCAGCCGCACGCCGGTGCGGCTGGAGTTGTAATGGACGGTCCACTGCGTGCCGTAGAGCATCGCGATGTCGTCCGGCGTGAAGAAATCCGGCGCGCCATGCGGACCGTCGAGCACCCCGAGCGTCCATGCGTGGGTCAGCTCGGGAATGTCGGCCGCGGCCAGCGTCGCGCCGGCGTCGCCGCGCCCGGCGTCCGCGTGCAGATGCAGCACGTCGCCCTTGCGCAGCGCGCGGCCGGCATGGCCGCCGAACTGGCCGAGCGTGAAGGTCGCCTTGCTGCCGAGATAGTCGGGTACCTGCAGCCCGCCCTTGACGGCGAGACACGCGCGCACGCCCGCGCCCGTCACGCCGCCCAGCTTGAGCACCGCGCCCGCCCGTGCGCGCACGACCTGCCAGAACGACACCGCTTCGCCGTCGAGCGTGGCCGCGAGCGGCGCACCGCCGAGCACGAACAGCGTCGCGGTATTGAAGCGCAGCGTCGCGCCGACCATCGTGAATTCCAGCCCGGCCGCGTCGCGCGCGTTGCCGAGCAGCGCGTTCGCGAGATCGAACGCGCGATCGTCCATCGGCCCCGACGGCGGCACGCCGACGCTCCAGTAGCCGACCCGCCCGGGCGCCTGCTGCACGGTGGTCTGCACGCCGCCGTCGAGCACGTCGATCGTGTGCGGCGCAAACGCGAAGCGCGACAGGAAGGCAGTGGTCGGCGCACCGCGCGCGAACGTGTCGGAGCCGACGACGGCGCGCAGGTAGTCGAGGTTGGTCTCGATCCCGTACAGCTCGGTCTGGTCGAGCGCGGCACGCAGCGCGGCCAGCGCGTCGCGTCGCGTGTCGCCGCGCACGATCAGCTTCGCGAGCAACGGATCGTAATGCGCGCTGATCTCCGTGCCTGCCTCGATCCAGCCGTCGACCCGCACGTTCTCCGGAAACGACACGTGCGTAAGCAGCCCGGCGCTCGGCTGGAACTGCTTGTTCGGATCCTCCGCATAGAGCCGCACCTGGATGCTCGCGCCGCGCGGCGCGACGGCAAGCGTGTCGAGTGGCGGCAGGTCGCCTTCGGCCTGCAGAATCATCCATTCCACGAGATCGACGCCCGTCACTGCCTCGGTCACGCAATGTTCGACTTGCAGCCGCGTGTTCACCTCGAGGAAATAGAACCGCCGCGCGGACGCGTCGAACACGAATTCGACCGTGCCGGCCGACGCGTAGCCCACCGCGCGCGCGAGCCGCACCGCGCTTGCGTGCAGCGCGTCGCGCTCGGCGTCGGTCAGGTCGGGCGCGGGCGTTTCCTCGATCACCTTCTGGTTGCGGCGCTGCACCGAGCAATCGCGTTCGCCGAGCGCGATCGCGCCGCCGCGGCCGTCGCCGAAGATCTGCACTTCGATGTGCCGCGCGTGTTCGACGAACTTCTCGAGATAGACGCCCGCATGTGCGAAATTCGCGGCGCCGAGCCGCACGACCGATTCGAAAGCCGCGCCGAGCTGCGCGGCATCGCGACACAGCGACATGCCGATGCCGCCGCCGCCCGCGGTGCTCTTGAGCATCACCGGATAGCCGATCGCGTCGGCTTCGGCGAGCGCCGTCGCCACGTCGTCGAGCAGCCCGGTGCCGGGCAGCAGCGCGACGCCGTGTGCGGCGGCGAGTTCGCGCGCGGTGTGCTTGAGGCCGAACGCGCGTATGTGATCGCCGCGCGGCCCGATGAAGCGCAGGCCCGCCGCTTCGCACGCGTCGGCAAAGCCCGCGTGCTCGGACAGGAAGCCGTAACCGGGGTGCACGGCCTGCGCGCCGGTCTCGCGCGCGGCGGCGAGGATGGCCGCGACGTTCAGATAGCTGTCGGCCGCCGGCGCGGGCCCGACCCACACAGCTTCGTCGGCGAGCGCCACGTGGCGCGCGTCGCGATCGGCATCCGAATAGATCGCGACCGATGCGATGCCGAGGCGCTTCAGCGTGCGGATCACGCGGCAGGCAATTTCGCCGCGATTCGCGACGAGGACTTTGGCGAATCTCATGTTGCCTCCCGCCGGGCCGCCCCAAGGAAGGCAACCGCCCCCTTGGGGGGCAGCGAACAATAGTGAGCGTGGGGGCAGGTCATTGCGCCCCCCACACGATGAGGCGCACGGGCGTCGGGTTGTAGCCGTTGCACGGATTGTTCAGTTGCGGGCAGTTCGAGATCAGCACCGTGACGTCCATCTCCGCGCGCATCTCGACGTATTTACCCGGCGCGGAGATGCCGTCCTCGAACGTGAGCCTGCCGAGCGGCGTGACGGGCACGTTCATGAAGAAGTTGACGTTGCCCACGAGATCGCGCTTCGTGAGCCGCGCCCCGGCGCCGCACGTGCAGTGCGTGATCGCGTTGAGGAAGCTGTCGCGGCAGTTGTGCATGTAACGCTTGTCGAGCGCATAGCGCACCGTGTTGCTCTCGGCCGCGCATGCGCCGCCGAGCGTGTCGTGACGGCCGCACGTGTCGGCGACGATCGTCGCCATCGGGTTGCCATGGCTCGACACGAGCACGCTGCCCGCGCTCAGGTACAGGTTGCGCTGCGCGCGGATCGTGTCCTGCGCGCTGTAGCGTTCCTCGGGAGCGTCGGTGCGGTAGAACAGCGTGTCGACGGCCTGGTTGCCTTCCAGGTCGAGAATGCGCAAGGTCTGCCCGCGCTTCAGGTCGTGCAGCCACGGGTCGCCCGCGTTCAGCGTGATGTCGTGGATCGCGTCGCGCGGGTCGAGACGGCTTTCGATGATCGGCATGCTCTCGCTCCTTACGCGAACAGACGGTCGGTGTTGGCGAAGCCGCGCGTGTTCTCCGCGCACGCGCGCCGGCACGGGTCGTCGTCGGGCGCCGCGCCGTCGGCCGGATACGCGCGGTACGCGATCAGCTTCACCGCTTTCGGCGCGTAGTCCGGACGCGGGTCGAGCGGATGCGGCGCGGTCGAGAACGCCGCGAGCGTATTCATCTCGAAGCGCAGGTCCAACGCGCTGCCGGCCGGCGAATGTCCGGCGACGAATTCGAGCGCGCCGTCGTCGTACGTGCTCAGCTTGCTGAAGAAGTTGACGTTCGCGGCGAGGTCGCGTGCCGATAGCCCGTATTTCGCGAGCTCGAGCACGAGGCTGTCGCGGCCGTTGCGGATCATCGCGTTGCGATCGGCCTGATACGACGACGTGCCGTACTTGTGCGCGAACAGCCGCGCATCGCCGACGCCGCCGAGCGGATCGTGCCAGCCGAGCGTATCGGCCGTGATCGACGCGATCACGCGCCCCATGTCCGTGTACAGCGCATGGCCGCGCGTGAGATGCGCGGTGTGCTGCGCCTTCAGCGTGTCGGCCATGTTGTAGCGCTCTAGCAAATCTTCCTGACGATGAAAGACGGCGGACAGGTTCGCGCCGCCGTCGACATCGACGATGCGCAGCGCGAGACCGCGCCGCAGAATGCCGGACCAGTGTGTTCCGGCGGGAATCAGCGTTTCCCACGCGACGTGCGACGGGGGGGCGAGGACGGCTTGGGGGCTCGGCGACATGGCGGCTCCGTGGGTCGGTTGGACAAAAGGCGTGAGAGGGCGACCGAACGACATCGCGACCTCCCGGGCTTTTATCCCTCCGTGGAGCCTCGCCGTTTCCTCGTATCGAGGCGAAGGCAAGACCGGATTGCTCTCGGACCAGGCATCGCGCGGCGCACGCCGCACGACCGGAACCCTAGCGATCCTGAAGATGATGCAAATTGCTTCGCACCTCTCGGGCATCGAACAAGCGAGTTACGTGCCAGCCATCGCCCGATCGCCGCACGACACGGCCCGACGGCGCGATGCCGCACGGCATGCGGATGGCGGACGCGTCTGCTTGCCCTCGCGGCGGGCGCGCGGCGCACCATGCGCACGCAACCGCGCACCGGCGCAGTGCGCGTCGCGCGCTCGCGCACCGGCCGATCCGCGATGGCATGGGCATTGCTGAATCCATGCACCGCCACCTCATCCCCGATCCTTCATGAACAAGCTCGACCTGCTGCGGCGCGTACTGCACGCGCTGTTCGCCGCCCGCTTCATCGAACTTCAGCGCACCACGCGCCGCCGTTGAATCGCGTTGCCCCGCGCCGTTGGCACGCTTCTCGCTCGGCATGACGCCGAGAGGTGCGGCGGCGTCGCATCTTAGGGGTGCTAGGGTTCCGGTTCATCGAACGTCTGGTCCGAGAGCAGCCCGGCGCGGGTTCATCCGATCGCAAGAGCGGGTGCACGCGTGCTACACGGCGGGACAAAAGCCCGGGAGATTGGCGATGGCAACGGCCGTCGCGCCTCTCCGTGGCCGCCCCGTTCGTTGCACATCTGCAGGAACCGGTCACGCAGCCGGACCGTGCGCTCGCGCACGGTCCGTATCGACGATCCCGATCCCGGTCTCCTGGAGAACAACGATGACCCGTCCCGCCTCGGCGTTCCGCCGCCTGTCGTCCTTCCGTTTCATCCGTCACGCACTGGGCGCCGCCGCCGCGGCTGCCGCGCTATGGGCGGCGCCCGCCGCACAGGCTGCCGCACCACTGAAGATCGGCTACAGCGACTGGCCCGGCTGGGTCGCGTTCCAGGTCGCGCTCGACAAGGGCTGGTTCAAGGAGGCCGGCGTCGACGTCGATTTCGAATGGTTCGATTATTCGGCGTCGCTCGACGCGTTTTCCGCGGGCAAGCTGGACGCGGTCGCGGCGACCAACGGCGATGCGCTCGTGACGGGCGCGTCCGGCGCGAAGAACGTGATGATCCTGCTGACCGACTATTCGGCCGGCAACGACATGATCGTCGCGAAGCCGCCGCTGCGCACCGTCGAGGCGCTGAAGGGGAAGAAGATCGGCGTCGAGCTCGGCCTGGTCGACCATCTTCTGCTCGAAACCGCGCTGCAGAAGCACGGGCTCAAGGACAGCGACGTCACGCTCGTGAATGCGAAAACCAACGAGCTGCCGCAGGTGCTCGGGTCGTCGGCCGACATCGCGGCGGTGGCCGCATGGCAACCGAATGCCGGCGAGGCGTTGAAGCGCGCGCCGGGCGCGCGGGCGATCTTCACGTCGGCGGACGCGCCGGGGCTGATCTACGATGCGATCACCGTCGCGCCGGCGAGCCTCGCCGCGCGCCGGGCCGACTGGGCAAAGGTGGTCAAGGTCTGGTATCGCTGCGTCGCGTACATCAACGATCCGAAGACGCAAGCCGATGCGGTCAAGATCATGTCGGCGCGCGTCGGGCTCGCGCCGGCGCAATACCTTCCGCTGCTGAAGGGCACGCATCTGCTCGACGAGGCGGCCGCGAAGCGTGCGTTCCGCAAGGGCGACGGGCTCGATTCGATCTACGGCTCGACGCGCAACGCGAATGCGTTCAATGTGCGTAATGCGGTGTACAAGCAGTCGCAGGACGTCGACGCGTATATCGATTCGCGGTTCATCGACGCGCATTGATGGCGGGAGGCTTGCCGGCGCGCGCGGCGACGCGGTGCGACGCGCCGGTGGGCTATGCCGGTGGTCGCAGGTTGCGGACTGGAGTGCTAATTGTCTGGCTGCCTGGCTTGTCGCCGTGTGTCCGGCTGAATGGCGGCGACGCTGAATGACCGTTGCGGCGAGAGGCGAATGGCTGTTTGCGACCCTTAGCCGCCGTTGAACGTGGAGCCACGTCAATGGCCGCTCTCTGCTAACGAACGGCCGTAGGCGACGGCGCGACGTCAATAATCGCTATTTTCTTTCTTCGCCTTCTGCATCGTTTCGTCGGGTCGCGTAAAGTCCCAACAGCTGCTTCGCCAGTTCCGCGGTGGTACCGTGCTTGAGGTCCCCGTTGGCATCCGGAATACTGGCGATCACCTGTACGGCCATCCCTACGGCGTTAATGCGCTCAAGCACAGTTACATATTCTTTGGACTGAGCCAGTATCGAGCGATAGATAAGCAGGAAGGAACCACCGATAAAGCTAATCAAGACTCCGGATGCAGATGCGATGACGGAAACCGGGAGTTTGTCGGGATACTTCGACGCTTGAAACAGACCATACATCACAAAGCCAAAACCGCATAACGTAACCAAAAGTGTCAGCCAATAGATCGAACGTACTTGGGCCAAGTTCCGATCCAGATAGTTTTCGAGCTTTGTGCGGGCTAAATCCCAAGCGAACTGGGGTTTCTCGGGATGCTCTCTAATCCGCTCCTCGACGCTTTCAATCTGCTGCTCACGGGCCAGCTGTTCCGCAACGCTCTCGTACGCTAACACCACAAGAAGAGTTATGAACGCGACAATGGCGGCGCCTACCGCGATAGGTGTGGCAACTTTTGGATCGATAGTCGAGTCTTGCCCGAGCGCGCCGATGACTCCTGCAGCAAAACCCAAGAGCACTGCCAACGTCATCGCTGCACGCGACTTTGCTCCCCCCCGTTGCCAAGCTTTCAGCAACGAAGCGATAACAGACATATATGGATCGAACATGGAAAGGTGCCATCGCTCAGTTTCGGAAGCTTGAATTTTGCCCGAATTTTCGCTTTTTCTGAGGAGAGTAATCGTCTTTGGCTGGCATATCTCCCAAGATCCGCCTTGGAGTCATTTCAACGAACCGACGATAACGCGCTTAGCTGCGGAGCCCTTGGGACTACATTTGAAATAGGTTTCGCTCCTGAACCGAGGCGAACCGGATATGCAACCTGGACGGTGATTTGCTGTCCCTCTCCAGCCGCTCAGGCGGAGCGGCCCCTTGTTGAGGAGGACCAGCCGCTTGAAAGTCTAGGCTCGCCCAACAACGAGCGTCTGAAACTGGCCGGTGACGGCCTGTCGCCACCGCCGGCCGCAAGCTGGATGGCGAGCCGCCTGAAGCCGCGTCTCCCCAGCTCCCCCACTTCACCCGCCTCTCGGCAACCGCACCGTGAATACCGTTTCCGTCCGGTCGGACCGCGCATCGATCCAGCCGCGATGCGCCTTCGCGATTTCGTTGGCGATGAACAAACCGAGCCCCAGGCCGCCATCGTCACGCTTCCTGTCCGGACGGTCCTCGCCACGCTGCAGCGGATCGAAGATACGGTCCAGCGTGAGCCGATCGATCACCGGCCCGCGATTGCCGACCTCGACGAACACTTCCGAATCGTTCGCCGCGGCCGTCACCCGCACCGGCGTCCCGGGCGTTCCGTACTTCACGGCATTGCCCACCAGATTGCTCAGCAACTGCTGCATTCGCTGATCGTCCCAATCGCCGCGGAGGTCGCCACGTATATCGACGTCGATATCGCGATCAGGGTGCCCCGCCCGCAGTTCGTCCACCACATTGGCGAGCACGTGTGCGAGATCGACATGGCGAGGAACGACGTTGATGCCGAGTCCGAGCTGCGTCCGGTTGAAATCGCAAAGATCGTCGAGAAGGCCCTGCATGCGACCGCCGCTCCTGATCAACCGGCCGGCAGCCTCGGACACTTCCTCGCCCGCATTGAGTGCGGAGAGATACGACGCCGTGACCTGAATCGTCTGCAACGGCGTGCGCATGTCGTGGCCCAGCATACCCAGCAGCAAGTTACGCGACTGCTCGACCTGTTCGGTAAAAAAGGCGACCGATTCCGCCACCGCCTGATCGATCGCCTCATTGAAGCGAATCATGTCGTCCAGATGAGGCGGGCTCGGCTGACATGCGTCGATCCACAAGCGCAGCACGCTGGCGCGCAGTGCGCGATACTCGGCCACCAACTGGTTGATGTTGAAGCCGCGCCGCGCACGCAGCACGGCATGCGTCTGCGCGGCCGTCTCCGCGGCATTCGCCGGCTCGGCCGCGCGCCCCAAGGATTTTTCGTGTTGTGCCTCCCGCGTTTGCGGAACGGCGATGTCCTGGGCTACGGCGGTCAGGATCTCGCGCGCGTGATCGCGCAGCCCATGCGAGTTCATGTGCCGCGCAGCCGGTAACAGCGTGGCGGCAAACGCCTCCCACTGGACCAGTATCGGCTCCATGTTTCGTATGATGAAGTCAGCTAGGCGCATGTCGCCCCTCACAATGGAATGAACGGTGGATGCTGCTGTCGAACCGCACGATATCACGTGAAGCCCGGCGGGCGATTCGATCTTCGCCTCCACGGGGAATCGCCAGCCGGGACGGGAAAGGGGAAGCCCACTGCAACGTGCGTACCAGTCGAGTCGCACCAGCGGCGTACTTCGATCAACCCGGCATCGCCGATAACGGACACGCGTCAACCCCGTTTTGCAGGGCGGCGCAGCACGAACCTTGCTCCCCGCCCCCATTCGACTTTCACCCTGCGGCGGATCCGGCCGCCGCTACGAGATTGCACATGCCCAGGAAAAAATCCAGCATCTGGTTGCGGCATCTTGAACTGTTTTCCGCTGCGGCCGGCGCGCGTCCGAAGAAACGGGCCGGCAAGGCGCGGCCGGCCGCAAAAAAGGCCGCCACGAAGGTCGTTCAACGAACCGGCAGGCCGACCGTCGCCGCCCCTGCCGCCAAACGGACGGGCATCGTGCCCGCCGTCCGCGCTCCGTCGGCCCGGCCGGCCGGCACCTGGCTCCGCTCGTTTCATTCCGCCGGCCCGAGCGCCGGCCGGCTCGTGAACCATCTTGCGTATGCGCTGTACCTGCCCGCGGCACCTGCCAGCACAGCGGGCATGCCGGCCGTCGTCATGCTGCACGGCTGCAAGCAGACGGCCGAATCGTTCGCCGCGGGCACGCGCATCTGCCGTCTCGCCGAGCGGTCCGGTTTCGCCGTGCTGTTTCCCGAGCAGGCCAAGACGGCCCATGCTCATCGCTGCTGGCACTGGCACGGCGACGCGACGCAGTCCGAAGCCGCGGCCGTCGCATCGCTCGTCGACGCGATCGTGAATCGCCACGGCTTCGATCGCGACCGCATCTACGTAGCCGGCCTGTCCGCCGGCGCCGGGCTCGCCGCGGCGCTGGCGCTACGGTATCCCGACCGCTTCGCGGCCGTCGGCCTGCACTCCGGGCCGGCCATCGCGCCGCCGTCGTCGACGATGGCCGCGATGAGCCTGATGCGTCGCGGCATCCGCGACGATCCGATCCACGCGCTCGACGCGTGCGCCGACGTCGCGTCCTATCCCGGCATGCCGGCGCTCGTCGTGCACGGCGCGCTCGATACGGTCGTGACCGACCGGAACGCAACGCAGCTCGGCATCGCGTTCGCGCGGCTCAACCGGCTCGTCGACGAACATGGTGCGATCCGCGTCGGCGAGCAACGCAGCTACGCGCAGGGCGATGCGGACTTTATCGATTATCTGAAGGGTGGACGGTTGATCGTCCGGGTGTGCATCGTGCGCGGGCTGCCGCATGCCTGGAGCGGCGGAGATCCCGGCGAGCCGTTCCATTCCGCCAAGGGGCCGGACGCGACGGCGATGTTCTGGCAATTCTTCCGTCGTCAGCGCCGCAAACGACTGGCGTGACGCACGACACCCGCGCCGCCGGCCATCACGTCGTCACGCCCGCTGCTCCAGCGCGGCCGCGCCCGCGCGGTCGCCGGCGCGCCGAACCGGCAACCGTATCCGGAAGGTCGTGCCGCGCCCCGGCTCGCTCGTCACGTCGATGGTGCCGCGGTGACGCTCGACGATGCCGTGCGAGACCGACAACCCGAGCCCCGTGCCCTGCCCGACCGGCTTCGTGGTGAAGAACGGATCGAAGATCCGCCGGACGACGTCGGGCGTCATGCCCGCACCGGTATCGCTGATCTCGATCGACACCTGATCGCCGTCGCTCGACGTGCGGATCGTGATCACGCCGCGCTCGGCAATCGCCTGCGCCGCGTTGACCAGCAGGTTCATGAAGACCTGGTTCAACTGCGACGGCAGGCATTCGACGTGCGGGAGATCGCCGTAATCGCGCACGATGTCGGCCTTGTACTTGAGCTCGTTATGGACGACGTTGAGCGTGCTCTCAAGGCCCGCATGCAGATCGACCACGCTCCATTCGTCGCTGGCCGGGCGCGAGAAATCGCGCAAGTCCTGCACGATGCGACGCACGCGCAATGCGCCGTCGATCGACTCGTCGATCAGCGGCGCGATCTCGCCGCGGACGTAGTCGAGATCCGCGGCACGGTGCACGGCCGTCAGCGCGTCGCGGGTGGCCGGATCGAGTTGCGGCAGCGCGGCTTCATGCGCGGCGACCACGTCGAGCAGGCTGCGCACCCACGTCTTCAACGTGTTGAGGTTCGCGCTGACGAAGCCGATCGGATTGTTGATCTCGTGTGCGACGCCGGCCGCGAGCTGACCGATCGACGCGAGCTTCTCCGATTGCAGCAACTGTTCGTGCGTTTCCTCGAGCGCATGCAGCAGGCGCCGCTGTTCGTCCTTCTCCTGTTCGAGCAGCGCGTGCGCGGCCTTGCGTTCGTCGATCTCGGTCGCCATGTTCTCGCGCGTGCGCTGCAGCATCCGCGTCGTCTGCTCGTAGCTGTGCAGCGCGCGTTCGAGTTCGCCGGTTCGCAACCGCACGAGCCGTTCGAGCGTATCGGTCATCCCGCGCAGGAAAGTTGTGCGCGCATCGAAACGGCACACCAGCAGCGTGACGACCAGCGTCGCCATCGTAAACAACGCGACGGTCGTCGCGAGCCACGGCGCGTCGACGCCGTTCGCGGCGCCGCACCGCGCATCCGGCGCGAAGTGCGCGGCCGCCATCGCCGTGTAGTGCATGCCGGTAATCGCGACGCCCATGATGACGGCCGCGCCGATGCGTTGCGCGGTCGCGTGATGCGCCTGCCGCATGCGCAACGCCTGCGCGATCCACAGCGCGGCCGTCGACGCGATCACCGCGATTCCGATCGACGCGGCGAACAGCGCGGCGTCGTAGCGAATGCCGGGCTGCATGTGCATCGCGGCCATCCCCGTGTAGTGCATGCCGGCGATCCCGCCGCCCATCAGCACGCCGCCCGCGCACAGCCGCCGCCAGCCCAGCCGTGCGCGCGTGACGACGTTCAGCGCGAAGTACGACACGAGCACCGCGATCGCCAGCGAGGCGCCGGTTTCCTGCCATGCGTAGCCGAGCGGCACCGGCAGCGAAAACGCGAGCATGCCGACGAAATGCATCGACCAGATTCCGGTGCCCATCGCCGCGGCCCCGCCGCCGAGCCATGCGCGCTTGAGCTTCGGATTGTCGAGCAGCGAAATGAACGCGGCGAGATCGAGCGTCGTATAGGAGGCCAGCGTCGCGATCGCGAGCGACAGCAGGACGAGCGGAAGATTGTAGATGCCATGCATGATCGGACGCCCGGAACGGGTTGAATGCATCGCCGCGGCGCGGGCGGTCGCGCGCCCCGCGGCCGTCAGGCCGACGTTCGATGTCAGGCCGGCGGCACGCCTGCGTTGGGAGCGTGCGTCTGGCCGGCCGGACGCGCCAGCACGAGAATGTCGAACGGCGTGCCCTCCCGCGTCTCGAAGCGGCGCACGAGCTCGATCTGGTGCGCGGACATCACGCTTCCCTTCGTCATCAACAACACGCCGCGATGCGTGCGCAAATCGTCGGCGAGCTCCATCCCTTCGCGCAGTTGAGCCGACCGGATTTCCGCGACGGACGCCGCAATGCCGAGACTCGCCGGATCCCGCATCAACTCGATGAAGTCGGCAACCAGTTGCGGGTCGTACCGCACGCTCGCCTGCGAGCGCAACACGTCGATCGCCTGCTCGATCGAATGCGGTGCGCCGATTTCGCCGTGGCGCAGGCCTTCGAAATCGCGCGCGATCGCGACGATCCGCGACCCGATCGGGATCGCGTCGCCGACCAGCCCGTCCGGCGTGCCGCGGCCGTTGAAGCGCTCGTACTGGTGCAGCACGATCGACGCGACCTTGTGCAACTGGGCGACCGGCGTCAACACCATCTGCGCCCGCAACGGATGCTCCTGGAACACGCGGTGCTCGTCCGTGGTCATCTTCGCGAGCGGCTTGTGCAGCAATTCGTCCGGCAGCGACAGCTTGCCGATGCCGTGCAACAGCCCCGCGAAATAGACGTCCTGCGCGTGCAGTTCGCTCATTCCGGCGGCCAGCGCGAGCCGCCGCGCGATCTCGCCGACGCGCATCGCATGCCCGCTCGCGGCCCCGCAGCGCAGCTCGATCATGCTCGCGCACACCTGAACCATCGCCGTGAAGCTGCTTTTCAGGTCGCCTTGCGCCGCTTCGAGGAACATCACCGTCTGGCCGAGCTCCTCGGTGCGCGCGCGAACCTGCGTTTCGAGGTCCGTATTGAAACGGCGCAGCGCTTCGTTCTGCGCCTCCGTCAGCGCCGCCAGCCGCGCCGCTTCGCGACGCAGACGGCGCTGCTCCAGCGCCTGCTCGATGGTCAGCAGCAGGTCGTGATCGTCCCACGGCTTGTTCAGGTAGCGATAGACGCCGCCTTCGTTGACGGCCTGCACGACCGACGCGATCTCCGCATAGCCGGTCAGCAAAATGCGCATCGTGTCCGGGTACAGCGCCCGCGCGCGCGCCAGGAATTCCGCGCCGCTCATGTGCGGCATCCGCATGTCGGACACGATCAGGTCGATGTCGGTCGACGCGAGGATGTCGAGCGCGGCCTCGCCGCTGTCGGCGGTCACGATGTCGTAGCCGGTGGGCCGGAATACGCGCCTGAGCGCGGACAACACGTTCGGTTCGTCGTCGACCAGCAGGATCGACGCCGCTTCGCCGGATGCCGCCGCGGTGTCGGACGTTTCGGGCGGCACGGCATTCACGCCGTTTGTTGCAGATGTCGTCATAATCGGCCTCGGATCAATTATTTACGCCCTCTCTGCAACATCGGCCGGCTCCGCGTTTTCCACATCGGGGGAAACGCTAATACGTGCGCGTCGATTTCAACCGGCATGCATCGCGCGAACGCTACGTCGCCGCCGTGCCCGGTCCGCGCCGGTAGTAGATGTCCCATTGCGCTTCGGCGGTTCGCACGAAACCGTGCCGTTCGTAGAAGCGGTTCGAATCGCTGCCGCGCAATGCGCCGACGCGAACGGGCATCCGGTGTTCGTCGGCTTCGGCGAGGATCCGGCGCAGCACGGCGGCGCCGATACCCTTGCGCTGATGCGCGGGCAGGATGTACAGGTGGTCGAGCAACCAGTGATCCACCATCGGGCGAAGCGTGTAGAAGCCCGCACGCGAATGGCCGGCTTCGATGAAACGGCATTGCGCGGGGTCGAACGACGCGAGAAACCGGTCGCGCGCACGCTGCGGATCGAAACGGCCGATGCGCTCGAGGCTGTCGCGCATCGCGGCGATGCGGATCGCGACGAGCGTGTCGGCGTCGGCGCGCGTGACGGGGACGAAGGTCAGGGACATTGTCTTTGGCTGGCGAAGGATGCACGGAGAAGCAAGCGCCCGGCCTGGCGGCGCCGCGCCACCGGGGCATCGACGACGCACGACGTCGCCCGTGCGCCTCGCTGCGTCGCGCTCGCGTGGCCGGAAATCCTTCGCCGATTATCTCGCGCTTCACCGACGAATGAGGCCAACCGAGCCCGGACGTCTTCGTTCGACGCGGGCTTCGGCGCGGCACGTCACCCTCTGGTCGGTGAGCGCGAAGCAAACGAACCGATGCAATCGGCTCAATGGAATAAAAAGCGCTGGCCGGTGAACCGGCCAGCAAAAAGGTCCTGGCGATCCGAGGTTGGTGTGTGCCAGAACCACATGCATTGAACGGCGCGCGCGGTGTGACGGGCGGGCAGGTCAAGAGATCGATCAGGCCGATCGGAGCGTTGCCCGCTCGAACCCGCGCAATAATCTGTGATCGCAGTTCAGGCCGGGCTAACCGATGCGTCCCGGTTTGCGCTCACGCCCGCGAACCTGAACGCATCGTCGGGCGTCGGTACTTCCCATGTGGCGATCATCTCGTCGGTCGGAAGATAGTCGGGATCGGCCGACGCGACCCCGACCCATACGCCTTGGGATACCTGCCTGCCATGGAGATAAAAGTGCAGCTCCCGGCCAGCGCGCTCGCACGTGCACCGAATCCTCTCCACCGATCGGCCCAGTTTTCTGATCCGTGCGACCTGGTTGCGATCCAGCTCGAACATGGCGCTCATCACCCCGTCGCAATCGCCGATGCCAAGCATGTTGCTGTCATCGGTGAACATCCACGATGGATGCGGCGTACCCAGGCGCAGCATGAAAAAATCAGCGGACTCTGAACCAATCATCCTGTTTCTCCGGCAAAAAATACGTCGTTCCACCCACTGAAGCTTGATCGGAACGCACGTCCATCCAACCTGTTCCCTTCGCCCTGCCTGAATGCTCGAACGGACGTGCGCCAGCGCCTGGTAATCGGCGGGGCTCAACATCGCCACGCGCGGCGTCCGTCGCTTCCGAAGCGCCTACACGCTCGCCTGACCCGTGACGGGTTCGGCGGCGATACTGTCGGAACCGGAAAGTCTCACCGCAACAGCAGCTGCCGCCGTGCTCCCGTAGACGTTGAGGGCGGTTCTCCCCATGTCGAAAAACGCGTCGACGCCCAGGAGCAGCAGCACCGCATCGGCCGGCAACCCGATCGACGTCAGAACGATGGTGATGGCGACGATCGCCCCGGACGGCACGTTGGCTGCGCCGTCGATGGTGATGATCGTCAAGATCAGAATCGTGATCGCGAGCGGCCAGGACCACGCAAGGTGATAGGCGTCGGCCAGATAGCCGACCGCAAGGGCCGTGTAGAGCACCGCGCCGTCGCGGTTGAAAATATAGGCGAGAGGCAAGATCGTCGACGCCACGCCGTACGGAACGCCCAGTTCAACGAGTTTCTTCAGATGCAGCGGGTAGGTAATTTCGGAAGAGCGCGTCGTGAAGCCGAGAATCAGCGGTTCCTTCACCTTCCTGAGCACGGCCAGAGGCGACTGACCGGCGACGCGAATGACGGCCGTGAGTACAACCGCGAGAATCGCCATGCCGAGATAGGCGACGCCCAGAAGCTCGATAAGCGAGTGCGCGCCCGCGAAGCCCTTGGCTGACAGCAACTGCGCGATCGCGGCGAAGATCGCGAGCGGCGACCATGCGATCACCCACTGGACCATCTTGAACAGCCCCGACAGCAGCGCCTCGAACACGGCGATCGCAGGCTCGGCGCGCTCGGGGGCCGCCGCCAATGCCGCACCGAAAATGACGCCGAAGACGAGCACCGGGAGCGAATTTCCCGCCGCGAGCGCAGCGACGATGTTTGCGGGAATCAGATCGACGAGAAATTTCGTCCAGTCGATGCTCGACGCGAGCGCCGCGGGCATCGATCCGGATTGCGTCATGCTCGCACCGAGGCCCGGTCGAAATGCAAGATTGAGCAGCAGGCCGAGCGACGCGGCCAGGCCCGTCATCAACACGAAGAAGCCGATACTGGACAGGGCGACCTTTCCGAGCCGCTCGCGAAGTCTGCCGGCCCGAAAGACCCCGACCGTGACCGACAGGAAGATCAGCGGCATGACGACCATCTTGATCGCGTGGCCGAACATCGCGCTCAGAAAGCCGAGCTTCGCTGCAAAGCCCGGCGCAAACACGCCGCACGCGGCGCCCAGGACGAGTCCGCCAAGCATCTGCATCGGGAGGGAAAGCCCTTTATTTTTCGTGTTCATGCCGCGCCTTTAACAGTTTGATCCGTGCCGGCGTACCGTCAACGATGTGATTCCACATATGCTGACGTGCAAGCTCGCCGTCGTTCGCTTCGATTGCGTGAAAGATGTGCAGGTGCTCGATCGTGCCGCGCCGAACGGTTTCGGCGTCGCCGCGCGGGAGTTCGTTCAGGGCCAGGGTCTGGGCCCGCAACAGACCATACGCCGACGAGATCCGGACGTTCCGTGCGGCAGCGAACAACTCTTGATGAAACACCCAGCCGATACGTTGCTCGAGCATGATGTCCGAGACGTCCCGCTCAACCAGTTCCTGCATTTTTACCGCGGCCTCGCGAAGCCCTGCCGTTGCGCCCGACCTCGCTGCAAGAAACGCCGCGGTACTCTCCAGCGCCAGCCGCATTTCAAAAATTTCGCGGAGATCGCTCGTGGTCGGCGAAGCGACATAGGTGCCGCTCTTTTCGATCACGACGACCAGCCCTTCGGACTCGAGCAAATGCAATGCGCTGCGCACCGGCATCTGGCCGAAACCCAGTTCATCCGACAGGCCTCGATGAGATACTTTCTGTCCAGGCGCAAGCCGGCCGTCAAAGATCCTCGATCGGATCTCGTCGTAGGCAAGCTCTGCATCTGTCGAGACTTTCGACGTCATCTGTGATCGCAGTTGGCGTATGATTGAAAAGAAGTCGCGGATAGGAAATTACCCTTACTCATAACGCACGGCAACTGCTAATTTTGCGAGTGGGTATACCGAAAGAGAAACGGAAGAAAATCCGCGTCACGAAGAGAGCCGATAATTATATGATTTCACAAGATGTGCGCTTTACCATCTGTGCCGTCCGTGCGGAAGAAACCTATCCCCTCAGAGCCGCAATCCTGATGGCGGGAGACGAGGAGGGAAGCGCCCTGCATGGCGACCTCGCCCCCACCACCATGCACTTTGCCGTTCGCGACCACGACGCCATCGTCGCCGTCGCATCGGTTTGCAAGGAAGGACACGCCGGCGTTTCGGACGCCGACGCGTGGCGCCTGCGCGGCATGGCCGTCCATCCGTCGGTACGCGGCCTGGGATTCGGACGCCTGCTGGTCAATCTGTCCATTCGCCATGTGCGCGAACAACGCGGCATTCTGCTCTGGTGCACGGCGCGCGAATCGGCATATCGGTTCTATGAAATCCTCGGCTTCGATCGCGATCCGATTCCGATTTCAATGCGCGGGCGCGACGACATGAAATTTTATCTAATGCAGCGCCGGATCGAGCGCTGAGTTTCGTCCGCGGCTGACGTTCGATCTCGGTCGGCGTCAGTGTCCGGCGCCGGCCGGCCCGGACAGATATTCAACGATCGCCTTCTCCATTTCGATTATTGCAATCGCGGAGAAAATGGAACGGTTATCCAGAATGACCCTGGCGACCGGTACTTTCCTTCCTGATGGCTGATCGTCGTGGCGGCCCGCAACCGAATATCGCGTTCACCTCCGTTCTCCGCCTTCGCTTGCCGTTGTCGACATTCGGCGGCGCGACGGCGCGCACCTCGATACACCTCCGTGGACCCCGGTTCCTATCAGGGAAACTCCGTAAGGCGCGACGTTATCAAACGAGATTAACTTATATCAAACTAATTTTGACGGGAATTTATGTTCCTGATATGGTCTTTCCGCCTGCAAAGCGCGACGACACAGGATAGCTGGAGCGGCAACGAAAGCAAGGAAGTCGCTTTCGTTCAGGTTGGGGCGCCGCGATCGTTCTGATCGGGGGTGCAGGATAGGTCGAGCAGCGTCGCGTTCCCCGCATCAAATTGTAAGGATAACGAAATGGTCGAATGTGGCATGCCGATCGGACCGAGCGAATATACGACGCCGGCCGGCGCGACCGGAACGACGCACAGGCCGTGCGTCGTCATCTGCATTCGAATGCGACACAAGCCGTTTCAATCCGTCCCGAAACTTCTCCTCACAGTGAAATGCAGATGAAAAACAAGAAGATCAACATCAGCGTTATCGCCGTTGCCGCCTTCGCAGCATCGTCGGCAGCAATGGCACAGTCGTCGGTCACCCTGTATGGCATGCTCGATGCCGGTATCGGCTACACGTCGAACATCAATGGCCACAGCAGGTACGGCCTCGATGGCGGTGCCGCCGGTTCGAACAAGTGGGGCCTCAGGGGGCAGGAGGATCTCGGCGGCGGCCTCCAGGCGGTATTCAAGATCGAGAACGGTTTCAGTATTGGGACGGGCGGCATAGGCGGCCAGGGGCCCATCGGTAACACGCGTTCGCTGTTCAACCGCCAGGCTTACGTGGGCCTCGCGTCCAATCAGTACGGCGCCTTGCGCTTGGGGCGCCAGCTCGACGCCGTGACGGAAATGGTCCAGGTCCTGACGGGCGACGCCATTTCGGCGTCGACCTTCTCGACCCCGGGCGACGTCGACAACAACGACAACACGACGAACCAGAACAACGCGGTGAAGTACATTTCGCCGATCATCCACGGCTTCCAGGCCGAAGCCGCGTACTCGTTCGGCGGCGTGGCCGGCGCAACGGGCTCGGGTCAGTCGTGGTCGGCGGCCGCGACCTACGCGCAAGGCGGCCTGACGGTCGCCGGCGGCTACTTTCGTGCGGTCAACCAGGGCGAGAACGGCTGGCTGAACGCAACGGCACAACCGAGTTTCGGCGGCGCGCTGGGCTACCCGAGTTCGGGCTACAACGGTGGCAATGCGTTCAAGAGCGCGGGCATCGCGCAAGTCGCCGCGCAATACGAGGTGGGGCCGTACACGGCTGGCCTGCGCTACTCGAACGCCCAGTACAAGGGCAACGATGGCCAGCCGTCGATCCACTTCAACGTGCTCGGCGCGCTGCTGCAGTACCGGGTCACGCCGGCGCTGTCGCTCGCGACCGGCTACACGTATGTCTACGGTTCCGCGGCCACGCCCGCGCAAGCCGCCGAAGGTCGCACGATGGCCTCGATCAACCAGGTGTCGCTGGGGGCAACGTACTCGCTGTCGAAGAGTACCGCGCTGTACGCGATGGGCGCCTACGTGCATGCGAAGGGCGCGCAGGCCTCGGCCGCCGACTTCGGCAACACCTCGTCGGGCGGCAACCAGGTTCAGGTCAACATCGGCATGTTCCACGGCTTCTGATCGCCGACCGGCAACACCGGCGCAGTGGCGGCACGACCCCGGCGTCGTGCCGCCCGGCCTGACCGGCGGACCTAGCCGCCCTCCTGACTCGCCATGCGCTCCATCCATTCCTCGAACGCGGACACGGCGGCATCGTCGGCGCGATCGGCGTTCGTCACCAGCATGTAGTCGTCGGCACGCCATACCGGCGCCGCGATGGGACACACGAGGCGCCCCTCGGCGAGATCGCGGCCGATCAGCGGCAGCGAGGCCAGCGCCACGCCGAGCCCCTCGATGGCCGCGCCCAACTGCAGATTCACGTGATCGAATTCGACATGGCGCGCGGCCCGCAGATCGGAAGCGCCCGCTTCCTTCAACCAGTGCGACCACGCGGAGCGCGTCGTGGCCGAATGCAGCAGGACGTGATGGCTCAGGTCGGCCACGCTCTGGATCGGATGCTGCCGCAGCAAGGCGGGATTGCAGGCCGGCACGCGCAGATCAGGCATCAACGAGCGCGACACGACGCCCGCGCCCTGCTCGGGACCGGAGCGGACACCGATATCGAACGCGTCGGCGACATAGCGCAGTTTGCGCGACGTCGTCGACACCCTCACGTCGATGTCGGGGTACCGCGAATGAAAATCGGCGAGCCGCGGCAGCAGCCAGCAAAGCGCGAAGCTCATCGGCACATTCACCCGCACGACGCCTGATATCCGGTGCGTGAACGGGTTGTGGCGCAGCCGCCCTACCGCGGTACCGAGGCGCTCGAACGCGTGGCTGACGTCGTTCAGCAACGCGGCCCCTTCGTCGGTCAGCACGACGCCGCGCGGACGACGGTCGAACAGCGGCAGCCCGAACCAGTCCTCCAGCAACCTGATCTGCTTGCCCACGGCCCAGTGGGTCACGTGCAGTTCCGCCGCGGCAGCCGCGAAGCTGCCGTGCCGCGCGACCGCATCGAAGGCGCGCAGCGCATTGAGCGGGGGCAACTCGCCCCGGTGCTTCGCGGCATCCCGGCTTTCGTTCATGACGTGACTTTTTCTCCCGATTGACGCGATTTTAGCTCAATTGAAATGGCTGTCGCGTCGGCCATAAAATCGACGCATCGAGCGTGAAAGCGATGCCACGGGCGGCTTCCCTCCCCCGCTCGCACGGAGCGAATGACGATGCGCCTGCCGGTTTTTTCCCCTCCCGTGATGCAGGAGACTGCGCCACCCCGGCGGCGCGTGCTGTGGCTATCGTGCGTTGCGCATGCCATGCACGACGGCTATACGGACATGATCTACGCGCTGCTTCCCGTGTGGCAGTCGGAATTCGGGCTCGACTTCGCGGCCCTCGCCATCCTGCGCGGCGTCTATGCCGGCACGATGGCGACGCTGCAATTGTCGGCCGGGCGCCTCGCGCAACGCCTGGGCAGCCGCTCGACCCTCGCAATCGGCACGCTGCTCGCCGCGCTCGGCTATGCGATCGCGGGCATGTCGGGCGGCCTGCTCGGCTTGGGCGTTGCGCTCGCGATTTCGGGCGGCGGCTCCAGCACGCAGCATCCGATCGCGTCGGGCGCCGTCTCTCGCGTCTATGGGCGCGACGCGCGAGGCCCGCTGAGCATCTACAACTTTTCCGGCGATCTGGGGAAATCCGCGCTGCCGGCCGCCATTTCGCTGCTCGTGACGATGATGCCGTGGCGTCATGCGCTATGGATCGTCGCCGGATTGGGCGGTGTCGTGGCCGCCGTCATCGCGCTCTGGTTTCCGGCCGTGCCACGCGCCGCCGCCAACATGACGGTCAAAGGCCAGGCGTCCACTCAACGCAGCGGCACCGGGCGAAGCGGATTCTCCGCGCTGTTTTCGATCGGCGTGCTCGATACGGCCGTACGCATGGGACTGCTTACCTTTCTGCCGTTCCTGCTCAAGGCCAAGGGCGTCTCGCCGCAACTGCTGGGCACGGCCCTTGCGCTCGTTTTCATCGGCGGCGCGGCCGGCAAATTCATGTGCGGCTGGCTCGGCGCGCGCATGGGCATGGTCAGGACGGTGCTGCTCACGGAGGGCGGGACAGCGGCGTGCATCATCGCGGTGATGTCTCTCCCGTTGGCGCCGACCATGGTGCTGCTGCCCATTCTGGGTATGATGCTCAACGGCACTTCGTCGGTGCTGTACGGAACCGTGCCGGAGATGTCCGCGCCCGAACGCACCGAGCGCGCGTTCGCGATCTTCTATACCGGGACGATCGCGTCGGGCGCGCTGTCGCCCGTGCTCTACGGCTTCCTGGGCGACTGGATCGGCGTGCACGGCGCCACCTATGCGACCGCGTTGACGGCCCTCGCGATTTTTCCGCTCGCCCTCGCGCTGCGCCCGCATCTGGCGGACGACTCGACAGGATGAACACCATGACGAAACCTGACTACCCGACCGTCGCCCTCGTCGGTCCGGGCGCAATCGGAACGACCGTCGCCGCGGCCCTTCATGAAGCCGGCCGCACGCCGGTGATCTGCGGCCGCTCGGCGCACGCGCAATTGAAGTTGCGCTTCGACGGCGGCGAAATCGTCGTGCCCGGGCCCGTGCTGACCGATCCGCAAGCGATCGAGGGCCGGTTCGATCTCGTGTTCATTGCGGTCAAGTCGACGCAGATAGCGAGCGCGGCGCCCTGGGTCTCCGCGCTATGCGACGCGAATACCGTCGTCTGCGTGCTGCAAAACGGCGTCGAGCAACAGGCCGCGTTCGCACCGTATGCGGCCGGCGCCGCGGTCGTGCCATCGGTCGTCTGGTTTCCCGCGCAACGCGAATCGGGCGAGTCGGTGTGGCTGCGCGGCAGGCCCCGGCTCACCCTGCCCGATACGCCGGCCGGCAACGTGGTGGCCTCGGCGTTGCGCGGCACGCGCTGCTCGCCCGAGGTGGCGGAGGATTTCGTCTCGCTCGCGTGGCGAAAGCTTTTGCAGAACGCGGTGGCGGGGCTCATGGTGCTGACCGGTCGCCGCGCCGGCATGTTCTCGCGAAGCGACATCACCGAACTGTCGCTCGCCTACCTGCGGGAATGTCTCGCGGTCGCGCGTGCGGAGGGCGCGAAGCTGGGCGATGAAGTGCCGCAGGAGATCATCGATGGATTCCACGGCTTTCCGCCCGATTTGGGAACGTCCATTCTGGCCGACCGGCAGGGCAACCGCCCGCTCGAATGGGACTGCCGCAATGGCGTCGTGCAGCGATACGGACGAACGCACGGCATTCCGACGCCGATCAGCGATCTGGTCGTGCCGCTGCTCGCGGCCGCGAGCGACGGGCCGGGCTGATGCCGGACCGCCACAAATACTCTGCGCCAAAGGCAGCGCTAACGTCTGACAAAAGATGCTTGCTGCCGCTCCGTACGAATCAATCGCCGTCGCCACCCGCCCGGCGCGCGCCGATGCGAGGTCAATTCCGGTAAAAATTGACCGGCCGAACAAAAAGTTACCGTTCGTTTCAAAGATGCCCAGATAGTGAGTTGCCGTCCGGCTATTCTTCCGTCACCCACAATAACGATCCCATCTGGGGGTGACATATGAACACCATCATCAAGAGCGCCCTGTGCGCCGCCTTCGTGCCGTTCGTACTCGCTGGTTGCGGCGGCGGCGACGACGGCGGCGGCACGCAAACCGGTACGCTGCACGTCGCGATGACGGACGCGCCTTCCTGCGGCTTCGACCATGTGTACGTCACCGTCTCGCAGGTCCGGGTCAACGCCAACGCGAATGCCTCCGACAACGATGCCGGCTGGTCGACCGTTTCCCTCGCGACGCCGCAGAAGATCGACCTGCTGTCGCTGACCAACGGCGTGCTCGCCGATCTGGGCCAGACCGCGCTGCCCGCCGGCCAGTATCAGCAAGTCCGGCTGGTGCTCGCGCAGAATCAAGGCAACAACCTCGCGAACTCGGTCGTCCCGACCGGCGGCTCGGAACAGGCGCTCGCCACGCCCAGCGCGACGCAAAGCGGCTACAAGATCATCCAGCCGTTCACGGTCCAGCCCAACACGCTCGTCGATCTCGTGCTCGACTTCAATGCATGCAAGTCGATCGTCCAGCGCGGCAACGGCTCGTATGCGCTGAAGCCGGTCGTCACCGCGATCCCGACCGTCGTGAGCGGCGCGATTTCCGGTTACGTCGCATCGGCCGAAGCCGGCTCGACCGTCTATGCCGAACAGGGCGGCAAGGTCGTTCGCGGCACGGTGGCCGACAGTTCCGGGAAGTTCGTGCTGTCGCCGCTGATCCAGAGCTCGACGCAGGGCAACTACGACGTCGTGATCGTGAAGAACAACTTCGCGTCGGGTATCGTCCGCTCGGTGCCGGTGGTGGTGAACACGACCACGGCGGTGTCGGCGTCGAGCGCACCGATCACGCTGCCTGCGTCGACGATGAGCACCGTCAGCGGTACGGTCACGGCCAGCGCGAACGCCTTCGTGCGCGCGCTGCAGACGATCGATGCGAACGCGTACGAGATCACGTCGATCAACGCGAACATGGACACCGGCGCCTATTCGCTGTCCGTGCCCACGGCCGCGCCGATCGTCGGCACCTACTCGGGGTCGCTGCCGGTCGCGCTGGCCGCGGCGCCGGCCGCCGCAGGCCAATACACGATCGAGGCCGACGCGGCATCGGGGGCGACCCAATCGGCAAACGTCAACGCAACGACCAGTCAGTCCAACGTCAACTTCAGTTTCTGACGCGCTGACGGCATCATCGAAAGGGCCGAACGGCCCTTTCCTTCCAACGGGAGAACGAAGTGAAAAAAGGGATGATCGCGTTGCTCGCAGCGGCGAGCATGGTGGGCGCGCTCGGCGGGTGCGTCGCCTATGTTCCTGGCGCACCGGTCGTGGTCGCGCCGCAAGGCGGGCCGGGGAATGGATTCTGTCCGCCGGGACAGGCCAAGAAAGGCAATTGTTGATGTAAAGCCCGCGGCAGCCGCGGGCTTTTTTTCATCCATCGCGCGAGCGAGCCGGCGCCCACGCCCGAGGGCTCGACGAATCCCCGTTCCCCGCCGCGTCACTCCGCCAGCTTCGGCGGCCACGCATGGCCTTCGGCCTGACAATGCCTGCACCACGCATACAGCGCGTCGTACATGACGAGACCGTGTTCCAGCATCGCGTGATCGTCGGGAAACATGTCCGACAGTCCGAGCGAAATCGCATGAAGCCCGCTCGACTGCGGCGTCAGGTCGAGCCGCGACGTATCCGCGCCGCGGATGATGCGGGCCATGTGCCGCAACGCCTGATCGTCGGTCAGGCCGTACTTGCCGAGAAACGCGTCGAAGCTGCATTGCTCGCCGACGTGCGTCAATTCAACGCCGGGAATGTCGTACGGGATCGCGCCGCTCTCGCCGGCGATGCGCAGCACGTCGCCCGGCGCAACATAGAGAAATTCGGGCGTCTCGTCGATAAAACGGGCAATGAGCCAAGGACACGCTACCCGGTCGATTTTCGGACGTTGGCGAGTAATCCATTGCATGGCGGCCTCCACGATCAGTGATGCAACAGCGGATACACGATCAGGCCCATCACGGCGGCTCCGCCGACGACCATCGGCTCCGACAGCTTCTTGAACCTGACCAGCAGCACGATCGTCGCGAGCGCCACCAATGCGGTCGGCACGTCGACGATCGAGCGTCGGGCCAGCACGATCACCGACCCCGTGATCGCGCCGACGGCCGCGGCCGTCACGCCGTCGACGAACGCCAGGATCGCCGGCAGCCTGCCGTATTTCTTGAAGTACGGGGCCGGCAACACCGTGAACAGATAGCACGGCAGGAACGTACCGGCCGCCGCCACGCACGCGCCGGGCAACCCCGCCACCAGATAGCCGATGAAGCCGACCGTGATGACGACCGGGCCCGGCGTGATCATCGCGACCGCCACGGCGTCGACAAACTGCTTCTCGCTGAGCCAATGGTGCTCGGTGACCACGCCCCCATAAAGGAACGGCACGATCGCGAGCCCCGAGCCGAACACGAACGCGCCGGCCTTCGCGAAGAAGGCGGCCAGTTGCACGAGCTGCGGCCAGTCGACGATACCGAGCCATGCGCCCGTGGCGGAAACGGGCCACGCCACGACCGCATCGACGCGCCGCTGGCGTAACCACCGGGGCGGCGCACGCGTGAGCCAGACGAGCACGCCCGCCGCGAGAAACAGCCACGCCACTTCCGATTCGGTGATCACGGTCACGGCCACCAGCGCGAGATAGATCGCCCACAGCAGCGTGTCGCGGCCGATGCTTTTCGCGGTCAGCTTGCGCGCGCTGATCGCGATGATGCCGATCACCGCCGCGCCAACGCCGTAGAACACCGACTGCATCCACGTCAGGCCGCCGAATCGCGTGTACGCGTAGCCGAGCAGCACCACCATCACAAACGACGGCAGCACGAACGCGATCCCGACCATCGTGGCGCCGACGATGCGGTAATGCACGTAGCCGAGATAGATCGCCAGTTGCGCGGCGAGCGGGCCGGGGGCGAGTTGCGCGAGCGCCAGGCCTTCCTTGTAGTCCGCGTCCGCGATCCATCGGCGCGTATCCACGAGATCCCGATGCATGTAGCCCGCGAGCGCGACCGGCCCGCCGAACCCCGTCGCGCCGAGCCGCGCGAAGTACCCGATCATTTGCCACAGCGTATAGGCCGGGCGGTCCCGGTGTGTATTCATGTTGGCGCGAGCAGCATGGTCAGGGTTGGCGGTTGCCGCGGAAATGCACGTACAACGAATCGAGTACGGTGCCGATCTCCGTCAGCAATGCGTCATCGTCGGCGACGCGCTTTCGGGCGCCGGCGAGAATGGCCTCGAATCCGCCGGCTTCCGGCACGGTGGCGCCGCCCACATCCAGCGCATGCACCATGGCGCCCAGCCGGGCGAGTCCGTCGTTGTCGCCCAGCCCGAAGCTGGCGACCAGCACCTCGAACGACACGCGATCGCCCACATGCGTGAACGGCGCGCCGTCGAAGTCGAAGCCGAGCGCGTCGGCCGGGCAATCGGCGAGATTGTCCAGCCACACGAAGCGTGCATGCGGATCGATGAAACGCTGAATCAGCCACGCGCTGGCGACGCGATCGACCCACAGGTGACGGCGCGTCGCCCACAACCTGCCCTGATACTGCGCACGGTCGCGACGCGGAATGCCGCGCTGCGCGGCATGCGGCTCGCCGGGCGAGCGCAACGCTTCGACCGCGGCGGTGAAATCCCGCCATTGCGCCTGCGCGCGCAGCGAAGTTTCGCCGGGAAAGAAATCGATGCTTCGAATCGCCTCGTAGTTGCGAGCATGGCGGCGTTGCAGGCGGTTGAGCTCGGCGACCGCCAGATCGGGCAGCGTGCTGCGGGCCGCCGAAAGCTCGGCGAGCCAGCCTGCGTAATCGCCCGCGCGATCGAACAGCGACTGGTACGCGTCTTCGTCGGCAGGATCGTCCGCCCGGACATCCAGCAACCACGCCTGCCCTTCGCCGTTGCGCGCCTCGTCGGCGAGCTCACGCAGTTGCGCCGCCTGCTCGGCATGCGCAGGCAACAGATAGGCGCCGTCCCGCAGTGCACCACAGCCGAGCGCCTTGACGGTACGCCAGATGCGCATGCGGGCAGTCGCGCCGGAGGTCGGCAGACTGACGATCAACAGGAGCCAGGAAGTCGGGACGGCATTCATGACGGCAGCATAAGTGGCCGTCACGAACACTGCAATTCGGTAGATATCGCTACACCATTTCGACGGCAGGCAGCCATGCTCGACGCGTGGAACAGGAAGGCAAAAACAACGACCGTCAAACGCGCCCGGGCCGCCTCGTCGCCAGCCGCGCAACCCGATGCGGGCCCGATATGCGGTCGACGCCGCGGCACATCGTGACGATATCCTGCGAATCGGGCGGTTCTGCGCATAAACTGAAAGCACGCGACGGCAGGCTGCCGTCGAGCGATCGAACGCTTTTCCCCGACACCGCGCAGACTGCAACTGAACGGCAAACGCAGGCCCGCACATGAAACCGCCCCATGAAAATTGATCCCAGCGTCATTCCTCACTATCTCGTCCTGCGTGCGGGCTGCCCCCCTTATGTGCTGAATTCGGATCGTCAGGTGCTCCGCCGCCAGGCGAGTCGGCTCTTGCTGGCATTCGCGCGAACGCGCGGAGCGATCGCACATGTCGACGGCATCGCCTGGAACGTCTTCTCCGACAGCGAGGGGCTCACGATAGTCGAGCGTCGCGAGACCGGGTTCTTTTCGTTGGTCGCGGGAAACGAGACCGAACGTCAGTTGCATTTGCTGACGACCCTCTGACGTCGTCGCCGGGACGGGGTATCGCACGGGCGACAGGCGTGCCGGCAAGGGACCGATCGCGACCCAGGCGTCACGCGTTCCGCCCCTGCCGATAGCGCTTGACACGCTTCGTGCCGACGCGTACTGTCGGCCGCGGAAGTATTCAAGAAGCGCGATTGCTGCTCATCATCGACCGCAGCCTGCGGTATTCGTTGTCCTCTCCCTCCTTGATTCCTTTTCCTCGTCCATACGAGGCGTATGCGCTCGTTCATTTTCAGGAGATCCAACATGGATACCGGTACCGTCAAGTGGTTCAACGACAGCAAGGGCTTCGGCTTCATCACCCCCGACAACGGCAGCGACGATCTGTTCGCCCACTTCTCGGAGATCCGCGGCGATGGCTTCAAGACCCTCGCGGAAGGCCAGAAGGTCAGCTTCGAAACGAAGACGGGCCCCAAAGGCCTGCAGGCGTCGAACATCACCCCGCTGTAATCGCTGAACCGTCAGCCCCTGTTCGTGAAGCGGCACATCGCTGCCGCTTCACGTGCCGCGCCCTCCGTCGCAGGTAACGCGACTCGGCGCGGGCACGGCCACCCGCTTCGCATCCGGCCGTCGGCCGGTGCGTATGCCGACACCGGCCCTCACTCGCGCCGCACGGCCGACCGCACGCGCGCAAGCGGCGCACGTCATGCTCACCGAACCGCGCAAGCGGTGCAGCAGGAGAACCCGCATGACCCGAAACCAGCCTCGCCGCAACAAGGCGCCTGCGCGTGCCAGCCAGGCCATCACTTTGCCGAAGCTGGGCACCGCATTGAACTGGGTGCCGCCCAAACCGCCTGCGGTCACGAAATCGCGCGCGAAGAAACGCCCGCCTGCTCCGCAATAACCCGCCTGAAACCGGGCGACGTCCTCGACGAAGTGCGTGCGCCAACCCGGAATAAGTTGGACGTTCGACGAAGGATGCGCGTATGATGGGCTCATCCGAACGATCGGCCGCCCTCCGACGTTCGCCCCTCCACCCACCCGCTTGCTGCATCGCCCCTCCTTCGCGCTGCAACGTTGTCCCCTTCACCCACCGGCCCGCCCTGCAATGGGAATACTGGCCGAACGTGTTCGCCCATGCGACTCGCCGTGGCCGAACGCCAGGAGTTCGTCATGAGCATGCACGTCTATCGTGGATTCGAGATTTATCCGCTGATTTACCCTCACGTGGCCGCGCCGCATGGCTGCCCGCACAACTACGACGCCGGGTTCGACGCGGCCGTCAAGATTTGCCTGCGCGGCACCACCGATACGCTGACGCAGAGCCAGACCTTCCGATTGCACGACATCTCCCCATTCGACAATGCCGGCGACGCACGTCGTGCGTCGGTGCGCTTTGCCGAGAACATCATCGACGACAATCGGGACAAACAGGGCTTCTTTTCCAGCGCGCGCTGACGCGCGCTCGTCGGCACAACGCAATTTTTCGGTATTTTGGAGGACGAAATGATCATCGACGAACTGCTCGGCTTGATCGAACGGCATGAAGTCACCCGGATCGACACCGTCGTTCCCGCCAGAATCGCCGATTCAGCGATGTGCCACCAACCCGAGCTGCACATGTTCATGGCGGTACGTGCGCTCTCGATCGGAGCAGGATATTCGGAATTCGAATCCGACGAGATAGCCAGCGCCGTCATGACGCGGCTCGGCTAGCTTTCCGTTCCAGCCTTTCCCGACAGGATCTACATGACGACAATTACGCTGAAGCTCAACGAACCGATCGATGTCGCGCTGCGGCGATTCCGGCGCGGCATCGAGAAAACCGGGCTGATTCGCGAATTGCGCGCCCGCACCGGCTACGAGAAGCCCACGACGGAGCGCAAGCGCAAGAAGGCCAGCGCCGTTGCCAGGCAGCGCCTGCGGGCCAAGCGCATGTTGCCGCCCCGAAAAATGTACTAGGAGGACATCGTGTACGACATGCCGGCCGAGGCGCCTCCGTTCTTCCCGCTGACGAAATGCGAAGTCGACTTCGATCAGCAGAACGACATGGTGACACTGCTGCCGAGCTTCTACGCATTCGGGTGCGAGTACACCAGCCGCGGGCTTCTGATCGGGCGAAGCGATGCGTTCAAGCTGATTGCCGCGATCGAGAAGGCGCTCGCCGTTCGGCAGTAATCCGACACCGGCGCACTCGCCAGCACCGACAACCCCAAAAAGGACCATGCGCGGCCGGACCCAGTACGTCGATCTGCTCTACTTCCTCGTTGTCATGCAACTCGTCACCCGCAGGCAGACGCGCGCGTGGCTTTCGCCGTTCCAACTCGCCGAATCGCTGCAGGCGTGGCTGGTCATCCATCGTGCGAAATGCGAGTGGCGCGATCGCGTCTGGATAGGCCACGCTTCGCTTCAGATCGCGAAATCGGCCGGCCCGGCCGACAGCGCCGCACTCGCGCAATCGCTCGCGCATGCCGAACCGGCGCCGGCGCCCGCTTCTCCGGACGCCTCGACGGATCGGGCGGGCCTCCGCATGGCGTGCATCCGTTACCTTCGCGAGCATGTCTGACCTTGATCCCCGTTGACGGGACGACATGCAATCCGGCAACGGCGACCGACAGGCAGGGGTCGATGCGTCAGTGACATGCGAACGCGGTTCGCGTTCGTGCCGACATATCGGGGCGCGACCGATTAAAAAAGTCGCGTGCCGGCTCGGCGTTTCGACGCGGCCACGCCCGCGGCGTGCTACATCGGGCGTCCCGATGATAAGCTCGGCATCGACGCGCTGTCGCGCACCCGTCACCCGACCGACCCCAAGCCTCCCGCGAGTCTGCTCATGCCCATCGCTCCTGCTGTCGTCTCCGCCTTCACCCCCACCGGCAAGCTCCGCGCATCGATCAACCTCGGCAACCCGATCCTCGCGAACCGCGACCCGGCAACGGGCGAACCGTTCGGCGTCTCGATCGACCTCGCCCGTGCATTCGCCGAGCGCCTGTCGGCCGATCTGGAACTCGTGGTGTTCGACGCCGCCGGCAAATCGGTGCAGGCGCTGACCGACGAGCGCGCCGATTTCGGCTTCTTCGCGATCGATCCGCTGCGCGGCGAAACCGTTGCGTTCACCGCACCGTACGTGCTGATCGAAGGTTTCTATCTCGTGCCCGACGCGTCGCCGATCCGCACCCATGCGGACGTCGACCAGCCGCACAACCGCGTGGCCGTCGGCAACGGGAGCGCATACGACCTGTTCCTCACCCGCGAACTGAAAGCCGCGCGGATCGTGCGCGCGCCGACGTCGCAAGCGGTCGTGTCGACGTTCGTCGAGCAAAAGCTGGAAGTGGCGGCCGGCGTGAAGCAGCAGCTCGAAGCCGACGCCGCGAAAACGCCGGGCCTGCGCCTGCTCGACGAGCGCTTCATGGTGATCCGGCAGGCGATGGGCGTGCCGAAGAGCCGCGGTGACGCGGCGGCCGCGGTGCTGAACGCGTTCGTCGAGGAGATGAAGGCGTCGGGCTTCGTCGCCGATTCGCTGCGCCGGCACGGCATCACGGGCGCATCGGTCGCGCCGGCTGGCTGATCGACAGCCGCGCAGCGACATGCCGAACGCGCCCACCCGTTGACCGCCGAGGCCGTCCGGCTCGCGGCTCGGGCATGCGATTTCAGCACGCGCCGGCTCGGTCCTCGCGCGCATGACGCGTACGGAATCGCGGCAACGCAGCATCGCCGGGCACAGGACACGCGCAAATGGCGAAGCGGCGCCGGACGTCGCGACCCCGCGACCGCCGAATGGGGCAATGTGCTGCTCCGCACCAACCCGTTGCGGATCGCGCCGGCTTCGGGCACGAAGCGCCACCGGCGCAATCGCCGAGCCCGATCGGCCTCGTCCCCGCGCTAGCGCAAACCCGGACCCGGTTGCACTGTTCATCGTCATTCTGGTCCTGTATCGTCCTTCCATCCCCGATTGCGAAACCGGTGCATGGGAGGCTCTCGATGCGAAAAAAGAATGCTGCAGCCGTCTGGATCCTGATCGCGATGCTGGCAGGCATCGCAATCGGCTACATGGTCTTCACGAGCTTTCCCGACAAAAAGGCCGCGACCGAAATCGCCGGCTACATCTCGCTCGTCTCCGACGTGTTCCTGCGGCTGATCAAGATGGTGATCGGGCCGCTGGTGTTCTCGACGCTGGTCGTCGGCATCGCGCACATGGGCGACGCGGCCTCGGTCGGGCGCGTGTTCGCGAAAGCGTTCGGCTGGTTCATCACCGCGTCGCTGGTCTCGCTGCTGCTCGGGCTGCTGATGGCGAACCTGCTGCGGCCCGGCGACAACCTCGGCCTGCCGCTGCCGGACATCGGCGCATCGGCGAACCTCGCGACCTCCAAGTTCACGTTGAAGGATTTCGTCGGCCACATGGTGCCGAAGTCGATCGCCGAGGCGATGGCGAACAACGAAATCCTGCAGATCGTCGTGTTCTCGATGTTCTTCGGCGTGGCGCTCGCCGCGCTCGGCGAACGCGGCAAGATCCTCGTGGCCGCGATCGATCAACTGTCGCACGTGATGCTGAAAATCACCGGCTACGTGATGAAGCTCGCGCCGCTCGCCGTATTGGCCGCGATGGCCGCGACCGTCGCGGTGAACGGGCTGTCGGTGCTGCTGAAGTTCGCGGTGTTCATGGGCGATTTCTATCTGAGCCTGTTCCTGCTCTGGGCATTGCTCGTCTGCGCCGGGTTGCTGTTTCTCGGCCCGCGCGTGTTCAAGCTGCTGGTGCTGATCAAGGAAGCGTTCATGCTGTCGTTCGCGACGGCGAGCTCCGAAGCCGCGTATCCGAAGATCCTCGATGCGCTCGACCGCTTCGGCGTGAAGCGCAAGATCTCGAGCTTCGTGATGCCGATGGGTTATTCGTTCAACCTCGACGGCTCGATGATGTACTGCACGTTCGCGTCGCTGTTCATCGCGCAGGCGTACAACGTCCATCTGTCGCTCGGCACGCAGATCACGATGCTGCTCGTGCTGATGCTCACGTCGAAGGGAATGGCCGGTGTGCCGCGCGCGTCGCTCGTCGTGATCGCGGCGACGCTGCACCAGTTCAACATCCCGGAAGCCGGGCTGCTGCTGATTCTCGGGGTCGACACGTTCCTCGACATGGGCCGCTCGGCCACCAATGCGGTCGGTAACTCGATCGCGAGCGCGGTGGTCGCGAAGTGGGAGGGCGAGCTGATGTCGGAGTCCGAAGCACGCGCGCATGCCGCGCATCTCGATGCCGAACTCGAACGGCAGAACGGCGATCCGGCCTATGGCGCCGGTCAGACCACGGCGACCTGACGCTCAGGCCGCCAGCGCGTCGTCGATGCACGCCGCGAGCACCATCGCGGCGGCGTTGCCCGGCGTCGAGCCGAGCAGTTGCGGCGCATAGACGCTGTCGCCGATCTCGATCGGCCGCCCCGACAGCGCGCACACGCCGCGTTTGCGCGTCGTGAACAGGCGCCACTTCTGGTAGCCGTAGTGTCCGGTGCACGCGTCGCACCACGAAATCATCACGGTGTCGGCCGTGGGCCGTTCGAGCACGTCGATGGTCGGCTTGCTCGTCGCGTCCCACGACGGCAGCCGGTCGCGCGTGACGCTGCGCCGCCGCGGCGCACCCCACGAGACGGACGGCATGTCGAAGCTGCCGATTGCGGCGACGGTCATGAGCCAGGGCGCTGCACGGTTGTTCATGTCTCTGTTCCTCGAAACGTTACGCGGTGCCGCGACGCGCGGCATCACGACAGGCGGATGCGCGGCTGCACCCAGCCGTTGATCCGTTCGGCGATCCACAGCAAGGTCGCCTTGGAAAAGCCGTGCAGCGCCTGCTGGTGCCGCCGGTAGAGCATCAGGTGGCTGAACTGCGCGAAGCGCCCCTGGATGAAGCCGCCGCGGAAGAACCCGAACTGCCCCAGCGTGCCGAATGCGTCGTAATCGCTGATCGACACCAGCGCGCCGAAATCGTGGAATGCGAACGGCGGAATCGGCGTGCCGTCGAGCCATGCGGGCAGATGCTTCGCGAGGTGCTCGGCCTGTTGCGTCGCGACCTGCGCGGTTGGCGGCAGCGGCCGTTCGTGGCCGTCGGGCAGCAGGCTGCCGCAATCGCCGATCGCGAACACGCACTCGTCGCCAGTTGCCTGCAGCGTGGGGCCGACGACGATCTGGTTCGCGCGGTTCGTGTCGAGCCCGCCCAGCGCCTGCATGAAATCGGGCGCCTTCACGCCGGCCGCCCAGACCATCAGATCGGCTTCGGCGAACGATCCGTCGCCGTAGTGGAAACCGTTCGCGTCGGCCGACGTGACGCGCGTCGATGTCAGCACGCGAAAGCCGATCTGTTCGAGCCGCCGCTGGGCCGACGCGGAAATCCGCGGCGGAAACGCGTTGAGGATGCGCGGGCCGCTTTCGAGCAGCGTGAGCTGCAGCCGCTCGCGTACCGTCTCGTCGCCGTACGCCTGCGCCACTTCCAGCAAGCGGCTCAGCTCCGCCGCGAGTTCCACGCCCGTCGCGCCCGCGCCGACGATCGCGACGCGAAACGGCTCGTCGCGCGCGATGCTGCGGAACACGCGCATCCGCAACGCTTCGTTGAAGGTCTCGGCTTGCTGCTGGCTGTCGATGAAGTAGCAGTGCTCGCGCACGCCGGGTACGCCGAAATCGTTGGCCTGGCTGCCGAGCGCGAGGATCAGCACGTCGTATTCGAGTTCGCGTGCGCCGATCACCACGTCGCCGTCCCGCGAGCGGATCGCGCCGAGCTGCACGCGGCGGCGCGCGCGATCGAGCCCCTTCAGTTCGCCGGGCTGGTACGTATAGCCGTGGTCGCGCGCATGGGCGAGGAAGATCACCTGTTGCTGCTGGACGTCGCGCGTGCCGGCCGCGATCGTGTGCAGCATCGGCTTCCAGATGTGCGTCGGGCTGCGATCGACGAGCGTGATCCGTGCCCGCCTGGACCGGCCGAGACGCTCGCCCAGGCGGGTCGCGAGCTGCAGCCCGGCGATCCCGCCGCCGACGATGACGATGCGTGTAGGGGTTGTCATGGATAAATCATCACGTGATGAATAAGGTATGATCCTAGCGCTTCCCGGCTCCGCGTGTCAACGGAGCGGGGCGGACGGCCCGATTCCGGCATGTCGAAGCGGGGGCCGGACATGGGCATTCGAATCGTTCAAGGAGCAGGAAAAACGTGGCAGAAGTCACTGAGCGCGCGCCGTCGAAGCGGCGGACGCGCGGACGGCCGCTGGCGGATGCGTCCGTCGGTCCGGACGTGATATTGCGGGCCGCGCGCCGCACGTTCGCGAAGCGCGGCTACGACGCGACGAGCGTGCGTGAAGTCGCGCGCGAGCTGGGCATCGACGCGGCGCTGATCGCCCATCACTTCGGCACGAAGGAAACGTTGTGGCTGGCGGTCGTCGAGCAGATCGTCGAGCTGGCCGAACCGATGTTCGACGCGCTGCGTGCGTTGCGCACGTCGCCGCTGCCGCATCGCGAGCGCGTGCGGCGCGCGCTCGAGCTGTGCGTCGATCACGAATTCGCGGAGCCGGATATCGGCATGTTCTTCTCGACGGCGGCGACCGAGGAGGGCGCGCGGCTCGACCGGCTGCGGGAGCGGCTCGTGCGTCCGTACCACGACGCGATGTTTCCGCTGCTGGCGGACGCGGTCGAGGCCGGCGCGATTCGTCCGGTCGACCCGAACGTGCTGTTCTTCATGATCGCGAGCGCCGTGGGTACGACGGTGTCGTACAGCCACATGATGCTGGAGTTCACGTCGTTGCCCACGCGGCAGCACGAATTCAGGCAGGCCGTGCTCGCGGTCGCGCTGAACATTCTCGGCGACTGAGCGCCGCGCGCGCGATGCGCGCGGTCACGTCGCCGCGATCAGCCCCAGCTCGCGCACCGCGTTCCGCGCGCTCTCGCGCAGCGCATCGACAAGCGGCGACGGCGCGCGGTATGCGATCGCGAGCTCGTACGCGAGCGGGCTGCCCGCGCCCTTCAGTTCGCAGAACGTAATGCCTCGCGGCTGCATCGGCACGAACAGGCGCGGCATCAGCGCGACGCCGATGCCGCCCGCGACGAGCCCGGCTGTCGTCTGCATCTGGCGCGGCTGCTGGACCACGCGCGGCGCGAAGCCCGCCTGCGCGCACGCCGTCACGATCAGCGCGTGCATGCCGGGCCCGTGGTGCGTGGCAAACATGACCCACGGTTCATCCGCCAGCTCGGCCAGCGCGATGCGGCGGCGGCGCGCGAGGCGGTGGCCGTCGGACAGCGCGGCCACCATCCGGTCGCGCAGCAGCGGCTCGACATGCACGTCGCCGGCATCGGCCACCGGCAGCACGACGATGCCGACGTCCGTGCGGTCCTGACGCAGCGCAAGCACCTGCTCGGCGGTCGTACCTTCCTCGAGCTGGAAATCGACGTCCGGATGGCGCTCCTGGAACGCGCGCAGGATCAGCGGCAACAGCGCGTTGACCGTGCTGTCGACGAAGCGCAACCGCAGCGTGCCGCCGAGGCCGGCGCCCGCGCGGCGCGCCACGGCCACCGCGCGCTCGGCCTGTTCGAGCGCGCGCCGCGCTTCGAGCAGGAACGCTTCGCCGGCCGGCGTGAGCCGCGAGCCGCGGTTGTCGCGCTCGAGCAGTGCGACGCCCAGTTCGTCCTCGAGCTTGCGGATCGCCGCGCTGAGCGGCGGCTGAGCCATGTGCAGTCGCTCGGCCGCGCGCCGGAAGCTGAGCGTTTCGGCGACCGCGATGAATTGCCGGAACTGGCGCAGATCGATCATGCGATACCTTCCATGTATCAGTAGATCATCGAATTCGTATTTTACCTATCACCCTGCGCTGCCCAGAATGTCCTTGTCGTCAACCGTCGATACTCGGGAGGGCAGATCATGACGGGCAATGAACAGCAGCGCACGGCCATCGTCACGGGCGGGTCGAGCGGGATCGGCTTCGCGATCGCGAGCCGGCTGGTGCAGGACGGGTATCGCGTCGCGCTCGTCGGGCGCGATGCGGCGCGGCTGGAGGCGGCTGTCGCGCGTCTGGGCGGAGCGGCAGTCGGGCAGGCCGGCGATCTGAGCGTGCGACGCGATGCGGAGGCGGTGGTGGCGGCGATCGTCGCAAGATGGCCGCGTATCGACGTCCTCGTCAACAACGCGGGGCGGACCGCCCGCGTCAGTGCGAATACCGAAGCGAGCGAGGCCGAGGCCGTGTGGGATACCGTGCTCGACGCAAACCTCAAGAGCCTGTTCCTGACGACGATGGCCGTGCTGCCGCATCTCGCCGATCGCGCCGCGCGAATCGTCAATATCGGTTCGATCGCGGCGCGCGCCGGCAGCCTGTTGCCGGGCGGCCTCGCCTATGCGGCCGCGAAGGCCGGCGTCGAAGGCTTCACCGTCGCGCTGGCACGCGAACTCGGGCCGCGCGGCGCGACGGTCAATACGGTCGCGCCCGGCTATATCGCCGGCACGCGTTTCTTCGGGGACGGCGGGGTCGCGCCGGCGGTCGCGGCGATGATCCGCGCGCAGACGCCGGCCGGCCGCGCGGGGCAGCCGGACGACGTCGCCGATGCGGTTGCCTGGCTCGCCGGGCCGCGCGCGTCGTTCGTCACCGGCGCGACGATCGCGGTGAACGGCGGCTGGCGCGTCGGGTGACGCACGGCATCCACGATCGGCGCGTCATTCGCAATCCGTCGGCGGCTTGTCGCCGAGCCAGCGTCGCGCGCCGGGCCCGTTGCGGCCCGCGCGGTCTTCCGGGTTGGTCAGCTTGCAGCGTTTCAGCGACAGGCAGCCGCAGCCGATGCATTCGTCGAGATTGATGTAGAGCCGCTGCAATTCCTCGATCCGGCTCGCGACGCGCTGCTTCCAGCCGCGCGACAGCCGCTGCCAGTCCTTGTTGGTCGGCGCGGTGTCCTCGGGCAGGCTGACGAGCTGCTCGGCGATTTCGTCGAGCGAATAGCCGATCTTCTGCGCGAACACGATGAACGCGATCAGCCGCAGCACGGCACGCGAATAGTGGCGATGGCTCGAGCCGTTGCGGTGCGACTTGATCAGCCCGCGCATTTCGTAGAAACGCAGCGTCGACGCCGGCACGCCGCTGCGCGCGGCCACTTCGCGGATCGACATCAGCGGCCATTGCGGGGTTTCCGGGATACCCATGACGCCCTCCGGGAAAGCTTGACTTGAAGTTAACTTCAACTTTTATGCTACGCGGCAGTTTAACCCGTCGCGAGGCATCATGCGCTCCTTTTCCCTACGCAGGACGTCGCCTTTGGGCGTGGCCTGCGCCCTGTTGCTGGCGTTGTCGGGCTGTCACGACGGCAAAGGCACGTCGTCGGCCCAGCCGCTGCCCGAAGTCGGCGTCGCCACCGTCGCGCCGCGTACCGTTCGCCTCGCGGACGAATTCAACGGACGCGTCGAAGCGGTCGACGCGGTCGAGTTGCGGCCGCGCGTGAGCGGCTATCTGCAGCGTGTCGCGTACAAGGAGGGCGACGTGGTCGCGCAGGGCGCGCTGCTGTTCGAGATCGATCCGCGCCCGTACCGGATCGCGCTCGACCGTGCGAATGCGCAGCAGCAGCGCGCGCGTGCGGCCGCGAGCCTCGCGAACGTGCAGCTCAAGCGCGTGCAGACGCTGATCGATGCGCATGCGACGTCGCAGGAGGAACTCGACAACGCGCGCGCCACCGCCGAGCAGGCGCGCGCCGACCTGCAGGCAGCCGAGGCGGCCGTGGCCGACGCGAAGCTCAATCTCGGCTTCACCGAAGTGCGCGCGCCGATCGCGGGCCGCGTCGGCCGCGCGGTCGCGACCGTCGGCAACCTCGCGCGCGCGGACGACACGCTGCTGACGACCGTCGTGTCGCAGGATCCGGTCTACGTGTATTTCGATTGCGACGAGCAGAGCTACCTGCGCTACAACGCGCGGCGTGCCGATCCGGCGCATCGCGCGATCGGTGCCGATCCGGTGCGCGTCGGCCTCGCGAACGAGACGGGCTTCCCGCATGCGGGCACCGTCGATTTCCTCGACAACCGGCTCGATCCGCAAACCGGCACGATCCGCGCCCGCGTGCGGCTGCCGAATGCGGACCATACGTTTACGCCGGGCCTGTATGCGCGCGTGCAGCTCGTGAGCGGCCGCGACCAGGATGCATTGCTGGTCGACGACAAGGCCGTGCTGACCGACCAGGACCGCAAGTACGTGTACGTGATCGGCCCCGGCGACAAGGCGTTGCGCCGCGACGTGACGATCGGCCGCGAACTCGACGGCGAGCGGATCGTCGAGAAGGGGTTGCAGGCGGGCGACCGCGTGGTGGTCGACGGCGTGCAGCGCATCTACTATCCGGGCGCGCAGGTGAAGCCGAAGGCGCTGCCCGCGCGCGCCGATGCCGGCGCGCCTGCCGCGCAATGACGGGAGCGATACGATGGATTTCTCCCGCTTCTTCATCGACCGCCCGATTTTCGCGGTCGTGCTGTCGATCGTCATTTTCGCGATCGGCCTGATCTCGATCCCGATGCTGCCGGCCGGCGAATATCCCGAAGTCGTGCCGCCGAGCGTCGTCGTGCGTGCGACGTACCCGGGCGCGAACCCGAAGGAAATCGCCGAGTCGGTCGCCGAACCGCTGGAAGAGGCGATCAACGGCGTCGAAGGCATCATGTACATGAAGTCGGTCGCCGGGTCGGACGGCAGCCTGCAGGTCGTCGTCACGTTCCTGCAGGGCGTCGATCCCGACACGGCCGCCGTGCGCGTGCAGAACCGCGTGAGCCAGGCGCTGTCGCGCCTGCCCGACGAGGTCCGCCAGTACGGCGTGACCACGCAGAAGCAGTCGCCCACGCCGCTGATGTACGTGAGCCTCTATTCGCCCGACAACAGCCGCGATTCGCTGTACCTGCGCAACTACCTGACGCTGAACGTGAAGGACGAGCTGTCGCGGCTGACCGGCATCGGCGACGTCGGCGTGTACGGCTCGGGCGATTACGCGATGCGGCTGTGGCTCGACCCGAACCGGCTCGCATCGCGCGGCCTGACCGCGAGCGACGTGATCGCGGCCGTGCGCGAGCAGAACGTCCAGGTGTCGGCCGGCCAGCTCGGCGCGGAGCCGTCGCCGAAGAAGAACGACTTTCTCGTGTCGATCAACGTGCGCGGCCGCCTGCGCACGGTTCAGGAATTCAGCGACATCGTGCTGCGCAACGGCGACGACGGGCAGGTCGTGAAGCTGTCCGACGTCGCGCGCATCGAGCTCGGCGCGGGTGACTACACGCTGCGCTCGTATTTCAACGACAAGCATTCGGCCGTGGTCGGCATCTTCCTGTCGCCGGGCGCGAACGCGCTCGACGTCGCGAAGGCCGTGTATGCGAAGCTCGACGAGCTGTCGAAGCGCTTCCCGCCTGGCGTCGCGTACCGCCCGGTGTGGGACCCGACGGTGTTCGTGCGCGAATCGATCCGCGCGGTGCAGCACACGCTGATCGAGGCCGTGGTGCTGGTCGTGCTCGTCGTGATCCTGTTCCTGCAGACGTGGCGCGCGTCGATCATTCCGCTCGTCGCGGTGCCGGTATCGGTGGTCGGCACGTTCGCATGGCTCTATCTGCTCGGCTATTCGATCAACACGCTGACGCTGTTCGGGCTCGTGCTCGCGATCGGGATCGTCGTCGACGATGCGATCGTCGTGGTCGAGAACGTCGAGCGCAACATCGCGCAAGGGTTGAGCCCGCGCGATGCCGCACACCAGGCGATGCGCGAGGTGTCGGGGCCGATCGTCGCGATCGCGCTCGTGCTGTGCGCGGTGTTCGTGCCGATGGCGTTCATGTCGGGCGTCACCGGCCAGTTCTACAAGCAGTTCGCGGTGACGATCGCGATCTCGACGGTGATCTCCGCGATCAACTCGCTGACGCTGTCGCCCGCGCTCGCCGCGAAGCTGCTGCGTCCGCACGGCGCGCCGAAGGATGCACTGACGCGCGCGCTCGACCGCGCATTCGGCTGGTTGTTTCATCCGTTCAACCGCTTCTTCGAGCGCAGCGCCGATCGCTATCACGGCGTCGTCGCGCGCACGCTGAAGCGGCGCGGCGTGGTGTTCGCGGTTTATGCGGCGCTGCTCGCGGCGACCGCGCTGCTGTTCGACGCGGTACCGGGCGGTTTCATCCCGGTGCAGGACAAGCTGTACCTGTTCGCGGGCGCGAAGCTGCCGGAAGGCGCGTCGCTCGCGCGCACCAGCGCGGTGACCGAGCAGATGACGAAGATCGCGCTCGGTACCGACGGCGTCGAGATGGTGCCGGCGTTCGCCGGGCTGAATGCGCTGCAGGGCGTGAACACGCCGAACATCACGAACTCCTACGTGATCCTCAAGCCGTTCGACCAGCGTCACCGCAGCGCCGCGCAGATCAACGCGGACCTGAACGCGCGCTTCGCGGCGATTGGCGGCGGCATTACGTATGCCCTGATGCCGCCGCCGATCCAGGGCCTGGGCAACGGCTCCGGGTACGCGCTGTATCTGGAGGATCGCGGCGGCCTCGGCTACGGCGAATTGCAGAAGGCGCTCACCGCGTTCCAGGCCGCGGTCGCGAAGACGCCGGGGATGAGCTATCCCGTCAGCTCGTACCAGGCGAACATCCCGCAACTCGAGGTGAAGGTCGACCGGCTGAAGGCGAAGGCGCAGGGCGTCGCGCTGACCGATCTGTTCAATACGTTGCAGGTGTATCTCGGCTCGATGTACGTGAACGACTTCAACGTGTTCGGCCGCGTATATCGCGTGATGGCGCAGGCGGATGCCGGCCACCGGCAGACGGCCGCCGACATCGCGAACCTGCGCACACGCAACGCGAAGGGCGAGATGGTGCCGATCGGCTCGATGGTGACGGTCGGGCCCGCGTACGGCCCCGATCCGGTCGTGCGCTACAACGGCTATCCGGCCGCCGACCTGATCGGCGATGCCGACCCGAAGACGATGTCGTCGTCGCAGGCGATCGCGAAGCTGCAGCAGATCGCGAAGGACGTGCTGCCGCCGGGCATCACGCTCGAATGGACCGACCTCAGCTACCAGCAGGTCACGCAGAGCAACGCGGCGATCGTCGTGTTCCCGCTGGCCGTGATGCTCGTGTTCCTGGTGCTCGCGTCGCTGTACGAGAGCTGGACGCTGCCGCTCGCGGTGATCCTGATCGTGCCCGTGTGCATGTGCGCGGCGCTGTTCGGCGTGTGGCTGTCCGGCGGCGACAACAACGTGTTCGTGCAGGTCGGTCTCGTCGTGCTGATGGGGCTGGCGTGCAAGAACGCGATCCTGATCGTCGAATTCGCGCGCGAGCTCGAGATCCAGGGCAAGGGTGTGGTCGAGGCGGCGCTCGAAGCGTGCAAGCTGCGGTTGCGTCCGATCGTGATGACGTCGGTCGCGTTTATCGCGGGCTCGGTGCCGCTGCTGATCGGCAGCGGCGCGGGCAGCGAGGTGCGGGCGGCCACCGGCGTCACCGTGTTCGCGGGGATGCTGGGCGTCACGTTGTTCGGGCTGTTCCTGACGCCCGTGTTCTACGTGACGATCCGCAAGCTCGCGGGCGGCACGCCGGCCGTCTGGAGCGAACAGCATGGCACCCTCGAAGGAGAAAACCGATGAGCGCCGCTTTCCGTCTTTCCGCGCTCGCGATGTCGGTGACGCTCGCCGCATGCGCGGTCGGCCCGGATTTCAAACGACCGGATACGGCCACGGCCGCGCGGTTCGCGCGCGATGCGCATCCGGCGACGCAGCGCGATGCGGCGCCGGCCGATACATGGTCCGATACACGGCCCGATATGCCGCCCGACGCATCGGCGGCGGCCGATGCCGCGTTCTGGCGCGGTTTCGGCGATCCGGCGCTGACGCAGTTGATCGACGCGGCGCTCGCGGCGAACCAGGATCTGCAGGTGGCCGTATCGCGCTACGACGCGGCGAATGCGCTGCTGTCGCAGGCGACGTTCGACCGCTATCCGACAATCACCGCGAGCGGCCGGATCGGCCATCAGTTGATGAGCAAGGACCAGGCGTTCGGCGCGCCGCGCAGCCAGCGCGATGCGCCGACGTCGAGCGTGGGCGTCGATGCCGCGTGGGAACTCGACCTGTTCGGCCGCGTGCGGCGCTCGATCGAATCGCAGCGCGCGGAAACGGCGGCCAGCGCGGCCGACGTGCGCGCGGTGCGCGTCGCGATCGCGGGAGAGGTCGCGAGCACGTACGTCGATCTGCGAGGCTCGCAGGAACGATTGCGGATCGCGCGCGAGAACGCCGACAACCAGAAGCAGACGCTTGCGCTGATCAATGCGCGCGTCGGCGCGGGACGCGGCTCCGAACTCGATGCGGCGCGAGCGCGTGCGCAGTACGAATCGACGACGTCGCGGATCGCCGTGTACGAAGCCGCGATCGGCGTCGACGAGCATCGGCTCGCGGTGCTGGTCGGGCAGACGCCGGATGCGTTGATCGGCCGGTTCGACCCGCCGAAGACAGTCGCACCGGTGCCGCTGCCGGCGCTCGCGGCCGACATCGATCCGGGCACGCCGGGCGACTTGCTGCGCCGCCGCCCCGATGTCGCGGCCGCCGAGGCGCGGCTGCATGCGGCGACCGCGCGCGTCGGCGTCGCGACGGCCGACCTGTTTCCGCGCTTCACGCTGTCGGGGCTGCTCGGCAGCGCGACGAGCAGCTACGGGTTCTTCCGCGCGGGCAGCGACACGAACCTGATCGCGCTCGGCATCGACTGGTCGTTCCTCGACGTCGGCCGCGTGCGCGCTCGGATCGCCGCGAGCGACGCGGAGGCCGCCGGCCAGCTTGCGCAGTACCGGCAGACCGTGCTCGGCGCGCTGGAGGAAACCGAGAACGCACTGCTGCGCGTCGCGCGCACGCGTGACGAGACCGCTCATCTCGTGCGCGCGGCCGACGACAGCGCGCGCGCCGCGCAACTTGCGCAGGCGCGCTTCTCGGCGGGCGCGATCGACTACTACGAAGTGCTCGATGCGCAACGGACGCTGCTGCAGGCGCAGGACGCGGCGGCCGACGGGCGGAGGCGCAGCGCGGCATCGACGGTCGCGCTGTACAAGGCGCTCGCGGGCGGCTGGCCGTCGGGTACGGGGTGGGGCGCACAAGGCCCGCTTGCTCAGTCGGAGAAGTAGCGCGAACAGTGCGGCGCGGCGATCGTGGCGTCGCGTCGCTCCGCGCGAAGCAACGCGCAGCGATCGGCGAGCAAGGCGGCAATGGCAATCGCATGAAAGGATCATCGTTCTCGCGATAAAATTTGATTGCAAATGCAATTAAGAGGGAGGAACGACCTGACATGAGCGCAACCGAACCCGATCTGTGGTTCTCGTTCGTCCGCGCGCACCGGACGATGATTCGCGAGATCGAGCGTCGCCTCGCGGCGGCGTCCCTGCCCGCATACGCGTGGTACGACGCACTGTGGGGGCTCGAAAGCGGGCCCGACGGCACGCGCCGCATGCACGAACTGGCCGATGTGCTGGCGATCGAGCGCTACAACCTGACGCGGCTCATCGATCGGCTCGAACAGGAGGGGCTCGTCACGCGCACGCGTTCGGCGGACGACGGCCGCGCCGCGTTCGCGAGCATCACCGCCAAGGGGCGGACGCTGCGCAAAAAGATGTGGAAGGTCTACCAGTCGACGGTCGCCGAGCTTTTTCTCGACCAGTTCACCGGCAAGGAGCGGGCGGCGATGGCCGTTGCGCTCGATCGCGCGTCCGCCGCCGCGCGCGACGCGGCAGCCGGAGTGAAGTAACGGTATCCGGCACACGGAGCGGCCGTGTGCCGCCCATCGAGCGCGGCCGCCGGCCGGCCATGCGGCACGAGCCGCCGCGTCGTCAGCCGTTCGAGGCGGGCTGACGCGGCGCGGCAGGTGTCGGGCGCCGCACGGGCGGACCAGGCCGCGCCATCTGCATGTCCCTCCTTCGAGTACTGGCATGTCGCCGGCATCGCCGGTTTCGGCATAGGATTGCAATTGCAACGATTGCAGTTGCAATGATAACCGATGACAAGGACCGACATGACCTCGACGCACTCCCTCACGTTCTATACGGCCGACACGCCGAACGGGCACAAGATCGCGATCTACCTGGAAGAGGCCGGGCTTGCCCACGACCGCGTGCAGGTGAACCTGTCCGCCGGCGAGCAGCGCAGCGCGGCGTATCTCGCGATCAATCCGAACGGCAAGATCCCGGCCATCGTCGACCACGACACGGGGCTGGCCGTATTCGAGTCCGGCGCGATTCTCGGCTATCTCGCCGAGAAGACGGGCTGCCTGCAGCCTGAAACGCTGGCCGAGCGCACGGCGGTCCAGCAATGGCTGCATGTCCAGATCGGCGGGATCGGGCCGATGCTCGGTCAGCTGTGGTGGTTCCTGCACGCCTCGAACACGGGCAATGCGGAAGCGATCGACCGTTACCGGAAGGAGGCGCTGCGTCTCTACGGCGTCGTGAACGGCCGCTTGTCGGAATCGGCGTATCTCGCGTCGTCGCGGTATTCGATCGCCGACATTGCCGCGTTCCCGTGGCTGCGCACGGCGGCCGAGTTCGATCTCGACCTTGCCGGCTTTCCTCACGTCGAGCGCTGGCTTGCCGAGATCGCCGCGCGGCCGGCCGTTCAGCGCGGCCTGAGCGCATGCCGGGTGCCGACGGCCGAGGCGGCGCACTGACGTCGCATCGCCGGCGCTGCCTGGGCCATGATCGCAACAAGGCGTGCGCTTCGTGTGGTTCAGACGGATGAGCCCGTCGCACGCGGGCGGCGGGCAGGGCCGTGTGGTGCGGTGCCCGCCGCGATGCATGCGCGCGATGTAGCGGCCGCGCGGCTGCGGCGGCGCCCCATCGGCGCGGGCGGTATCGCGGGTATCGGGCGAGCCGATGATCAGCATCGCGTCCGGCGGCCTACCGCGGCCGTCGCCTGGTCTTTACGCTGGCGCGATCATCCACTCTGTCCGGAAGGTCGCCATGTCCCGGCTCGACTACAAGTTGCTCGGCCCCTGCTTGCTCGCCATCGCGCTCGACGCGATGGGGTTCGGCCTCGTTTATCCGATGATGTCCGCCATTTTCAGCGATCCGCACGCGGGCATCCTGCCGGCCGACGCCGGCGTGCACGTGCGCAATTTCTATCTCGGCCTCGGCTACGGGATCTATCCGCTGTGCATGTTCTTCGGCTCGTCGCTGATGGGCGAGCTGTCCGATCGCTACGGCCGCCGCCGGATCCTGCTGCTGTGCGTGTTCGGCCTCGCGGCCGGCTACGCGATGATGGCGGCCGGTGCGTCGCATGCCGGCGTCGCGCTGCTGCTGGCCGGGCGCGGGCTCACGGGCTTGATGGCCGGCTGCCAGGGCATCGCGCAGGCGGCCATCACCGATCTCAGCACGCCCGAGACGAAGGCGTACAACATGAGCATCATGTCGCTCGCGTTCAGCGCGGGCGTGATCGTCGGCCCGGTGCTCGGCGGCGTGACGTCCGACCGGACGATCTCGCCGCTGTTCGACTACGGCACGCCGTTCGCGCTGGTCGCCGCGTTGTCACTAATCTGCGCGTGCTGGACGTGGGCGTCGTATCGCGATTCCGCGGCGTCGCGCGGCGATACGCGCATCGATCCGCTGTTGCCGCTGCGGATCATCCGGGAAGCCGCGCGGCAGCGCGACGTCGCATTCCTGTCGGTGGTGTTCTTCCTGATGCAGGTCGGCTACGGGCTCTACCTGCAGACCGTCATGCTGCTGTTGCAGGCGAAATTCGGTTACACGAGCGCGCGGCTCGGGTTGTTCAGCGGCGTGATCGGCATCTGCTTCGTGTTCGGCCTGTTGTGCGTCGTGCGGCTGATGCTGCGCGTGTGGCGCGTGATCGATATCGCGAAGACGGGCCTGCTCGTGGCCGGCCTTGGCCAGATCCTGTCCGCGCTATTCCCGAATGAACCGGTGCTGTGGACGCTCGCGATGGTCGTCGGCTGCTTCGACATGGTTGCGTACACGACGATGTATACGGCGTTTTCCGACGCCGTCAGCGACGATCGGCAGGGCTGGGCGCTCGGCGTCGCGGGCTCGGTGATGGCGGTCGCGTGGGTCGTGACGGGCGCGCTGACGAATCTGCTGCCGGTATTCGGCGAAATCGGATTGCTGCTGATCGGCGGCGCGGGTTTCCTGCTCAGCTTCGCGATGATGGTGGCGTACGGCCGTACGCGGCCGGGCGCGCGAACGGCCGTGTTGTCGTAGGGGGGGGCTGTCGTGGGCCGCGCGACGTTGGCCCGCTTCTGCCGAACGCGGTCCCGTGCGTGGCCGTCGCGCAACTTCGCACGGCCCGACACCGGCGCGGCGGACGAGGTCCGGGCCGCGTCCCAGCCCCCCGGCATCGCGACGCGCCGGCGCGATGCGTCAGAACATCGTGTTCCGGTTCGCCGACGTTTCCGGCACCGGCTGGATCACGTCCCAATGTTCGACGATCTTGCCGTCCTTCACGCGGAAGATGTCGACCACCGCTTCGCCGCGATCGCCCGGGCGCTCGGTCGCATGCACGTGCAGGTACACCAGATCCCCGTCGGCCGCGCTGCGGACGATGCGTGCGCGTGACGCCGGATTCTTCTGGAACGCGCCGACGAAGTACGACACGAACGGCTTCTTGCCGTCCGGCACGTGCGGGTTGTGCTGTTTGTAGTCGTCCGCGACCACGGCGGCGGCCTCGACCGCTTCGTGCCGGTTGAAGAAGCGGTCGTAGAACGTCAGCACGAGCTGGCGGTTGGCTTCCTCGGCGGCCAGGTCGCGCGTGGCCGGGCCGGTGGCCAGCGCGGCCGTCGATGCGGCCAGCAGAACGACTGCGGCAACGGCGTGAACGGGGGAGCGAAACGATGACATGTAGCGTTTTCCTGGTCTGACGATGCATGGAGGGATGCGCGACTCGGGCGGCGCTGAACGCGCTCGCCGGCGAGCGATCGAGCCGTGGCCGCGCGATGCATCCCGTATCGGCATGAACGATTCGCCGACAAGACCACGAGATGCCGCTGCCGATAGTGCGCGATATCGTCATGCTTCGTTGAACTGGCGAATCCGGACGGCGGGCAGGCGGCTGTCGGGCCGATCGAATGGTACAGTTGCCGCGAACCCGTCACAAGAAGTCACCGCGGTGTGAACAGGTCACGCCGCGATGACTGTGTACCGCCCGTGAAAGAGAATTCCGTCATGCCGCTGCCGTCCGCCGACGAATCCGTCGATCTCGATCAGCCGTGCCCGATCCGCGATGTGCTGGACCGCATCGGCGACCAGTGGAGCCTGCTCGTGCTCGAGGCGCTGTCGGGCGGAACGATGCGCTTCAACGAACTCGGCCGTACGATCGGCGATGTGTCGAACCAGATGCTGTCGCGTACGCTGAAGCGGCTCGAGCAGGATGGCTTCGTCAGCCGCACGCTGTTCGCCGAAGTGCCGCCGCGGGTCGAATATGCGTTGACCGACCTCGGGCGTTCGTTCCTGACACCGATGCACGCGATGATCCGGTGGGCCGACGAACACCATCGTGCGATCTGCGCGTCGCGCCGTCGTGCGCGCGAGTCGGAAGAGGGCGTGAGTTGAGCGTGATACGTGGCGAACGAGCGGGGCGCGTGAAGCGTGGCGGATGCACTTGCATCGCCATGAAATCACTTCGCGATCCAAGAGATGTCGTCGAAATGGATAGCCCGGCGATATGTTGCCGGGCACCCGCTGCCATCGCGCATGATTCCGTGGCGAGGACGGCGCCGGCTCGCGCGCCGTTCCGCTCGGAACCTTCATTGGCCGGAGCCGCGCTGCTGTTTACCGCCACGAACCGTCGACGTAGACCCACACCGGCCCCTGGCGGCGCCAGTAGCCGGGCACCCAGCGGCGCCCGGGGCGCCGTGCGACCCAGCGACCGGACACCCATATATAGCGGCCGCGCTGCCAGCGCCAGTAGCCGTCCGTCCATATATAGCCATGCGGCCGTGGCGGCGGTGGGCGGCGGTCGCGCCGCGCGGCCGGCGGCGCGAAGGTCGGGCGATCCGCATGGGGTGGGCCGCCCGGTACGCGGTTCGGGCCGGATGGACGGTACGCGGGCGGGGCGGGCTGGGCCGAGGCGGCGCGCAGCCAGCCGGTACCCGCGAAGGCGGCGGTCAATCCGATGGCGCGCAGCAGCGAGCGTCGATTCATGGCGATTCCTGTTCAGTATTCGAGGACGCCTTACATTAGCCTGCCGGTGCACCCGGAGGGTTACACGGGCGGTCAAGGCTGTTACCGAGTGTCACGAAACGCCACTCTTTCCCTTTCCGACGGCTGACGGGATCTCGTCGTGGCTATGGGCGTCGCTGCGGTTTGTGGGGTGGAGCGGCCGTTTGAGGCGCCGGCTGGCCAATATTTGAGATCGAATCGGGTAAATATTGCCGATTTTGGAGTGCCGAACCGAATCCGCTTGTTGTTTCTATGCAACCGTCAAGACGCTGACATGTAAGAATGGTGCGATGAAAGGCTCCAAAAAGCACGCGTCAAGAAGTCAAAAACAAACGTCAAAACAAATACTTATGAAGCCTCCCCACTTTCATTATTTCTAGTTCTGGAAAAGGTTATTTCTTTATTTGCGGATCGCTCCCCTAGGGTACACCCCTAAACTCACGGTTCCCAAACGGGCAACTATCCGGGCGCCGCCAGCAGGACCGATGGCGCTCCCGGGCGGTTGAGACCGTTTATGAACAAGGTCGCGAGACCTGCCTCTTTTTAGAAGGGAGCTCCACGAATGAACAAGACTCTGATCGTTGCAGCAGCTGCAGCATCGTTCGCTACCGTCGCTCACGCACAAAGCAGCGTCACGCTGTACGGCGTGCTGGACGCAGGCATCACCTACCAAAGCAACGTCGCCAGCAAGTCGCTGTGGTCGATGGGCTCGGGTATCGACCAGAGCCGTTTCGGCCTGCGTGGTTCGGAAGACCTCGGTGGCGGCCTGAAGGCAATCTTCACGTTGGAAAGCGGCTTCAACATCGGTAACGGCCGTCTGGGCAACAACGGTGGCATGTTCAACCGTCAAGCGTTCGTCGGTCTGTCGAGCCAGTACGGCACGGTCACGCTGGGTAAGCAATACGACGCAACGCAAGACTACCTGGCGCCGCTGACGGCAACGGGTTCGTGGGGCGGCACGTACTTCGCTCACCCGCTGAACAACGACCGTCTGAGCACGAACGGCGACGTCGCGCTGAACAACTCGATCAAGTACACGAGCGCTAACTACGCTGGCCTGCAATTCGGCGGCACGTACTCGTTCTCGAACAACCAGAACTTCGGCAACAACCGTGCATACAGCGGCGGTCTGTCGTACCAGTTCCAAGGCCTGAAGCTGGGTGCGGCATACTCGCAAGCGAACCTCGGCGACGGTACCAACGCCAACGGCGCGACGAACATCGCTGCACAAGGCCGTGTCCGCACGTACGGTGCTGCTGCTGGTTACGCATTCGGCCCGGCGCAAGTCGGCGCTGCATGGACGCAGTCGCGTATCGACAACCAAGCTGTCGGCGTTCCGTCGCTGCGCGCTGACAACTACGAAGTCAACGCAAAGTACAACCTGACGCCGGCTCTCGGCCTCGGCGCAGCATACACGTACACGAACGCGAAGGTTAACGGTGGCAGCTCGCACTGGAACCAGTTCGGCCTGCAAGCTGACTACTCGCTGTCGAAGCGCACGGACGTGTACGCACAAGCTGTGTACCAGCGCGGTGCGAAGAACAACGCGTTTGGCACGTCGATCTACAACGGCGACAACACGACGGCTCCGAGCTCGTCGATCAACCAAACCGCAGCAACGGTTGGTCTGCGTCACCGCTTCTAAGCGTGACGAGCGGGGCAACCCGCTTCGCAGCATCGAAAAGGCGCCTTCGGGCGCCTTTTTTCGTCTGTGGAAAGCAATGACGATGATCCGGATCGTCCGGCTGCAAAAAAGCGAGGCACGGGCCTCGCTTTTTTCGTTCTGCGCGCCGTGTGACGCAGCATTGGCCGCCAGCGGCTCAGCGCGTGTATTCGCCGTTGGCTTCCGGCTGGAACACGATCTCGGCGACCTTCATCAGCTTTTCGGCACCGCTCGGCTGCATCACCTTGACCATCTGGCCGCGTTGCGTGCCCAGCAGCGCCATGCCGACGGGCGAGAAGACGTTCAAGCGGCCGAGTTCGAGGTTGGCGGCGTCCGGATAAACGATCGTCCAGGTGGCCTGTTCCTGGGTCGCTTCGTCGAGTAGCGTGATCTGCGAGTTCATCGTGACGACGTTCGCCTTGATGGCGTCGGGCTGGACGATATCGGCGCGTTCGAGCAGCGTGTCGAGCATCGTCTGAAAGCGCGGGTTGTGCTCGGCGTGCTTTTCGAGGCGAGCGACGTCGAGTTCGGTCAGCTGGTAAAGGCGTTGTTTCATGGGAGTTCTCCAAATGATCGGCAGGGGCAGGCGTGGCGTGCCTATGAGGATCGCCCGGAGCCTGTCTGACTTGGCTCCGGGGTGGAGACCGAGCGGTCAGATCAGGCGCCGGGCAGGGGCGAGCGGCGCCTGGGCCGTGCGTCGAGCGAGGGGATGCGCCGGCTGGCCGGCGCACGCGCGCACGCCGGCCGGGCCGGACGGCGAAACCGAAAGGGGCGTGAGCGCGTACATGGTGGACGGAATATCGACTGGCGAATAAAACCTTACGATTCTACAACACAACCTTCCGGGCAAGTGATTCGATTGTTGGCGTTTCGTCAGCGATTGTTGTGCGGATGAAGCAAGTTGCAACGCCTCTGTCTGAAAACCATCGGCGATTTTTTCCAGAAACGCAACGCTGTATATTCAAACTAAGGGTTTCCCCTTGGTTCGGCGAGCACTACACTGGACTCAATCGCTTCAGACAGTCCCCGTCGAGGCGACGTCAAAAGACAACATATTCCGGAGGTAAATCATGAAGTCGATCGTCTACGCAGCCATCGCCGCATCCGTCCTTGCCGCTCCGATTGCATCGTTCGCGCAGTCCGAGCAGGGGTTGACCCGCGCTCAGGTCAAGGCCGAACTCGTGCAACTCGAGCAGAACGGCTACAAGCCGGTGGCGAGCGATTCGCAATATCCGAGCGACATCCAGGCTGCTGAACAGCGTATCCAGCCGAACCAGCCTGCGCTCGCGCAGGCCGATACGAGCGGCTACGGTGCCGTGGCGACGGGTGCCGCACAATCCGGCCGCCGTGTGACGCGGGAAGCGCCGAATCCCGTGAATTCGGTCTACTTCGGTAACTAATTGAACGTTTCCCGGGTCTGCCCGAGCGCACCGCTGAATCGACGAGACGCGCGCTGACCGCGCGTCGTTCGCCCGCAGGAGCAGAACCTCCGTCGCCGCATGCCGGCGGCTTTGAGCCCAGACGCTGACGCGTTTGGGCCTTTTTTGCTGACGCGAATCAGGCCGACGTGACGGTAGGCGTGCCGTGGATATAGTGTTCGAGTTGGCTGATCGTGAACTGCTGATCGGCAATCACGCTCTTCACGAGGTCGCCGATCGAGATGAGGCCGACCAGCTTGCCGCCGTCGAGCACGGGCAGGTGGCGCATCCGGTGCTCGGTCATCAGCGCCATGCACTCGTCCGTGGATTGTGACGGTTCGACGTAGCGCACCTTCGCCGTCATGATTTCCTCGACGCGGGTGGCTTTCGACGAGCGGTCCTGCAGGACGATCTTGCGCGCGTAGTCGCGCTCGGTGACGATGCCCGCGATGTCGTCGCCGTCCACGACCAGCAGTGCACCGATACCCTTTTCGGCCATCAGCTTGATGGCGTCGTAGACGAGATCGGTCTTCGTGACGGTGTAGATGGTACGGCCCGAATCCGGCTTGGCCTTGAGAATCTGCGCGACAGTCGTGCTCATTCGCTTTCTCCGTATGCAGGTCGATGCAGGGCAGGCGGGACGTGATGCGCGTCACCCGGTGAGCCCAGTATAGCCGGGCGGGCGGCGGCAGTCGCGTGACGTTTCCAGATTAGCGGTAAACTCCCGTCACGCACCATCCACACAACTCCTACATTCCTGAACGTTTCGATTGAATTCATGATGTCTTCGCGTCCCCAATCGCCCTCGCCGGGCAATGGCCAGGCCGACGAGTGCGTGACGCTCGTCGCCACCGCGTCGCTGCCTACGCGCTACGGTACGTTCACGTCATACGCGTTTCGCGTATCGGGCAGCGATGCCGAACATCTCGCGCTCGTGATGGGCGACGTGACCGGCGAGCAGTCCGTGCTCACCCGTCTGCATTCCGAATGCCTGACCGGTGACGTGTTCGGCTCGTACCGCTGCGATTGCGGCGAGCAACTCGATCTCGCGTTGCGCTACATCGCCGCCGAAAACCGCGGCGTGCTGCTGTATCTGCGCGGTCATGAAGGCCGCGGCATCGGCCTGAGCAACAAGATCCGCGCGTACGCGCTGCAGGAGCAGGGGCGCGATACCGTCGAGGCGAACCTCGATCTCGGTCTCCCCGACGACGCCCGCGAATACGATTCGGCCGCCGCGATCCTGCGCATCCTCGGCGTGACGTCGGTGCGGCTGATGAGCAACAACCCGAAGAAGTTCGACACGCTCGTGAAGCACGGTATTCCCGTCTGCGAGCGCGTGGCGCTCGCGGTGCCCGTGCGCGAGGAAAACGAACGTTATATCCGCACGAAGCAAACGAAGTTCGGGCATTACTTCGAAGAAAATGAATAGTGGAAACTTTGGCGTTATCCGGATTGCTCTGAATTGATCTGGTGAATCCAGTAAGCTTTTGATTTAAAAGTGAATATTTGGATTCCGTCGTGTCGGCGCCTGCATGGGCGCTTGCCTCCGCATGGCCAAGCACGTTGCGTCGGCGTGGTTTTTTCGGCGTTGTGCACCAAACCTACATCGTTTTTTAGGCAGATTCCCGGGCCTCATCTCTAGGTTTCGATAAGTCGACAGTCGTTGACGTTTTGCCACAAATCGTTGATTAACGGTCGAACCGCTTGCGACGAGCGACGTGCGCTATGCGGGGGGCACTTGACGCCTTGATCTCTGCGTGGGAAATAACGCGTTGGCGAACGGAAATTTCGTCTGCAGTTCGTGGGCCCGTCGCAACAATAATTCGCTTGATCGCTTCGCTGGCTAAAGCCCGTAGCGGATGCGCGTGCGTATGGTCAATCCTCACTTTCCGCTCAGCGCTTTGGCGTTACCAGGCAATTGGGCGATCCGGGGGACGCGGCGTCCGCATTGTTCCGTTCGCCTCCTCCGACGCCGGCCGGCACCTCGCCACACCTGGACAGGGCCTTCTCCAGACGTACTGTGTCCATTCCGTGGTCTGACGTGGCGTGTCATGCTTGCGATTGTCGTGGCAATATTCCGGCCATTAATCCTGTGGGCCTGAATGCAGAGGGGCTGGGTATTGCAGTGACGTCTTTGCGACGATGATCCGCAGTTTCGCGTCGTCGGCTTCTTCACCTCCAAGTGGCGCGGAAAAGGAATGGATCTGGATTGGAAACAGCGCACGCATCAGTACGTCCAGTCGCGGCGTCAACACCCTGCCTGGCAATTGCTGGCGGCGCGTAGCGCACCGCTCGTGCTGAGTTGCTTACAGACGTTGTTTGAAAAGAGTCACGACGGTATTGAGGTCGACGTGGCCGAACAAATGCTCGCAGCCGTGCTGGAGCAGCACGCGAATTCAGACGAATTTGGCGTTGATCCCGAGGGCGATTGTGCGGCACTGGCGCGCAAGGAGCTGCGGGGATGGATTCGGCGTTCGTTGCTGATTGAACGGGCTGGGCGTCTCTATGCCACCGATGCGCTCGAGGAAGCGCTGCGATTCGTCGCCGCCCTGGACGGGCGCTTAATGACCTCGACGGCATCACGGCTATCGATCGTGCAACGCGAGATCGAAAACCTGGAATCCAACCTTAATCCGGATCGTCGAAGTAGATCGCGCTATTTGCAGCGGAAGATCCAGGAGTTGGAGCGGGAACTCGAAGACGTCAAGACGGGTAACGTGCGTGCGATGACGGAATCGGAGGCTATCGAGGGTATCCGGGAAATCTACAATCTGGCTACGAGTTTGCGTGCCGACTTTCGTCGGGTCGAAGACTCTTATCGTGAGGCCGATCAAGCGTTGCGGCAGTCGATCATTAGCGAGCGCGGTCATCGGGGCGCGGTCGTGGACAAACTGTTGAACAGCCATGACGAACTGCTCGAAACCGCCGAAGGAAAGGTTTTTCGCGGTTTTCAGCAGCAGTTGGGACGCTCTGCCGAACTCGACGCGATGAAGCATCGGCTGCGCCAGATCATTCAGCATCCCGCCACGCGCTCGGCACTCAATCCCAGCCAGCAACATGAACTGCGCTGGCTCATCATCCGCCTGATCGACGAATCGGCAGCGGTCATCCGCGCGAGAGCTCGAAGTGAACGTGACGTCAAGGGGTTCCTCCGTACGGGACTTGCGGTCGAACATCATCGGGTTGGCGAACTGATCCACGACGTGTTGCAGCAAGCGCTGGCACTCGACTGGGCGAGCGCCTCGACGCGCAACATGGACGGTCCGTTGCCGCCCGTTGCAATTTCCGTGGCGGGTCTACCGCTCGTGGAAAGAATCAGGTTCAAGGCCATCCAGGACGATGCGCGACTCGTGCTCGAACTGCAGGCGCGAAGCATGGACCCACGATCCATCGACGACGAGTTTTGGGAGGCGTTCGATGGTTTGGATCGACAGGCGCTGTGTGAGAGTACGGTGGCGTTGCTCGAGCAACATGGCACGCGCATGGGGATCGCAGAACTGGCGCGGCATCTGCCGCCGACGCATGATCTGGAGACAATCGCGCTCTGGTTGAGCATGGCGCGGGAAGCAGGGGTTTCGATGGACGGGGAGCGGGAAAGCGTCGACGTAATGGGGCGTGATGGCATGCCGCTGCGCTTTGACGTTCCGGTCGTGGCGCTCGGTTTCGACGACGTGCGCGGCTTGGATATGGAGCTATAAGATGGTAAGCATATTCGATACGCTGACCGCATCGAAGGACGACGGACGTGAGGTTGACAAGGTTGCGCAGTTGTCGGGAGCTCATGACGAGGCCAGCGAATTTGACGCCGGTCCGTCGGCGGAGGCGGCGAGTTTCACATCTCGGGACGTGAAGGATGCATGCCAGGAACTGCTCAAATTCGGCCTTCTCGAGGTTGCTCGCAAACCCAACCTCTACCGGATTACCGCGACGAGTCGTGCAGACATCGACCGCATTCTGGAGCCGCTGGATTTGGTGCTCAAGATTGATGACATTCGTGGGCTGGCCTTCGTCAGTGTCGCTCAGTCGTACTGCCGTGAATCCGAGGACGACGAATGGTCTCATCCGCTGGTTCGCCGACAGCGCCTGACGCTAGAGCAATCGCTTCTGGTTGCGCTACTGCGGCAGCGCTATCTGGCTCATGAGCAGGAACGGGGTATCGGCGTCCCCGATGCACCTGCGTTGGTCGAAGATGTCGCTGCTCAGTTGCAACTCTACCTTGGAGGCTTGGGAAGCGACACGCGGGAACTCCAGCGCGCGCGCAATCTGCTCGATAAGCTCAAGCCGCATGGGGTCGTCTCGGAAGTCGACCAGCAGGATCAGTTTATGATTCGCCCGATTATTGTCCATCTTGCCAATCCCGAGAACTTGTTAGGGTTGCTCCAGGCGCTCAAGCAGGCATCGCCGGGCATACAGCGCACGGATGATTGTGCGCCGGTGGGGGACGACGGGGAGATTGCATGATCTCGGCCAACTCGGACCATCGCGCTATCGACGCGCTGTTGTCGACGCCGGCATTCATTCTCACCCGTCTCGATCTCTTCAATTGGGGGCCGTTCGGCGGGCGCCATCAGGCAGCCATCGATATCGAAGGTACGGCGATCATTGGCCAGACAGGCAGCGGCAAGACCACGCTGATTGACGCCCTGATGACGTTGATTGCCGCGCAGCCGCGCTACAACCTCGCGTCGACCGGAGGGCACGAGAGCGATCGCGACCTCGTCTCGTATGTGCGTGGGGTTTCCGGCGCGGGACGTGAAGGTGATACAGACCATATCTCCAGACCGGGAAAGACTGTGTCAGCGATTGCCGCTACCTTTGGCAATGGCAGCGACACGCTGACGATTGCCGGAATATTTTCGCTGGAGGGAAGCGGCTCCTCGGCCACTGAACTCGATCGGATCTGGATGATCGAGCGGGGCGCGGAGTTTGGTCTTGACGAATTGCTGGAATTGCATAACGCCGGGGGCAAGCGGGCGCTCAGGCAACATGAGCGAGCCTCTTCAGGGAGCCTGAAAGTATACGACAGCAAGAAGGCGTACATCCTGGAATTGCGTCGCATCTTCGAGGTCGGCGAGAACGCGTTCACCCTGCTCAATCGCGCGGCCGGCCTGAAGCAACTCAACAGCATTGACGACCTCTTCCGGGATCTGGTGCTGGACGATCGATCGGCCTTTCCGCGGGCGCTGGAGGTGGCGTCCGAGTTCGACAATCTCGCGGAGATTCGGGAGGAACTGGAGACGGCAAGAAAGCAGCGGGATTCGCTGGTGCCGATCGAAAAGGGGTGGGCGCAGCGTGCGGAGAGACTCGAGCAGCGGGATCTTCAGGTTCGTCTCGTTTCGCTTTTGCCCATCGCGGTTGCGACTCGCGAGCATCAATTGTGGGTCGATCGGGAGCGCGAACTGGGACAGGAGAAAGCGGGCTGTGAACGACGGATCGAAGACCACACCCGTCGCACAAAGGAGCTCGAATCAGCGGCACAAAGGCTGCGCGACATCTATCTTCGTGATGGCGGGAGCGGCATCGAGGAACTCGAAGGCAAGCTTGAGGCTGAACGCAAGCACCTTGAGACGGTTCGGCGCCACGCGAACGATTATGTGTTGTTCGCCAAGAAGCTTCAGTTCAGCCAGGCGCTTACCCTGGAGACGTTTCGGCAGAATGAGGCCAGCGCGCAGGCTTTGCTCGCTTCGACGGCCGTCGCGATCGAGGAAGCGGAACGCTTGGCATACGCCAAGGGGGCCGCGCTGGCAGGCACTGAACAGACGCTTACAGAACAGCAGGCGGCCCTTGCAAATGCAAGGTCACACCCGGGATCCAACATACCGTCGCTGTATCAACAGTTCAGACGCGATCTGGCCGGCCAACTGAACCTGCACGATGAGGATCTGCCCTTCGTTGCGGAACTGGTCGAGGTGCAAAAATCGCAGTCGGCATGGCGCGGCGCGATCGAGCGCGCGATGGGCGGCCATCGGTTGCGCATCATGGTTCCGGCATCACACATGAAGCTTGCACTCGCATGGGTGAATGGCCGCGACAACCGGTTGCATGTTCGTCTTGTGGACGTGATGGCGCCGGATCGCGCCGTCGAATTCCTGACCGACGGCTTCACGCGAAAACTTAACTTCAAGGACCATCCGTATCGGGAGGCTGTTCGAGGGCTACTTGCTCAAATCGATCGACATTGCGTGGCGTCCCCCGAGGTGTTGAAACATACGCCGCATGGTATGACCGCGCAGGGGCTCATGTCGGGCAAGAGCGGTTTCTTCGAAAAGCAGGACAAGACCCCGTTGAGCCAGGGATGGCTCACCGGTTTTGACAACAAGGACCTTCTCGCCGAGCTCGAGCGTCAGTGTGACGAGACGGCACGGGAACTCGCTGAGCTTACGGCAAAGTTTGAGGCGGCGAGGGCGCAGGTTACAGAGGTACAGGTTCGCCGAACAATGCTTGACCGCGTGCTGTCGATTGATTTTGCGGATATCGATGTGCGTCAGGCCGAGCGTAACGTGGCGGATTCCACCCGACGGCTCTCGGCGCTGACGGATCCATCATCGGATACCGCGAGGGCCAAACAGGCTTGGGAGGAGGTTCGCGCGGAACTCGAGAAGATCAGCCAGGCGCGCGACGAGAGCCTCATACAGCAGACGAAGCTTCAAGAGCAGTATGACACCGCCGTGAATGGGCGAGAACGCGCATTCGCGACGATCGGCGAAGGACTGAATGCGATCGAGATGGCGCTGGTCGAGCAACACTTTGATTTCGTCGGTGTCCAGACCGTGGATACACTGATGCGACAGCAGGCGCAAATCGACGTCCGGTTGCGAGCACGCCTCGAGGAACTTGCTGCAAGGATCAATGATCACGAACGGCAACTGGTCCGTGGCATGGGCGCGGCGCGTGCTGTCGATACGGGTGCCTTGGCGGAGGTCGGCACGGAAGTTGAAGACGTACCACAGTATCTAGAGCGACTGCGCGTGCTCAGGGATGAGGCGCTACCCGAAAAGCTGGATCGTTTTCTTGGGTATCTGAATCAATCCTCGGACGAGGGGGTGACGCAATTGCTCCGCAGTATCGATAACGAGGTGGAGACCATCGTCGAGCGGATCGAGGACTTGAACGCCACGATGCGCCGCGTCGACTTTCAGCCGGGGCGGTATTTGCAACTGGAGCCGCGTCGGGTCGTCCATGAGAGTCTGCGAACATTGGAGCAGGCGCAACGCACTCTGCGCGCCGCGACACTGCAAGACGACCAGGGCGAGAGCCAGTTCAACGCGTTAGCCGAGGTCGTCAGGCTCATGAGGGACGCGAGCGAGCGACGCACGACCGTTGGGGCGAAGGCGCTTCTGGATCCTCGCTATCGGCTGCAGTTTGCGGTGTCCGTCATCGAGCGCAGTTCGGGGGCAGTCTGTGAAACCCGGAAGGGATCTCAAGGCGGCAGCGGCGGAGAAAAGGAGATCATTGCAAGCTATATTTTGACGGCTTCGTTGAGCTATGCGCTGTGCCCGGATGGCAAGGACCGTCCATTGTTTGGCACCATCGTGCTGGACGAGGCGTTCTCGAAGAGTTCACAGGCGGTGGCAGGACGCATTATTTCAGCACTGCGAGAGTTTGGCCTTCATCCGCTCTTTGTGACGCCGAACAAGGAAATGCGGCTACTTCGAGCGCATACGCGCTCGGCCATTCTGATCCATCGAAAAGGACTGCAGGCAACGATGACGTCTTTGAGCTGGGAAGAGCTGGATTCCATTGCACGAGCCCGGCAAATGATCGGACGAGATGAAATCACCGAATGATATGGCTGCACGCCTCGCTCGATCATGGCAATCGGCCGATGAACGCGAGGCGCGGCTGCTTTACCCCGATAGCTGGCCGCTGCGATTGCCTATCGGCAGACCCAGTCCCAAGGCTTTTACCGAACAGACCGAAAGCGTCAAACGGCATTGCGATGCCTGGCGATCGGTGGAGATTGGCATCGTGCATTGGGAAACCGTGGCCTATCGTGCGGGGGGCAGCCCCGTGCGACTGCCGCACCTTTGGGAACTGAGAAGCCCGTCGGACTGGGTGCGCGCGACCCAGGATGCCGCGATTGCGGCCGAGTACGAACGGCTCGGTGAGGTGGTTCGGCACATGGACGCGCAGTTCCACGCACTGGTGGTACGTCAGCGAAGGTTGATGATGGAGCGCCCGGTGCACGAGATCATCAAGGCTGGGGAAGTGGCCTTGGCGTTATCGCCGGGATGTGCGCAAGGGCGTCCACTGCGGGCGCTTGGTGTCTGCAATACCGATAGCAAGTTCTTCGAGCGGCACCGGGCGTTGCTCTGTCACATGCTCAACGTTCGCTTTGGCGGACAAGTTTCCGAACTGGGGCTCGAGGCGTTCCTCGGCGCGCCTGAGGACGACGAGCGTTGGTTGCTCGTCGTGCCGCTCGCGGCCGGGATATTGCCGTTTCGCCAGCAGCGCATCCGGGCCGGTGAACTCGTTCAGCTTCCGAAGTGCGTCGGCCACATCATCATTGTGGAAAACGAACGGTCCGTTCATCAGTTGGCGGAGCTACCTGATGCGGTGGCGATCCTCGGTGCGGGACTGAGTTTGGACTGGACGCATGATCCGTGGCTCGCGAGCAAGCGTGTAGCGTATTGGGGGGATATGGATACCTGGGGGCTGAAAATGTTGGGGAAAGTGCGTCAAGCTATTCCGTCCTTGAGCGCGCTGCTGATGAATCGGGACTGTTTTGAACGATACGCGGCAAATCTGGCCGTGCGTGAACTCGTCCCCGTCGACGGGCGCCGTCCTGACGGACTAACCGAGGACGAGGGCGCCTTCTTCGAATACCTCCTGACGCAGGAGCGCGGGCGCTTGGAACAAGAATTCTTGCCGAAAGACATTGTGAGAGCGGCGATGCATGCGTGGTATGAGGCGTAACTATCGTAGAGCAGGTATCGGTGGCCTGCGCGAATTGTGCCAGGCGTGCGCCTGCCCCAGCCGTTGGTGTCTGGCCCCACCTTCGAGATCCGCGCCTCGCGCCCGCGATTGCCGAACACGCTCCCCCGACCGACGGTCGCGCGATGGCAGGTGCTGCCGAGTCTTGCGGCGCCTCGATCCTTCCTTCTCGGCCTGGACCAATCGGCCAATTTGCAGGGATGTCTGAGGTGCCTTCAGAGGTGTCCGCGCGACAAAGCATGCCGTCAAATCGGCCGAATCTGAATCGGTAAATCATTGTTAAACAAGGAAATTTTCGCGGTTTATAATGGAGCCTCGTGTGCTGGAGGTTGGGGGTGACCGATGAATCTGGACAGTAAGCTTTTGATGTCGTTGAAGAAGCGCTCTGGTAACGTCGTGCTCCGGCGTGAACTGGCAGGCTTGGGGAGTTCATCACACCTTAGTACTGCGCTTCAACGCCTCGTTGCCGAGGGACGTCTCACTCGGCTCGGCGCGGGCGTTTATGCCAAGACTGATTCGGATCTCGAAGGCAATGCGCGATTTGCCGTCGGCAATGAGGTACTGTTGCGCGAGGCACTCGGGAAGCTGGGCGTCGAGGTGATCGATGTGACGATTCAGCACGAAAACGGTCGCACCGTTTGCCTGGTCAACACCGGCAGGAGCCGGATTTCTCGTAAGCTTGGGTGGGGCAACATCACCGTCCGATATGTCGGTGAGCAGGAAAGCCCGTCCACGGGCGCGGTGCCCAGGCTTCCGGCAGATGTCGACAAGCTTCCGACCCGAAATGTCGGCACGTTTGTTGAGCGGCTCGCACAAGCCTACGACGTGCAATACAGACGCTCGGGCCTCGATGATTTCGCAGAAGCAGTGACGCGAGTCGCGGGCGACGATGTCGAACTTGATCGCACGGGGAAACTGCTGGTCGCGCTCAAGAAGCAGCATCGAATCAACGGTCGGCAATTTGCCCGATTGATGGCGAACCACATCAGGGAGATCAAGCGTGTTCGACCCGTTCGGGGACTACGACACCAGGGGCTATCTGCGTAACATTGACAGCATCAAGGACCTGGACGAACTCAAGTACATTGAGCACGGGTTCTTCGAGTCGGGTCTCGAGACTGCGTTGGCGTACCTTCAGGCGATCAGAGGTCCGATCGCGTACGCTCACTTTCTTGAAGTTCACCGAATCCTGTTCGGCGAGTTCTACCCGTGGGCGGGTCAGGATCGCCATCATCTCGGCGTTGGTCGACTTGTCGGAAAGGGGCAGCGAATACAGTTCGAGGCTTCGGAGTTGTGCCAGCGTGCCGTCGAATGGGGGCTATCTTCTGGCAACAATCCAAACACGATGCGCGAAAAACCCGGGATGGTCATGGGTGCTTTCGCTTGGGGGCACCCTTTTCTCGACGGAAATGGTCGCACCATGCTTCTTGTTCACGCGGAGCTATGCCACCGCGCAGGCTTCGCGATCAACTGGAATGCGTCGCGGAAGGACGATTACCTGGAGGCGCTTACTCGGGAACTGCAAGATCCCCAAGGCAAGCACCTGGACACGTATCTCCTGCCGTTGATGATCGCTCCCATTGCTGGCGGCGATCTTCGCGACCATCTGATGTCACTGCCGGGCCTCGACGGACAGGATGGCAGCAGTGCTCCGAATGTTGCATATCGGGCGGATGATCCAGTGGCAAACCAGAACTACCGCGAGTTGAAGCGTGCGCGTGGAGAAATTTAAGCGCATGCCGGCTCGGACGTGACGAATGGGTAAGCCCGATCTTCGCCGGCCAGTTGCCGGACCTTATCGCCAGTCGCGATGGGCGGCCGGACTAGAGGTTGCCTTCGGATGGGTGGCAAAAGGGACGTTGGCGCTGGCCGGCCTGACGATGGTCGCATTGGCGGCGCTGACGGGCGACGTCGGCGCCGTGACGGACCTGCCGACGACCAGAAAGGGCTGGTTGTACCTGCTGCTGATACTGGTCGTGATGGTCGCGCTGATATTTGCGGTGCATCACTACTGGCTACGCCCGGCCAGCGTGCGTCCAGCGGGCTAGCCTGACGTGGGGCTGGATATGGCCCCGAAAACCGTTCAGGCAATAAAAAAGCCCGCTGCTTGAGCGGGCCGAATCCATGTTTGGAGACATGGAGGAGACAGACGTAAATTTAAGGGAAAACCCGGACGTTTGCAAGCGCTTGTTGTATCCGCACAACCTGCCGCCGCCCCAGCCCGCCCGGTGGCGGCGCGCGGCACGAGCTTCGTTCACACGCTGCCGGCTCGTGCATGCGCCGCAAACGCGCCGAACCGCCGTTGCGCGACGGGCAACGCATATTTGCTGCGCATCTCCGTCTCGATCCATGCACACGCCTCGCGCGCACAGTCAGTCAGTGCGTTCCGCGTCGCATGCCCATCGATGTCGTAGACGAAACGCACGCCAACCTCGTCCTCGCCAACCTGTCGTTCGAGCTGATTGAGCTGCAGTTGCGGCCCGTGCTGTTGCGACAGCGCGCGAAGTTCGTCGAAGTGATATTCGAGCCAGTCGGCGAAGAACAGCGCGTCGCTGTGGCAGGGCAGGCGAAAAGCCGCGCTGCGCGACGGGCGTGACGCGATTTCGCCGGCCGCCGCATGCGGTTCGCCGTCGACGGCGACCGGCCGATCGACCGGCGCGAGCGGGTGCCGGATCCGCCGGTACGGCGCCCGATCGCGCAATGCGTGCCACAGCAGTTCGTCGCCGGCGGCGCCGGACGGCTGCATCGTCAGGTCGTGCCGGCCGTCGCCGGTCGCGGCGATGTCGCGGATCACGAGGCGCAGCGAGCACAGCGGTTCGTCCGCGACCAGCAGGGTTGCCGGGCGCGGCAGCCCGCACACGAGCGGCGCGGCGCCGGCGGCGCGAAACACGAGCCCGCGGCGGTCGAGCCGCACGAGCGGCAACGGCCTCGGAAACGACGGATAGGCGACCGTGATGCGGGCGCCGCCGACGCCCGTCAACCCGGGCATCATCGCGCGAAAGACCTGAGACTGGTCCACGTTGGTTCTCCTTCGTTACGATGCCGCCTGGACGGAAACGCGCGTTCCGGCTCAGGCGGCGATAGCTTGCCGGGCGACCTGCCCGGGCTCGATTCCCAGTGCGGCAAACGTTTGCGGATCGATGTCGATCCAGCACGCGACCACCAGACGCCCGTCCACCTGCTTCGGCGGGCCTGCGCGGTGCGCGTGGATGCCGATCCGGCGGAACAGCCGCTCCATGCTTGCGAACGTCACGCCGATCAACTGCCGCGCGCCGAGCTGCGCCGCGCACTCGACGACGGCCGCGAGCATCGGGCGTACGGCCCATTCGGCGTTGCCGGGCCCGCCTTCGTCGTCGGTCGCCGCGAATCGGGACAGTTCCCAGACGGCGGCCGACTGCGGCAGCGGCATGTCCTCCGCGACCAGGTCGGCGAACAGCGACTTCAGCAGGTACGGGCGCGTCGTCGGCAGCAGGCGCGCGCATCCGCACATGTCGCCGGCGGCGTTTCGCGCGAACACGTAGACGGTATCGTCGCGATCGAACTGGTCGCGCTCGAAACTTTCGTTCGCCGACGGGAGCGCCCAGCCGAGCTGTTCGACGAACACACGGCGCCGATAGCGCCCTAGATCCGCCGCGAGTTCGTGTGGCAACCGCCCTTCCTCGTGAACGAAGGTCTGCATGGATGTCCTCGGATCTGTGCTTTTGTATGCGTGCATTACAGCGCGCGGCACGAGGAGCCTGTAACTGGTAACTCTTACAGGGTGGCGTCGATGGACGCCATTGGGGACGTGGCAACGGTTTCTTGATCGACGGGATTGAAAACCGGGCCGCTTTTGCTTATAAAGAGCGCCAGTCTTGCAATATCGTCAGAGGAATGCGCAGCCAGTTGTCACTGGAGCGTCGGACCGGCATGATAGGCGTCGTTGTGCCCGAGGAGGGCCGACGCGACCGCGGCGGGCCAGTCGATGGCGGCGAGCCTTGCGGCGAGCGCGGCGGCCGTGCGGAACATGCCGATGTCGGCACCCTTGGCGTCGATGGCCATCACGTTGCTGCGGACATCGCCGCCCGCGATCATGAACGTGCCCGTCGCGCGTTCGAGATACCAGTCCCAGCCGACCGTCACGTACGCGACGCCGGCACCGGCCGCGCGATGCCATTCGGTATAGCCGGCGAGGCGCGCGTCGATCGCGTTGTCGCGCAGTTCGGCCAGCAGCGACGGGTCGAGGCCGCTCTCGACATGGTCGAGCACAAGGGCGGCCAGTGCGCTTTCTGACAGGCGTACGTAGCCGTCCGGGGACGGGCCGGCGACAGGGTGCAGCAAGGGTGAAGTCATGCGCGGAATGTATCAGCCTCGAAAGGGTGCTGGAACCTGACAAGTATGACAGCGTGACGTTGTCGGAGAAAGAATGGAACTGCGCTGGCAGGATGCCTACCAACAATTCAGCGCCGCGGAAGACGAGCAGCAGCTCTTCCAGCGGATTGCTGCCTATTCCAAGCGGTTGGGGTTCGAATACTGCTGTTACGGCATTCGCGTACCGCTACCCGTTTCGAAGCCGGCGGTCGCCATCTTCAATACCTATCCGGACGGCTGGATGGCGCACTACCAGGCGCGGAACTATATCGAGATCGATTCGACGGTTCGCGACGGCGCACTCAGCACCAACATGATCGTCTGGCCGGACGTCGACAACATCGACCCGTGCCCGCTGTGGCAGGACGCGCGCGATTTCGGGCTGTCGGTGGGCGTCGCGCAGTCGAGCTGGGCGGCGCGCGGTGCGTTCGGTCTGCTGAGCATCGCCCGTCATGCCGACCGGCTGACGCCGGCCGAGATCAACATGCTGACGCTGCAGACCAACTGGCTCGCGAACCTGTCGCATTCGCTGATGAGCCGCTTCATGGTGCCGAAGCTGTCGCCCGCGGCGGGCGTCACGCTGACCGCGCGCGAGCGCGAGGTGCTGTGCTGGACGGCCGAGGGCAAGACCGCGTGCGAAATCGGCCAGATCCTCAGCATCTCGGAGCGGACTGTGAACTTCCACGTGAACAACATCCTCGAGAAGCTCGGCGCGACCAACAAGGTCCAGGCGGTTGTCAAGGCGATCTCGGCCGGGCTCATCGAAGCACCGTGACGTGACGTTGCGCGACGGCGCCGCCGGAGGCGGCTGCCGCCACGCGGCTCACTCCATCATCGGTTCCACTTCCTTCGCCGTCCAGCTCACGCTGGAAATGCTTTTCTCCATGCTCATCCGGCTCGCGATCTGCTCGAGTTTCTGCTGATCCTTCGGATGCAGCTTCAGCGTCGCGGTGACCTTCAGCCGGTCCGGCTGGTCGGGCACGTCTTCGCTCGTGAGGCTCTGGAACGACAGCGGCTTCGCATACATCGCGTTCGACAGCAGCGTGCGGATGTGGACTTCGTCGGCAGCGAGGCAGATCACGGTAATCTGGTATTCGCGCACGAGGTCGGCGTTCGAGACGGGCGTCGCGTTGATCGCCTGGCTGACGCCGCGCAACACCGTATTGGTGAGCAGCACGACGCCCGTGCCGGCAAGCGCGGGCACGTAGTGGCCGGAGCCGGCCAGCACGCCGACGGCGGCCGAGCACCACAGCGTCGCGGCCGTGTTGATGCCCTGGATCGAGCCCTTGTCGCGCATGATCACGCCGCCGCCGAGAAAGCCGACGCCGGACACGACGTAGGCGGCGATCTGCGTGACGCCCGCCACGCCGTTGCCGGTCAGCACGCCCAGCGTGACGAACAGGCATGCGCCGCTCGCGACGAGCGTGATGGTGCGCAGGCCGGCCGTGCGCTGGCGCATCTGGCGCTCGAGGCCGATGGCGACGCCGCAGGCGAACGCGGTGAAAAGACGGAGTGCGAAATCGAAAGTCATGGTTGTCCTGCCGTGCAAGAAGCGCGTGCCGGCTCGCGTCGCCGCGGCGCAAGGCCGAAGGCGACGCGGCGTCAGCCGTCATCGCGCGGTACTGTACCGCGCGAATGCGTCATTCAAATGTGAAACGGATGGCGTGCGGCTCGCGGAACGCGAGCCGGGGCAGGAGAACTGCGGCGGACAGGCGTTCAGGCGGCAAGCGGCGCACGCAACGGAGTGCTGCAACTGTCCACGATGGTTCCTGAAGGAAGAATGGGCGGCATTCTAGTAGGCGGCGCGCGGCCGCGTCAACCGCCTGGGCGGTGCTACTGCGCCGAGCCGATCGTGCCCGTCGCGAGCGCGAGCGCGGCGGCGGCCGACAAGGCGCCGGCATAGCTGTCGACTTCCGCGTTGCGCGCGGCGAGCAACTGGCTTTGCGCGATCGTCGCGTCGGTGACCGAGCCGACGCCGTTCCGGTACGCGGTCAGCGCCGCATCGTAGCTCGTTTGCGCGGCATCGACGAGCGCCTTCGCGGCGTCGTGCGACGCGAGGCTCGTCTGCACCGCGTTCTGCGCGGCGACGATCTGGCGCACCGCTTCCTCCTTGGTCCGCGTGAGGCGCGCGGATGCGCTTTCCGCGTCGTTGCGCGCCTGCATCAGCACGGCCGAGCGCAGGCCGCCGTCGTACAGCGGGATCGTCACGCCGAGGAACACGCCGCCGCCGTAGCGGCTGCCGTTCAGGTTGACGGTCGGCGCCTGGTCGCCGATCGCGGGCAGCGCGGAGATGGACGTGCCGCCGCTCGCATACGACGTCGACGCGGACAGGAAGATCTTCGGCATGAACGCGGCTTGCGCCGCCTTGATCTTCGCGCGATTGGCCTTTTCGAGCGCGAACGCACCCTGCAGGTCGGGACGGCGCGCGATCGCGTCCGACACGATCGCGTCGACGGACGAACCGAGCGCAGGCGGCAGCGGCCGCTTCGGCAGCGCGGCGATCGTCGGCTTCGACAGCGGCGAGATGCCGAGCGCGGAGACGAGCGCGAGGTAACCGTCGCTCTCGGCGCCGTTGGCCTGCACGAGCGCGAGGTTCGCCTGCGCGCGGTTCTGCGTCGCCTGCGCGAGCTCCACGACCGTGCCGACGCCGTGCTTGAGCCGTGCACGGGACGCCGCGAGAATCGCATCCGCGTTCGCGAGGCCCTGTTGCGCGCTCAGGGCCCGCGAGCGAGCGGCTTCGTAGCGGTAGTACGAGACCGTCACGTCGTGGATCACCTGCTGGTGCACGGCCGTGAACGCGACGTTCGATGCGATCGACGCCTGTTCGGCCGCTTCGACACGTGCCGCGCGGCCGCCGAAATCGAACAGCAGCCATTGCAGCGACAGCGCCGAAATCGTTCCGTGCACGCTGGTGTTGCTCGACGAATCGCCTAGGATCGTCGACGTCGAGCCGTGGTTCGCCTGATATGCGCCCATCGCCGTCGCCGACAGGCGCGGGAGATAGGCGGACTTGGCGAGGCCCACCGCGAGCGCCGCGTTGCGCGCGTCGTTCCATGCGATGCGGGTCAGCGGATTGGCCGATTCGGCGAGATCGATCAGTTCCGGCAGCGTGTACGCATGCGCGGCATCGAGCGCGGCCGGCGGCGGCACCGACGCGAGCGCCGGCGACGCGGGCAGCATGTAGTCGTGCGCACCTTGCACGGCGGCGTGTGGCGGCGCCGCCACGATGTCGCCCGCGGCCGACGTTTGCGGCTGCCACGGGCGGTCGGACGCCTCCGGCGCCAGATCGATCGACGACGTCGCGCAGCCGGCCAGCGCGACGGCGGTCGCGAGCGCGGCGGCGGCGATCGGGGCGGCCGGCGGTTCAGGTACGCGCATGAGGGGCAGGCTCCTTCGGTGTGGCTTGACGGGCGGCGTCGGCGATGTGCGCGAGCCGCGTGTCGATCAGGTTCAGCAGCGCGTCGCGCGCGGGGTCGGTATGGGCTGTGCTCGATGGCGCCGCCGGGGCATTCGCGCGGGGCGCGGTTTCGTCATCGCCCGGCGCGGTCACGCGCGCGAGTTGCTCGCCGATCGCCGCGTCGCCGGGTTTGCGTTCGGCGAGCAGGAACAGCGGGCCTTCGAGCGCACCGAGTTCCGCGAGCGCGCGTCGCCGGGTGGCGAGCCACGCCGCGGCCGGCCGCACCCACGACGGCTCGTAATGGATCAGGCCGAGCTCCTGCGAGATCGCGCCGTGCCGGGCGAACGCTTCGGCGGCCAGCGCGCGCCGTTCGGCCGGCTGCGCGATCTGTGCGATGCGTCGCCACTGGTCGAGCAGCGCGGCGAACGCGGAGTCGATCTGCTTGCCGATGCTGACGGGCCAGATGCGCGTGAACACGAGATACACGACGACGTTGCCGAGCAGGATGCCGATCGTGCGATCGCGCGCGAGCGTCAGGTCGAAGCCGGGGCCGGCGCCCTGGATGACGCACAGGAAGAACGCGAACGCGACCTGGAAACCCGCGTACGCGATGCGCGGCGAGCCGAATGCGACCCACGCGGACAGCCACGCGCCGGCGAAGACGAGCGCCATCAGTTCGCCGATCGACGACAGCGACGGGACGACGAACACGAGCGCGGCGGTGCCGATCAGCGCGCCGACGATGCAGCCGGCGATGCGCAGCGTGAGCTTCTCGACCGTTTCCGCGGTCGAGCCGAGCGACACCATGTAGCAGGTGATGAAGCAGGTATGGATGCCCGACCAGTCGAGTTGCGAGTACAGCAGGTAGCAGAACATTGCCGCTGCCGTCGTTTTCAGCGCATAGCGGACGTGGTCGGGATTGGTGCGCGCGTCGGGCAGGAAGAAGCCGCCGCGCGGGGCGGGTGGTGCGGCGGGTTCCGCCGGTTTGTCGGCGGCGGTATCGGTTGATGGGGCCGATACCGCCGGTGCGTCGGTTGCGGGCGGCTGCGCGAACTGCGTGATCGCGATGTGCAGGTCCGCCGCGACGACGCGTGCGAGCGGCGGCAGTGCACCGGGCGCCGGCAGCGCGAGCGTCACGTCGACCGGATAGCCGCCCTGTTCGAGGATCGCGGCCATCTCGTCGAGCGTCGCCGCGATCGGCGTGGCGAATGCGTCGGGCAGCCGCGCCGCCGGTTCGCGATCCGCAAGCGCGACCGCGACGAGCAGCGCGGTGCTCGACGCGACGGCCTGCCGCAACGCGACGACATCGGCACCGGGCGACGAACCTTCGAATTTCGACAGCTTCAGCCACGTGAGCAACTGCTTGTCGCCTTCGCGCAGGCTGGCATCGAACGCGTCGCGCGCGCCGCCGTCGCCGCGCAGCCGCCGCGCGGCGAGCCGCAGCCGTTTCGCGAGCTGCGCGTGCGCGAGCTTGCGCGGCGACGGCGCGATCAGCAGGTTGACGACGATCGCGACGCCGACGGGGATCGCGACCATCAGCCACGCATAGAGCAGCGCGCGCGTCGCGGCTTCGCCGACCGGCGCCAGGCCCAGCTCGTCGAGCCCGAAGCCGACGATCATCGCGAGAATCGCGCCGACCGGGCGCAGCTTGCTGGCGGACGTCAGGTAGAGCAGGCCGACCGACAGCACGGCCATGCACGCGACGCGCAGCACCGAATACTCGATGCTGAAGATCGCGACGCCGATCACGAGCGCGATCACGAGCGTGACGAGCAGCAGCATCGCGACCGCGAGCACGGCGCTCGTCACGCGATCGGCGCGGTTCAGGAAGAACACGACATACGCGGAAATCGCGGCTTCGGGCGTGCCGTATCCGCTCGTCACGAGCACGACGAGCGCACAGATCAGCGCGACGCGCACGGCCATGGCCGCGCGCCCCGGAAACGGCGCGAGCAGCCGCAGGACTTCGCGCGGGCCCGGCGAGCGGACGTCAGCGGCAGGCTGAGCCATGCCGGACCTCGACGATCGCGCTCGCGCCGACACGTACGAGCTTGCCGTCGGGTTCGTCGAGCTTCACGCGCACGGGGAAGCGCTGCGCGACGTGCACCCAGTTCACCGAGCGCTGCACGATCGGCAGCGAGCGCGGCAGGTTGATGCGGTCGCTGTCCGCGATGCCCGCGCCGATGCCGACGACCTTGCCCGTCATCGGGCGGTCGCGGTCGATCATCGAATAGACGGTCGCGCAGTCGCCCACCGCGATGCGATTGAGCGACGTTTCGCGGAAATTGCCGACCGCGAACCATTCGCTCGCGTCGATCAGCGTGAAGATCGACTGGTTCGGCGCAAGCGTTTCGCCGGGGAGCACGCTCAGGCCTGTCACGAGCCCGTCGTGCGGCGCGCGCACGACCGTATCGTCGAGCGCATGCCGTGCGCGGGCCAGCGCCGCTTCGCGCGCGTGCAGCGTCGCGATCGCGTCGGCGTCGTCGCCGATCGTCTGCGCGGACGCGCGCTGTTGTTCCCGCGCCTGTGCGAGCGAGACGGACGCGTCGCGCTGGCGCACCTTCGCCTGGTCGAACTGCTGCGCGCTGACGTAGCCCTGCGCGGCGAGCGGCGCGAGCCGGTTCACGTCACGCGTCGCGAGATCGTAGTTCTGCGTCGCGCGCTTGACCTGCTCGGCGGCGACGGACGCGTTCGAACGCTCGCCGATCAGCGAACGGCGGCGTGTGTCGAGCGACGCGCGCGCGAGTTCGAGATCGGCCTGCGCCTGCGCGACGGTCAGCCGGTACGGGACGGGATCGATCACGTACAGCAGGTCGCCTTTCGCGACGCGCTGGTTTTCATGCACCGCGAGCTGCACGAGGCGGCCGCCGACCGGCGACGCGACGTGCACGACGTCCGCGTCGATCGACGCGTCGTCGGTGGACGGGTAGGCCGTCGTGCGGTGGTACGCGTACGCGAGCGCCGCGATGCCGAGCGCGACGATCGCGAGCGCGATGACGCGGCCTTTCACGGAGGGGCGGGCGATGCCGGCGGCCTTCATGCGAACGGCCCCGTGCCGGTGAGCCAGACGAGCACGGCGACCACGAGCCCGATCGCGGTGCAGACGGCGAGTTGGTAGGGCACCGTCGCGGCCCAGCCGGTCGCGACGAATACGCGGTGCGCGACGATCGCGCCGACGATGCCGACGATCGCGCTGACGAGCCACAACGGGAAGTACGCGCCGAACAGCACGTAGGACGGCGCGCCGCGCGATGCACAGCCCGCGAGCGGCAGGGCGGGCGCGAGGACGGCGGCGATACGCAGCGGCGCGCGCGGCGTTGTTGTTCTCATGGTGTGACGAGCTCGACGTTGGGGGTGGATGCCGGGCACGGCGCAATGCGGATCGTCGCAACCGGCCGGGCCGCGACGACGATTTCAGGATACGGGGCCGATCATAAATCAGCGTAATGCGGATCGCCAGCGATCCGGCGCGCGTCCACGGCAGGGGTCGGGGCCGATCGTGGCCGCGCCATCGGTCATGCCGGACGGTCCGGCAGTGCGTGTCGGCAGCGATGATCGGACCGCCGCAATTCTGCCAGCACCCGCTCGCGCAGGGTTGCGAATGGACTGTCAAGGATCGTCAGACGAAATCGTGCAGCGGGGTTTGCCATGTCGACGCAGCGGCAATTGGCGCGCAAACCGCTGATTGCCGCTCGAACGCATGCGAATCAGTCCGGCTGGCCGCGTGCGTCCTCGACGAGCAGGCCGGCGAAATCGCGCGCGAAACGCGGAGGCGCATCGAGATCGGCGAGCAGATCTGCAGCCGGCGCTCGGCCCGGTCGTCTTCGAGCGCGACGAGGCGCGGCGCCATCGTCTTCGCATGACGGCGCGCGGTGCCTTCGGGCAGCACGCGACGTTTGCTTCGATCATTCGGCAGGCCGTCTCGAAGTTGCCGACCTGGATGCGCCTGCGCAGCGTGAGCAGCACTCCGCCGGCGACGATGCCGACGTCGATCAAGCCTGCCTGCGCAGCGCGCACGATGTCGGGGCTCACCCGTTCCTGCATGGCGATGTCACGTGCGGATGATCGACGAGACAGCGGCGCCGCACCGCCGGCCGCGACCCGTCGTCGCGGCCGGGATCTGTGTACCATCGTGCGTAGGGTGCGACGCGCGGCACCGGGCATGGCGGCCCGATGCCGCGCGCGTCGCGGAAGCGGTCGTGCAACGAAGGTGAGCGTTCCATGCGAAGTTTCTTTGTCCGGTTCATTGCGATCGGCGTGCTGTTCCATCTGTACGTCGGGATGCGGATCATTCCCGATGCGTTCGTGTCGCCGCTCGCGCGCACGATCGCGGCGCTCGTGCTGGCGAGTTTCGTCGTCTTGATTCCGGTCGGGATGTTCTCGCGCCGCTTCGACGAAGGGTGGGCGGCGACGCTGGTCGGCTGGGCGGGCGCACTCGCGATGGGCTTCTTCTCGTCGCTGCTGGTGCTGACGTTCCTGCGCGACATCGTGCTGCTCGGCGTGCTCGCGTGGCGGCATCTCGGGCATGACGGCGCATGGAGCGGCGCGGCGCCCGACACGGCGCTCGGCGTGCTGGCGGCCGCGGTGCTCGTGACGGCGATCGGGTTCGTCGGCGCGCGCCGCACGGCGGCGGTCAAGCGCGTGTCGATTCCGGTCGCCGGCCTGCCGGCCGCGCTCGACGGGCTGACGATCGTGCAACTGTCCGACATCCACGTCGGCCCGACGATCAAGCGGCCCTACATCGAACGGATCGTGCGCGCGGTCAATGCGCTCGACGCCGACCTGGTGGTCGTGACGGGCGACGTGGTGGACGGTTCGGTCAAGCGCCTGCGCGAACATACGGCGCCGCTCGGTCAAATGCGCTCGCGGCACGGCACCTTCCTCGTGACGGGCAACCACGAGTACTACGCGGGTGCGCATGCGTGGATCGACGAATTTCGTCGCATCGGGCTGACCGTGCTGCTGAACGAGCACGTGCTGATCGAGCGCGGCGGCGCGCGGGCGGTGCTCGCGGGCGTGACCGACTTCACGGCCGGCGGCTTCGATCCCGCCCATCGCAGCGATCCCGAGCGGGCGTTGGCCGGTGCGCCGCCCGACGTCGGCACGAAGATCCTGCTCGCGCACCAGCCGCGCAGCGCGGAAGCGGCGAACCGCGCGGGCTTTACCGTGCAGTTGTCGGGGCACACGCATGGCGGCCAGTTCCTGCCGTGGCCGCCGTTCGTGCGTCTGCAGCAGCCGGTGATCGGCGGGCTGAACCGCATCGGCGACATGTGGCTGTATACGAGCCGCGGCACTGGGTACTGGGGGCCGCCGAACCGCTTCGGCGTGCCGTCCGAGATCACGCTGATTCGGCTGACACGCGGGTAGCCGGTGGCCGAGGACGGCCGTTACGCGACGCGAACGCGCATCGCGCGCCCCGCGGTTTCCTTTCGTCGGGAATGACAGCGCATGGCGGCGTGCGGCGCCGTTGGCTAGTATGCAGACATGCGCGTTCGCTCCGTTCCTTGCCCGTTCCTGCCGACATGTCGACGCCCGATCTCTTCGCTGATACGCCCGTGCCCGACGTGGACTGGTACCCGGACTGGCTGGCGCCGCCCGACGCCGATCGCGCGCTGGCCGCGCTGATCGACGAGGTCGCGTGGCGGCAGGACACGATCCGTACGCCGCGCGGACGCATTCCGTTGCCGAGGCTCACCGCGTGGCAGGGCGAACCGGATGCCGTGTACGTGTACTCCGGAATCCGCAACGTGCCGGAGCCATGGACGCCGGCCGTGCTCGGCCTCAAGCATGCGGTCGAGGCGACGTGCGGCGTGCGTTTCAACAGCGTGCTGCTCAATCGCTATCGCAACGGGCTGGACAGCCTCGGCTGGCATGCGGACAACGAATCCGAACTCGGCGATGCGCCGGTGATCGCGTCGGTGAGCCTCGGCGCGATGCGGGTGTTCGATCTTCGCCATCGCGCGACCGGCGTCACGCATGCATACCGCCTCGTGCATGGCAGCCTGCTCGTGATGCGCGGACGCACGCAGGCCGAATGGCAGCACCGCGTGCCGAAGGCGCCCAGCGTACAGGGCGAACGCGTCAACCTGACCTTCCGGCGCGTGTCGATGGCGGCCGAATAGGTCGCACCCCGTTTCCGTGATTCGCGAAAGGCCAATGCAAGCCATCGCGCGTGCGGCACGTTGCCGCACGAACGCGATGGCGGGCCGGCCGACGTGTCGCTCAGCCCCGTCCCGCAAGGCTTTGAGTCAGATTCGATCGAACGGGCGGTTCCGATAGATGAGTGAAACCTCTGATGGTGCGTCGCAACAATCGCTGATTAGACTGTGGAATGGCAGAAGCGCGTCGGCACACCGGCGCGCCCCCTTTTCGACATGCCTCCGTGCGTTGCCGATGCAGCGCGCAACGGGGCAGGAGCACAACGCGTGACCGTATTCGACCCTTCCTTCGAACCCTCGCTGCACGTCTTCGAGCAAGACGGCGGATGGCAATGGGCGCTGACGGTGAAGCGGGCGACCGGCGTCGGCGTGAAAGTCGTGGCGTTCAGCCGCGAAGGCTTTCGCGGCGAAGCCGAGGCATACGCCGCTGGCCAGCTTGCCCGCGCCGAATATGACGCCGCCGTGACGGCCTGACGTCGTCGCGGCGATCCGGCGCGGGGATCGCCTTCCTCTGTGCCGTCCGTTGCCGGACGGCGCTTTTCCGACTGCTTCCGTTTTTTCTCCAGGCGCGAAATGCGACCGTTTGCCGGCATTCGCTGTGCCAAATGGTCCGTGCCGTTCGACACAGGCATGCCTATGCCGCCTTCGATGCGCGGGCATCGCGTCGACGATGCGACACGCGTGGCGAAAGTCTGCACGCAGGCTCATGACCTCCCGAGCAGGTGCGAACCACATATCGCACGAGGGAGCGTGGAAAACGCCGATTCATATCGTAATAAGATATGAGGTTATTGCATCGGCGAGACAATGACGTCCCGCTTTCCTGAAAGGAGCTATCCGTGCAACTGACCCAGTTAGGCGGGCATGTCGCCCAATCCGGCATCGCCGAACGGCAAAAACACGCGCAGGCGCTGATGTTCGGGATGGCGAACATCGACGAGTACATGTCCGGCGGCGTCTGCTACGACGCCGCGGCCTACGTGCGGTATCTGCTGCGCGCGGACGCGATGATCACGCCCGCGGCGCTGCTCGACACGATCGGCCAGTCGTGGAGGACGCGCTTCAACTTCGAGACCGGCACTCAATGGGACGGGCGCGCGAGCATTCCGGCGGGCACCGCGGTCGGCTTCGCTCGCGGCGCGAATGTCTTTCACGCGGCGATTGCCGTCGGCGGCACCCGGATCCGCGGGATCAACGGCGGCCTGCTGGGCGCCGGCTGGCTGCATCCGGTCGATCTGGCACGCGTGCTGCAGCCGGATCCGGCCGGCGGTTTTACGTACGACCGCACGACCATTCGTGTTTATCTGTCGCGCCTGTAGGCGGTCCGACGTCAAGTTCCGTGCTGCTGGCCGTCGTCCGGCCGCGTGCCGTGGGCGGGCGCCGTGCGGTCAGCGCGCTGGCGTCCGGCGATTTCTGCATGGCGTCGCGCGGTCCAACGCTGCTATCCTCTCGACCTTGAATGACGCGTCATGGTGGCGTGGACGCGCATGCTGCGTCGCGGCGCCGCGCGCCGGTGCGAGCCCACGCGCGCACTGAGGTAGCATGACTGAATATCCACGACGATCGATGACCTGTTTCGTGACCGATTTCCTTCCGTCCATGTCCACATGGTCAAGACAACGATGAGCGGTGCACCCGATCCGGCGGCGCCCGGCGACGAAGAATCGTCGGGCGGCGCTTCGTCCTATCTGGTGCCGGGGCTCGAACGCGGGTTGCGGATCCTCGCCGAATTCTCCGCGCGCGAACCCGTGCTCGGTGCGCCGGAACTGTCGAAGCGCATCGGCATTCCGCGCACCACGACGTTCCGCCTGCTGCAGACGCTCGAGGCGCTTGGTTTTCTCGAACGCGTGAACGGCGATCGCTATTTCCGGCTCGGCGTCGGCGTGCTGCGGCTCGGCTTCGAATACCTGAATTCGCTCGAACTGACCGATCTCGGCACGCCCGTGCTCGAACGGCTGCGCGATTCGACCGGCCTGTCGACGCACCTGCTGATCCGCGACCAGCGCGACGTGGTGTTCGTCGCGAAGGCGCAGAGCAATGCGTCGATGTTCGGTTCGGTGAAGGTGCACGTCGGCACGCGCCTGCCCGCGCATGCAACCGTGCACGGCCACGTGCTGATGGGGGACCTGACGCGCGATGCGATGCGGCAGCTCTATCCGGAGAAGAAACTCGAACAGTTCACCGAGCGCACGCCCGGCACCGTCGACGAACTGTACGAACGCGTGCGTCATTACGCTCGGCTCGGCTATGCGGTCAGCGAGGCGGCGTTCGAGAGCGGCATTTCGGCCGTGACCGCACCCGTGCGCGATCATTCGGGCTCGATCGTCGCGGCGATCACCGCGACGGTGCCGCGCTCGGAGATCGGCGAGGCCGGCGAGAAGGAGCGGCTCGTCGAGGCCGTGTGCGGTGCGGCGGTCGACCTGTCGCAACGGCTGAACTATCGTCCGCTCGAAAGCGACCCGACGTTCGCGCATGCGCGCCACAAGGTCGCGATGTTCTGACGCTCGCGTATCGATCCGGCCGCCGCGCGCGGCATTGCAGACGACAAGAGCGGCCCGCGGGCCGCTCTTGTCGTTTTCGGGCGCCGAAGCCCGGTGCCCGAACGCGTTCAGAACGAATGATGAATCCCGGTCAGCACGATCACCTGGTTCGCGGTGCTCGACACGCCGGCCGTGAAGAACGCGGCCTTCGCGCCGCCGGAAGCGTGTTCATAAAGCACGTTCGCATACAACTGCGTGCGCTTGGACAGCGCGTAGATGTCGCCGAGTTCGACCTGCGTCCAGCGGCGGCCGGCCAGCGTCGTGGTTGCCGCGCCGCCCGCGATCGTGTTGAACGCGCTGCTGCGGTAGTTCACGCCCGCGTCGTAGCTCTGGAACGTGTCGGAAAACCCGTTCGACTGCATCTTCACGCGCGTGTAGAGGCCGTGCACGAGAAAGTCGCCGATCTGGTAGGACGCGCCCGCGCCGATGTTCTCGACCTTGCTGGCGAGATAACCGTTCGCGGTGTTCTGCCCCTGGAACGACGTGATGCCCGTCTGGCCGATCAGGAGCGAGCGATCGTGCTCGTTCGAGTAGACGGCCGACGCCTTGAACGGCCCGTTCGCATAGTTCAGCGCGACGCCGACCGATTTGCCGGTCGAGAAGTTCGTCGTGTTGCCGAGCGCGAGCGTCGCCGCGGCCGAAAAGCCCGCGAAGGTCGGTGAACGATACTTGATCGAATTGTTGTACGGCACGTTGCCGGTCGCGGCGAGCCCGTCGATGTTGCCCGGATGGAACGCGTACCAGCTCATCGCGAGGTACGCGGTGCTGAGCGGGTCGAGATAGTCGAACGCCAGCGGCGTCTGGCGGCCGAGCGTCAGCGTGCCGTAGCGCTCGGCGCCGAGGCCGACGAACGCCGCGCGATTCCAGATCGTGTTCGCGGTCGCGAACTGGCCGTTGTTCGTATAGAAGCCGTTTTCCAGCTGGAAGATCGCCGACAGCCCGCCGCCGAGATCTTCCTTGCCTTTCAGGCCCCACCGGTCGGGCTGCGTATTGCCCTGGATCATCGCCCACTTCGCGTGGCCGCCGACGTTGTTCACGTACGCGACACCCGCGTCCATGCTGCCGTACAGCACCACGCTGCTCTGCGCCCACGCGCCCGACGCGGCGCTCATTCCGATGACTGCTGCTGCTACCGCATGCTTGACCATTTTGTCTCCTGGCTCTCCAACCTGATGAATACGTGTCGTGACGGCCTGCGCGGGGACGGCCGACCGTCGCGCATGTTCATCGCCGCATGGGCATTTGTATGTTCCATATAAGGAACGACGTGCCTCTGGTGGAATGGAGTATAGAGGCGCCGAACACCGTATCAAAAATAAATTTTTCGGGACGGATGGGCGCCGTGCCGACGCACGCTCATACGGCGCGATGCGTGGGAAAAGCCGATAAATCCACGTCACATAACAAAAAATTACATTCGCTCAGGCAGGCGAAAGCGTTCGTCGACCTCCCGGTCGGTGTTTTCCCTAGGACACGCAGCTTTTTGTTCTACTCGCGGAAAGTCGCTCCTATAATCACCATCCATAAACTGATGTTCCTGATATGGAACAAAACGGAACAAACCGAGAGTCGATCAGAAGGAAGGGTGCGAGATGTCTGAACAATGGATTTGCGCCGGTCACGCCGGCGCGCTGTCGGAAGACACGCCGATCGAGTTCAAGCGGACCGACGGCGTGGAAATCGGGATCTACCGCGTCGGCGACGACGTGTATGCGCTCGAGAACGTATGCCCGCATGCGTACGCGCTGCTGACGCAGGGGTTCGTCGACGAAGGCACGGTCGAATGCCCGCTGCACGAGGCCGTGTTCGACATCAAGACGGGCGAATGCCTGAAGGGCCCGGGCGGGCGCGCGCTGAAGCAGTACGCGGTGCGCCTCGCCGGCGAGGAAATCCAGATCAAGGTGGACTGAACATGAAAGAAGCGACCGTCAACTTCAATCCCTTCCTGAAACCGTGGGTGGCGCCGCAGCCGAACAACGTCGCGGGCAAGGGGCAGATCGAGATCCCCGGCCAGGTCGAGAACCTGGTCTGGCAGAACCGCAAGGCGGAACCCACCCAGTACGAGAACGACCTCGGCGATGCGCTCGAACGCGTGTTCGAGAGCGGCGCGACCGAACTGGACGATGTCGTCGCCGGGCTGAACCGCATCGGCTTTCGCGCGCCGGACGGCACCGCATGGACCGTGGAGCGTTTCCGCGCCGAAATGGCCTCGCTGGCGGAATGAGCGCACCGACCGCGCCGCGCGCCTGAGCGCCGACCCGACAACCGCATCCGGAGCACACTGATGACGTCCCCCGACCAACACGAAACCCAACACGACCCGGTCCGCGACTACCTCGATCGCGGCATCAAGAACTACTGGTATCCCGTCGCGCCGAGCTGGCAGGTGTCGAACGCGCCCGTCGGCGTCACGCGCCTGTCCGAGCAGATCGTGCTGTGGCGCGATCACGACGGCAAGGTCCATGCGCTGGAAGATCGCTGCCCGCACCGCGGCGCGCGCCTGTCGCTCGGCTGGAACCTCGGCGGCAAGATCGCGTGCTGGTATCACGGCATCGAAGTCGACGGCGGCGGCACGGTCAACCGCGTGCCGGCGGTATCGAACTGTCCGCTCGAAGGCACGAAGTGCGTGAAGTCGTATCCGGTCGAGGAGAAGGCCGGCGCGATCTTCCTGTGGTTCGGCGACGAAGCGCACGGCGAGCCGGCGCCGCTGAATCTGCCGGAAGAACTGGTCGCCGATGAGTACGGCCACTTTCTGTGCGTATCGAACTGGAAGTGCAATTACCAGTACGCGATCGACAACGTGATGGACCCGATGCACGGCGCGTATCTGCATGCGACGTCGCACTCGATGGCCGAAGGCGACAAGCAGGCCGACATGCGCGTGCGCAAGACGGAAACGGGCCTGATGTTCGAGAAGATCGGCCAGCGCGACGTGAACTTCGACTGGGTGGAACTCGGCGAAACGGGCTGCCTGTGGATGCGTCTCGCGATTCCGTACAAGCAGAAATTCGGCCCGGGCGGCAACTTCGGGATCATCGGCTTCGCGACGCCGGTCGACGGCGACCACTGCCAGGTCTATTTCTGGCGTACCCGCAAGGTCAGCGGCTGGCAGCGCGACGTGTGGCGCTTCATGTACCGCAACCGCCTCGAAGGCCTGCACTGGGACGTGCTCGAGCAGGACCGCTACGTCCTCGAAAGCCTCGCGCCGCATGCGCGCGATCACGAATACCTGTACCAGCACGACGTCGGCATCACACGTGTGCGCCGGATGCTGCGCCAGCGGGCGCAGGAACACCTGTCCGCGCTCGACGTGCATCGTGCGGCGCACGCCGCCGCGGAGCCCGCGAATGGCTGAGCTCGCACCGGTCGTGGCGCTGCCCGGTCGCCGCGTGCTCGTCACGGGCGGGGCGCGCGGTCTCGGCGCGGCGTTCGTGAAGGCGCTCGTCGAAGCCGGCGCGCAGGTCGCGTTCGGCGACGTGCTCGCGGAAGAGGGGCGCTCGCTCGCCGCGCAGCTCACGCAAGCCGGCCACGCCGCGCATTTCTTTGCACTCGACCTTGCCGATCCGGCCAGCATCGACGCTTTCGTCGCGCAGGGCGCGGCGGCGCTCGGCGGCATCGACGCGCTGATCAACAACGCGGCGATCACGAACTCGGGCGGGAAGCTTTCCACCGAGCTCGACGTGGCGACGTGGGACGCCGTGATGAACGTGAACGTGCGCGGCGTATGGCTCGTCAGCAATGCAGCGCTGCCCTATCTCGCTCAGTCGGGACGCGGTGCGATCGTGAACCTCGCATCGGATACCGCGCTGTGGGGCGCGCCGAAGCTGCTCGCGTACGTCGCGAGCAAGGGCGCGGTGATCGCGATGACGCATGCGCAGGCACGCGAGTTCGGCGCGCACGGCGTAACGGTCAACGCGATCGCGCCAGGGCTCACCGAAGTCGAGGCGACCGCCTACGTACCGGCCGAGCGCCATGCGTTCTACCTGCAGGGCCGTGCGCTGACGCGCGCGCAGGTGCCTGGCGACGTGACGGGCCCGGTGCTGTTCCTGCTGTCGGACGGCGCGCGCTTCGTCACGGGTCAACTGCTGCCGGTCAACGGCGGCTTCGTAATGAACTGAATTGAAGTTTTCACTCGGAATGAAGGAGAGGACGATGGCGGACGCCGATCTCGAACGCAAGTCGTGGGACCAGCCGGAAGGCGCAAGCTTCAACGACTGGATGGAAGGGCGCGTCGCGCGCTACGCGACGCGGCGCTACGACTGGGACGCGCTGAAGTTCCAGGCCGACTACGACCCGAAGTACCGCCGCGCGCAGATGCGCTACGTCGGCACGGGCGGCACGGGCGTCGCGAAGGACGTCAACACGGTGCCGGCCGGCAACTTCACGTTCTCGACGATGGTCATCCCGGCCGGCAACATCGGCCCGAGCCACATCCATATCGACGTCGAGGAAATCTTCTTCGTGCTGCGCGGCAAGATGAAGGTGATCTGCGAGCGCGACGGCGAGACGTGGGAAGCGATCCTCGGCGAGCGCGACCTGATCTCGGTGCCGCCGGGCGTGTATCGCACGGAAATCAACATCGGCGAGGAAGATGCGCTGATGTGCGTGATGCTCGGTTCGCCGAAGCCGATCACGCCGACGTATCCGCCCGATTCGCCGCTCGCGAAGATCAAGCGCTGAGGCGGGGCGGGCGAAGCAATGAGTGTCATCGACAAACGTGAACGCGACCGCACCGCGGCGTTCGCCGCGCTGCTCGGGCAGTTTCCCGAACAGCGTTGCGTAGCCGGCGCGGCGGGCACGATCGGCTACCGTGAGGCCGGCGCGCGGCATGCGGGCCGCGCGCTGCCCGCCGTGCTGCTGCACGGGATCGGCTCGGGCGCCGCATCGTGGGTGTGCCAGCTCGACACGCTCGGCGCATCGCGCCGCGTGCTCGCGTGGGATGCGCCGGGTTACGGCGTGTCGACGCCCGTGCACGGCGCGTCGCCCGCCGCCGCCGATTACGCGGCATCGCTGAACGCGTGGCTCGAGGCACTCGGCATCGAACGCTGCGTGCTGGTCGGCCATTCGCTCGGCGCGATCATCGCGGGCGCTCTCGCCCGTGTGATGCCCGCGCGGATGGCCGGCCTGCTGCTGGTGTCGCCCGCCGGCGGCTACGGCAGCGCACCGGCCGACACCCGCGAATCGCGCCGCGACGCGCGGCTCGCGATGCTCGCGGAACTCGGCCCGGCCGGGCTCGCCGAGCAGCGCAGCGGCAACATGCTGTCCGGTTTCGCGAACGAGGAGGCGCGGGCGTGGGTGCGCTGGAACATGGCGCGCATCGTGCCGGCCGGCTATGCGCAGGCCACGCATCTGCTCGCGAACGCCGATCTCGCGGCCGATCTCGCCGGCTTTCGCGGCCGCACGGCCGTGGCCGTCGGCGCGCACGATGCGATCACGCCGCCCGCCGCGTGCGAGCGGATCGCCGCGGCCGCGCACGTGGGGCTGCAGGTGATTCCGCAGGCAGGACATGCGGGTTACGTGGAAGCGCCGTCCGTCTATTCCGCATTGATCGAAGGCTTCTGCCGGCAGTGCGACACGCAGTGGGGGCTGGCATGAGCGAACCGCTGCAACAAAACGAATCCGACAACGCGAAGGCCGAAGCCAGCTACGTGGTGCCGGGCCTCGAACGCGGGCTGCGGATTCTCGCCGAATTCTCGCCGCGCGAGCCCGTGCTCGGCGCGCCCGAGTTGTCGAAACGGCTCGGCATTCCGCGCACGACGGTGTTCCGTCTGCTGCAGACACTCGAATCGCTCGGCTTTCTCGAACGCGCGGACAAGGATCGCAACTACAAGCTCGGCATCGCGGTGCTGCGGCTCGGCTTCGAATACCTGAGCTCGCTGGAGCTGACCGATCTCGGCCTGCCGGTGATCGAGAGCCTGCGCGATGCGACCGGCTTCACGACGCACATCGTGATCCGCGACGGCCGCGACGTGGTGTTCGTCGCGAAGGCGCAGAGTCAGTCGCCGGTGTTCAGCTCGATCCGCGTGAACGTCGGCACGCGGCTGCCCGCGCATGCGACGACGCACGGCCACGTGCTGATGGGCGACCTGTCGCTGAAGGAACTGCATGCGCTGTATCCGGAACGCGTGCTGAACCGGATGACGAGCGCGACGCCGGAAACGGTCGACGCGCTGTACGACGTGATCCGCGAGGACGCACTGCGCGGCTACGGCGTCAGCAATTCGTCGTTCGAACGCGGGATCTCGGTCGTCACGGCGCCGGTGCGCAACGAGACGCAGAAGATCGTCGCGTGCATCACGGTGACGGTGCCGAGGCCGGAGATCGACGCGGCGCTGATCGCGGACGGGCTGATCGACAAGGTGCAGCGCGCGGCGGCGGAATTGTCGCGGCGGCTCAATTACCGCTCGGATGACGAGCACACGTTCATGAAAGCTTTAGGACTGAAATGAGACCCCAACGCATGCTTCGCACGCTGCCCCCCGACGGGGCGGTCAATCTTCTTGGGGCGGCCCGGCGAGGACCGACGACATGATCGAGATCGATCTGACCGGGCAGGTGGCGGTGGTGACGGGCGGTTCGTCCGGCATCGGCCTCGCGACCGCCGAACGGTTCCTGCAGGCGGGCGCGTCGGTCGCGATCTGCGGCCGCGACGGCGAGCGCCTCGCCCGCGCCGAAGCGATGCTGCGCGACAAGTACGCAGGCGCACGACTGCTGGCCGCGCGCTGCGACGTGCTCGACGAACCCGACGTGACCGCATTCGCGCAAGCGGTGTCCACGCGTTTCGGCCGTGCCGACATGCTGGTCAACAATGCAGGCCAGGGCCGTGTGTCGACTTTCGCCGATACGACCGACGACGCCTGGCGCGAAGAACTCGAATTGAAGTACTTCAGCATCATCCGTCCGACGCGCGCCTTCCTGCCGCTGCTGCGCGATGCGGCCGCGCCGACGATCACCTGCGTGAACTCGCTGCTCGCGCTGCAGCCGGAGCCACACATGGTCGCGACGTCGTCGGCGCGCGCCGGCGTGCTGAGCCTCGTGAAATCGCTCGCGACCGAACTGGCGCCGCAGCGCATCCGCGTGAACTCGATCCTGATCGGCATCGTCGAGTCGGGGCAGTGGCGCCGCCGCTACGACACGCAGGCGCAGCCCGGCGAAAGCTGGGAAGACTGGACGGGCGCGCTCGCCCGCAAGAAGAACATTCCGCTGAATCGCTTCGGCAAGCCCGACGAGGCCGCCTGGGCACTTTTTTATCTCGCAACGCATCTGTCGTCCTACACGACGGGCAGCCATATCGACGTTTCTGGAGGCTTTGCACGCCATGTCTAAAAAAACCACGGTTGGCGAGCTGATTGCCGCCTTTCTCGAGCAGTGCGGCGTGAAAACCGCGTTCGGCGTCATCTCGATCCACAACATGCCGATCCTCGACGCGATCAACTCGCGCGGCAACATCCGCTATGTCGGGGCGCGCGGTGAAGCCGGCGCGCTGAACATGGCCGACGGGCTGGCCCGCGTGTCGGGCGGGCTCGGCGTCGCGTTCACGAGCACGGGCACGGCGGCCGGCAATGCGGCCGGCGCGATGGTCGAGGCGCTGACGGCCGGCACCGCGCTCCTGCACGTGACCGGGCAGATCGAGACGCCGTATCTCGACCGCGATCTCGCGTACATCCACGAAGCGCCCGACCAGTTGTCGATGCTCGACTCGATCTCGAAGGCCGCGTTCCGCGTGCGCACCGTCGAAACCGTGCTGCCGACGATTCGCGAAGCCGTGCGCATCGCGCAGACCGCCCCGACGGGCCCCGTGTCCGTCGAGATTCCGATCGACATCCAGGCGGCCGAAATCGAATGGCCGGAAGACCTCGCACCCGCCCACGTCGCGGTGCGCGAGCACGACACCGCGCGCGTCGCGAAGCTTGCCGACGCACTCGCGGCCAAGCGCCGCCCGCTGCTGTGGCTCGGCGGCGGCGCGCGACATGCACGCGAGGAAGTCGAACGCCTCGTGAAGCTCGGCTTCGGCGTCGTGACGAGCGTGCAGGGCCGCGGCGTGCTGCCGGAAGATCACCCGGCGACGCTCGGCGCGTTCAACGTGCATGCGTCGGTCGAAGCGTTCTACAAGACCTGCGACGCGCTCGTCGTGGTCGGCTCGCGCCTGCGCGGCAACGAGACGCTGAAGTACAAGCTCGCGCTGCCGCAGCCGCTGTTCCGCGTCGATGCCGACGCGCTCGCCGACAACCGCGGCTATCGCAACGAACTGTTCGTGCATGGCGATTCGAAGCGCGTGCTGGCTGAACTGGCCGACCGCCTCGAAGGCCGGCTGTCCGTCGATCCGCAATTCGCGGCCGATCTCGCGGCGGCCCGCGAAGACGCGGTGGCCGACGTGGCGAAGGGGCTCGGGCCGTACAAGAAGCTCGTCGACACGCTGCAGGGCGCCGTCGGCCGCGACTACAACTGGGTGCGCGACGTGACGATCTCGAACAGCACGTGGGGCAACCGCCTGCTGAAGATCTTCGAGCCGCGCTCGGGCGTGCATGCGCTCGGCGGCGGTATCGGCCAGGGCATCCAGATGGGCATCGGCGCGGCGCTCGCGGGCGCCGCGGCGAAGACGGTCTGCCTCGTCGGCGACGGCGGCCTGATGGTCAACGTCGGCGAACTCGTGACGGCCGTGCAGGAAAACGCGAACGTGATGATCGTGCTGATGAACGACCAGTGCTACGGCGTGATCCGCAACATCCAGGACGCGCACTACGGCGGCCGCCGCTGCTTCGTGCAGCTGCACCAGCCGGATTTCGCGCAGTTCTGCGCGAGCTTCGGCCTCACGCACTACCGGATCACGTCGCTCGACCAGGCCGAGGCGGTCGTGCGCGAAGGGATCGCGAAGGAAGGGCCGGTGATGGTCGAGGTCGACATGCTGTCGGTCGGCTCGTTCGCGTCCGCCTTCGCGGGCCCGCCGGTGAAGCAGGAAGCGCCGACGGAGCGCCAGTATGCATAACGGGCAAAAGCGGGCGCACGCCCCGGTCGACATCGCGATGATCGGCTTCGGCGCGATCGGCGCGGCCGTGTACCACGCGGTCGAGCACGATGCGTCGCTGCGCGTCGCGCACGTGATCGTGCCGGAACACCAGCGCGACGCGGTACAGCGTGAGCTCGGCGGCGCGGTGGAGGTCGTGTCGTCGGTCGACGCACTGGCTCGCCGCCCCGAGTTCGCGCTCGAATGCGCGGGCCACAGCGCGCTCGTCGATCACGTCGTGCCGCTGCTGAAGGCCGGCACCGACTGCGCGGTCGCGTCGATCGGCGCGCTGTCCGATCTCGCGCTGCTCGACGTACTGTCGCAGGCCGCCGACGAAGGCGGCACGACGGTGACGCTGCTGTCGGGTGCGATCGGCGGCATCGACGCGCTGGCGTCCGCGAAGCAGGGCGGCCTCGACGAAGTGCTGTACGTCGGCCGCAAGCCGCCGCTCGGCTGGCTCGGCACACCGGCCGAGGCACTGTGCGACCTGCACGCGATGACCGAAGAGAAGATGATCTTCGAAGGCACCGCGCGCGACGCGGCGCGGCTCTATCCGAAGAACGCGAACGTCGCGGCGACGGTCGCGCTCGCGGGCCTCGGGCTCGACGCGACCCACGTGCGCCTGATCGCCGATCCGGCGGTCGCGCGCAACGTGCACCGCATCACCGCGCGCGGCGCGTTCGGCGAGATGTCGCTGGAAATGAGCGGCAAGCCGCTGCCCGACAACCCGAAGACGTCCGCGCTGACGGCGTACAGCGCGATCCGCGCGCTGCGCAACCGCGCGGCCCGCTGCGTGATCTGACCGGACCATCGAGCGTTCGCCCGCGCCACGGCGAGGGCGGATGCGCAGAGACAGATTTGTGGGATTGGTGACATGACTTCTTTCGATACGAGCCTCGTGCCCGACGGCAACATCCTGATCGGCGGCGAGTGGCGGCGCGGCCGTGGCGCGCCTTACACGAGCATCTATCCGGCCGACCAGTCGGTGAACATGGAAGTGTCGACGGCGAACGCGGAAGACGCGGCCGACGCCGTCGCGGCCGCCGACGCCGCATGGCGCCGCGCCGACTGGGCCGGGCTCAAACCGCACCAGCGCGCGCAGGTGCTGTACCGCGTCGCGGACCTGATCATGCAACGCCACGAGGCGCTCGCGCACCTGCAGCGCCGCGACAACGGCAAGCCGATCGGCGAGACGCGCGTGCTGGTGGCCAGCGCCGCGAACACGTTCCGCTATTTCGCGGCCTGCCTCGAAACGCTCGACGAAGAACTGACGCCGTCGCGCGGCGATTACCTGACGATGAGCGTGTACGAGCCGATCGGCGTGATCGCGGCGATCACGCCGTGGAATTCGCCGATCGCGTCCGACGCGCAGAAGCTTGCGCCGGCGCTGGCCGGCGGCAACGCGGTGGTGCTCAAGCCGGCCGAGGTCACGCCGCTCGTATCGCTCGCGCTGGCGCGCATCTGCGAGGAAGCCGGCGTGCCGAAGGGCGTGCTGAGCGTGCTGCCGGGCAAGGGTTCGGTGATCGGCGACGTGCTCGTGCGCCATCCGCTGGTGAAGAAGGTGTCGTTCACCGGCGGTACCGAGGTAGGCCGCGGCATCGCGCGCATCGCGGCCGAGAAGCTGATGCCCGTGTCGCTCGAACTGGGCGGCAAGTCGCCGACGATCGTGTGCGACGACGCCGATCTCGATCACGCGGTCAACGGCGTGCTGTACGGGATCTTCAGCTCGTCGGGCGAGGCGTGCATCGCCGGGTCGCGGTTGTTCGTGCAGCACGCGGTGTACGACGCATTCATGCAGCGCCTGGTGGCCGGCGCGCGCAAGCTGCGCGTGGGCGACCCGACGCGGCCCGACACGCAGATGGGCCCGCTGATCACCGCGAAGCATCGCGAGTCGGTGGAACGCTACGTCGCGCTCGGGCTGGAAGAAGGCGGCCGCCTGCTGTGCGGCGGCGAGCGGCCGACGGGCGACGGGCGCGAGCAAGGCTTCTTCTATCAGCCGACGATTCTCGAAGGCTTGCCGAACAGCGCACGCATCTGCCAGGAGGAAATCTTCGGGCCGGTGCTGGTCGCGATGCCGTTCGACGACGAAGCGTCGCTGATCGCACAGGCGAACGACAGCGTGTTCGGCCTCGCGGCCGGCATCTGGACGCGCGACTACAAGCGTGCGTGGCGCATCGCGCGGGCGCTGGAGACGGGCACCGTGTGGATCAATACGTACAAGCTGTTCTCGATCTCCACGCCGTTCTCGGGCTGGAAGGAGAGCGGGATGGGGCGCGAGAAGGGGCGTCTCGGCATCCGCGAATACATGCAGCAGAAGAGCCTCTACTGGGGCTTGAACGACGCGCCGCTGCCGTGGGCGAACTGAGCGAAGGGGAATGACGCAATGAGCATCTTGGGAATCGAGCAGATCACGTACGGTGTCGACGACCTCGCCACCTGCCGGCGCTTTTTCGCCGACTGGGGCTTGAAGGAAGTCGCGCACGACGACACCCGCGCCCGTTTCGAAACGCTGAACGGCTGCACCGTGCTGGTCGTGCGGGCCGACGATCCGTCGCTGCCGCCCGCATTCGAAGCCGGCCCGACGCTGCGTGAAGTCACGTGGGGCGTCGCGACGCGGCAGGAACTCGACGCGCTGCGCACGAAGCTCGCCGGCCAGCCCGGCTATTACGCGCAGGACGACGCGGTCGGCTGCATCGATCCGAACGGGATGGCGATCCGCGTCGAAGTCACGCGCAAGCGCGCACTCGACATCACGGGCTCGCCGTCGAACGTGTGGGGCCAGACGCTGCGCGTCGACCAGCCGAGCCCGATCTATGCGCGTGCGGAGCCGGTCGAGGTCGGGCACGTCGTGTTCTTCACGAACCGCCTCGACGCGCAGGAAACGTTCTATCACGAACTGCTCGGCTTCGAGACGTCGGATCGTTACCCGGGCCGCGGTGCGTTCATGCGCTGCGCGCCGCACGGCGGCCATCACGACCTGTTCCTGCTCGCGCTGCCGAATGGAAAACGCGGCCTGAACCACGTCGCGTTCACCGTGCGCGACATCCACGAAGTGTTCGGCGGCGGCATGCACATCGACCGCTGCGGCTGGCAAACGCAGCTCGGCCCGGGGCGTCATCCGGTGTCGTCCGCGTACTTCTGGTACTTCCAGAACCCGGCCGGCGCATTGATCGAATACTACGCGGACGAGGACGTGCTCACGCCCGAGTGGCAGCCGCGCGAATTCGAGCCGGGCCCGACCGTGTTCGCCGAATGGGCGGTCGACGGCGGCCTCGACGGCAACACGCGCCGGCAGAAGAACGCGAAGGCGCCGGAAGGCAAGTTCATGACGGAGCGCAAATCGTGAGCGAAACGAACTCGCAGGAATCGGCCACGCCGGGCACGGTCGTCGTGATCGGCGGGGGCCAGGCCGCCGGCTGGGTGCTGAAGACGCTGCGCGCGGAAGGCTTCGCGGGCCGCCTCGTGATGATCGCCGACGAGCCGCACTTGCCGTACGAGCGCCCGCCGCTGTCGAAGGCCGTGCTGGCCGGCGACGCCGACATCGAAACCGTGCGCGTCGTGCGCCCCGACGAATTCGATGCGCTGAACGTCGAAGCGTGGCAGCCGGAACGCGCGGCGTCGATCGATCGCGCGCGCCGCGTGGTGAAGACCGAAAGCGGCCGCGAGATCGCATACGACCGGCTCGTGATCGCGACCGGCGGCACGTCGCGCCGCTTGCCCGATGCGCTCGTCAACACGCCGAACCTGCATTACCTGCGCACGCTCGACGAAGCGGCCGCGCTCGGCGAGAAGCTGCGCGCGAGCCGGCGCGTGCTCGTGATCGGCGGCGGCTGGATCGGCCTCGAAGTCGCGGCAACGGCGCGCAAGCTCGGCGTCGATGCGATCGTGGTCGAAGGTGCGCCGCGCCTGTGCGGCCGTTCGGTGCCGCAGATCGTGTCGGACTTCCTGCTCGACCTGCATCGTTCGAACGGTGTCGAGGTGCGGACGGGCGCGGCGCTCGCGTCGCTCGACCCGCAGCCGGACGACGCGTCGAAGGTACGCGCGACGCTTGCCGACGGCACGACGATCGACGCCGATTTCGCGGTGGCCGGCATCGGCCTCGCGCTGAACGTGTCGCTCGCGAGCGATGCGGGGCTCGCGATCGACGACGGCATCGTCGTCGACGAATACGGTGCGACCAGCGATCCGGCGATCTTCGCGTGCGGCGACGTCGCGAACCATCACAACGGCTGGCTGAAGCGGCGCGTGCGGCTCGAATCGTGGGCCAACGCGCAGAACCAGGCGATCGCGGCGGCGAAGGCCGTGCTCGGCGTGCGCGCACCGTATGCGGAGATTCCGTGGTTCTGGTCCGATCAGTACGACGTGAACCTGCAGATCCTCGGGGATCTGCCGGCCGATGCGCAGCTCGTCGTGCGAGGCGATCTCGCCGCGCGCCGTGCGACGCTGTTTTTCGTTGGCGACGGGCATGTGAGAGGTGTCGTCGCGGTGAACAACGCGCGTGAGTTGAAGCTCGCGCGCAAGTGGATGAACCAGGGCCGGGCGGTGGATACGGAAGCTCTGGCAGACACGACCCAGGCGCTTGCCTGACCGGCCCAACCCGGAAAGAGATCCAGGAGATACCCCGCATGAGCACTTTCGACAACGTCGTGGCCGGCAGGGCCACGATGGAAGCTGCCGCCGCCACGCCCGGTGCGATCATCGCGCGGCTCGAGCGGCTGCCGGCCAACGCGATGCAGATCCGCGCGCGCGTGCTGATCGGCACCGCGACGTTCTTCGACGGCTTCGACGTGATCACGATCGCGGCGACGCTGCCGCTGCTGATTCACAAGTGGGGGCTGTCGCCGACGCAGATCGGCATGCTGATCGCGTCCGGCGCGATCGGCCAGTTGATCGGCGCATTCCTGTTTCCCGCGCTCGCGGAAAAGCACGGCCGCGTGAAGGCGATTGCGTGGAGTTCGGCGGTGATCGGGATCACGAGCATCGCGTGCGGCTTCGCGCCGACGTTCGAGGTGTTCGTGCTGCTGCGGATCCTGCAGGGGCTCGGGCTCGGCGGCGAATTGCCGGTCGCCGCGACGTACATCAACGAGATCACGCGCGCGCATGGCCGCGGCCGCTTCGTGCTGCTGTACGAGATCGTGTTCCCGATCGGCCTGCTCGTGTCGATGGCGCTCGGCGCCTGGCTCGTTCCGCGCTTCGGCTGGGAGATCATGTACTTCGTCGGCGGGCTGCCGCTGCTTCTGTCGCTCGTGCTCACGCATCTCGTGCCGGAGTCGCCTCGCTGGCTCGCGTCGCGCGGGCGGCTCGCGGAAGCCGGGCGTGCGGTCGGCGCGTTCGAGGAATCGGTGCGCGGCGAGTTGCCGCCGGCCACGCAGGCGGCCGCGTTCGACGAGATGGTGCGTCAGCATCCGAAGCGCAGGATGAGCGACCTGTTCAGCGCCGCGTATCGCAAGCGCACGCTCGCGGTGGCGACGCTGTGGGCGACCTGCGGGTTCATCCAGTACGGGCTGTCGACCTGGCTGCCGACGATCTACAAGAACTTCTATCACGCGCCGCTGCAGCTCGCGCTGAACCTCGCGGTGATCGGCTCGGTGATGGGCGTGCTCGGGTCGCTGGCCTCCGCGCTGCTGGTCGACAAGCTCGGCCGCAAGCCGGTGATCGTGTGGTCGTTCGTGCTGTGCGCGCTGTCGCTGGCGTTCGCAGGCATCTATCACGCGTCGTCGGTGTATGTGGTCGCGACTTTCTGCTCGCTGTCGCTCGGGCTGATGGCGTCGGGCTTCATTACCGCGTACGTCTATACGCCGGAGCAGTATCCGACGAGCATCCGCGCGTCGGGCTGCGGGCTCGGCAGCGCGTGGCTGAAGATCGCGTCGTTCGCGGCGCCGATGATCGTGCCGCACGCGATCATCGGCGGGAACCTCGCGCCGGCGTTCTACCTGATCGGCGTCGTGCCGCTGATCGCGGCGGCGACCGTGCATTTCGTCGGGATCGAGACGAAGGGGAAGGTGCTGGAGGCGCTCGAGGCGTAAGCGTGGCCGGCGTAACGGACGATGTGCACAGGCCCGGGTGACGTTCCCCGGGCCTTTTGTTTCGCGGCATCCGGCCATGCCGTATCGGGCGTTGCAAACTGGCGCAACGGTTGCCGCATGATTCACGTGTTCTAATTCACGGTCCCGATTTTCATCAGACCGTTGCCATGCCCCTGTTCGAACCTGTCACGCTGAATACGTCCCGCCTCGTCCTGCGGCCGCTCCGCGACGCCGACGCATACGCCTTCTTCGAGATCTGGTCCGATGCGGAGGCGATGCGCTACTTCTCGTTTTCGCCGATGACGCAGCTCGAACAGGCCGGGGCGCGCGTCGCGCGCAACGTGCAGACCGCCGCGAGCGGGGAGAGCCTGACCTGCGTGCTCGAACTGCGGGAGACTGGCGAAGCGCTCGGCGAATGCGCGCTGTTCCATGCGAACGCGCAGTGCCGGCGCGCGGAGATCGGCTTCAGCCTGCGGCGCAGGTTCTGGGGCGGCGGATACATGCGCGAAGCGGCGTCGGCCATGATCGATCATGCCTTCGGTACGCTCCGACTGAACCGCCTCGAAGCCGATATCGATCCGCGCAATGCCGCGTCGGCGCGGCTGCTCGAACGGCTCGGCTTCGTGCGGGAAGGGCTGCTGCGCGAACGCTGGATCGTCGGCGACGAAGTGTCGGACAGTGCGCTGTACGGGTTGCTCGCGAGCGAGCGTCGCGCGTAAACGGCTGACTTGCCGGATTCACCGGGCGAACGTACGCTTGGTCGATATCACGGTCCACCCACAGGTTCTCGACCATGCAAGCTCGTCCTCTGCGTCTTTCCCCCGGCGACGATCTGCGCGGCGCGATCGAGCTGGCGTTGCGCCGCCACGATTCGCACGCGGCCTTCGTGATCCAGGGCATCGGCAGCCTGAGCGTCGCGCAGTTGCGTTTCGCCGGCGCCGACCAGCCGACCGAGCTGCGCGGCGACCTCGAAATCCTGACGCTGGCCGGCTCGGTGTCGCCGGACGGCGCGCATCTGCATATATCGATCTCGGATGCAGCCGGCCGCGTGACGGGCGGCCACGTCGCGAGCGGCTGCGTGGTGCGCACGACGGCCGAGATCCTGCTCGCGCTGCTGCCGGCGCATCGTTTTTCGCGCGAGCCCGATGCGGACACCGGTTTCAACGAACTGGTGATTCGGAGCGCGCCTTCGTGAGCAGGGCGGCAACGCCGCATCGACACCGCGATGCGCCGATCGCTGCGTCCTTTCCGCCCGCATAAAAAAGGCGCCGCGGCCATTCGGCCCGCGGCGCCTGGTGCGCGGCGACGTCGACCACCCGTCGCCGCCCGGTTGCGCGCTTAGATCTGCACGGTGTCGGCGACTTCCTTGAAGTCCTCGATCTGGTCGAAGTTCATGTACTGATAGATCTTGTCGCCGTTCGCGGTGAGCACGCCCATGTCGGCCATGTACTCTTCCTTGGTCGGGATCTTGCCCAGACGCGAGCAGATCGCCGCCAGTTCCGCCGAGCCGAGATACACGTTCGTGTTCTTGCCCAGACGGTTCGGGAAGTTGCGGGTCGACGTCGACATCACCGTCGCGCCTTCGCGCACCTGTGCCTGGTTACCCATGCACAGCGAGCAGCCCGGCATTTCGGTGCGTGCGCCGGCCGTGCCGAACACGCCGTAGTGGCCTTCTTCCGTCAATTGCTTCTGGTCCATCTTGGTCGGCGGCGCGACCCACAGCTTGACCGGAATGTCGCGCTTGCCTTCCAGCAGCTTCGACGCGGCGCGGAAGTGACCGATATTGGTCATGCACGAGCCGATGAACACTTCGTCGATCTTCGCACCGGCGACGTCGGACAGCGTCTTCACGTCGTCCGGATCGTTCGGGCACGCGACGATCGGCTCGTGGATGTCGGCGAGGTCGATTTCGATGACGGCCGCGTATTCGGCGTCGGCGTCCGGCGCGAGCAGTTGCGGGTCGGCCAGCCACTGTTCCATCGCCGCGATTCGGCGCTGCAGGCTGCGCGGATCCTGGTAGCCCTGCGCGATCATCCACTTGAGCAGCGTGATGTTGCTGTTCAGGTATTCGATGATCGGCTCCTTGTTCAGGCGCACCGTGCAACCGGCAGCCGAACGTTCGGCGGACGCGTCCGACAGCTCGAACGCTTGCTCGACCTTGAGGTCGGGCAGGCCTTCGATCTCGAGAATGCGGCCCGAGAAGATGTTCTTCTTGCCTTGCTTCGCGACCGTCAGCATGCCTTGCTTGATCGCGTACAGCGGAATTGCGTTGACGAGGTCACGCAGCGTGACGCCCGGCTGCATCTTGCCCTTGAAGCGGACCAGCACCGATTCCGGCATGTCGAGCGGCATCGTGCCGGTGGCGGCCGCGAATGCGACCAGGCCCGAGCCCGCCGGGAAGCTGATGCCGATCGGGAAGCGCGTGTGCGAATCGCCGCCGGTGCCGACGGTGTCGGGCAGCAGCATGCGGTTCAGCCACGAGTGGATCACGCCGTCGCCCGGGCGCAGCGCGATGCCGCCGCGCGTGCTGATGAAGTTCGGCAGCGTCTGGTGCGTCTTCACGTCGACCGGCTTCGGGTATGCGGCGGTGTGGCAGAACGACTGCATCACGAGGTCGGCCGAGAAGCCGAGGCACGCGAGGTCCTTCAGTTCGTCGCGGGTCATCGGGCCCGTGGTGTCCTGCGAGCCGACCGACGTCATCTTCGGTTCGCAGTACGTGCCCGGGCGCACGCCCTGGCCTTCCGGCAGACCGCACGCGCGGCCGACCATCTTCTGCGCGAGCGAGAAGCCCTTGCCGCTGTCGGCCGGCTGGTGTGGCAGGCGGAACAGCGTCGACGGCGGCAGGCCCAGCGCTTCACGCGCCCTCGCGGTCAGGCCGCGGCCGATGATCAGCGGAATGCGGCCGCCGGCGCGCACTTCGTCGAACAGCACGTCGGACTTCACCTGGAATTCGGCGATGACCTTGCCGTCCTTCAGCGCCTTGCCTTCGTACGGGCGCAGTTCGACCACGTCGCCCATGTTCATCTGCGACACGTCGAGCTCGATCGGCAGCGCGCCGGCGTCTTCCATCGTGTTGTAGAAGATCGGGGCGATCTTGCCGCCGAGGCACACGCCGCCGAAGCGCTTGTTCGGCACGAACGGGATGTCCTCGCCGGTGAACCACAGCACCGAGTTGGTGGCCGACTTGCGCGAGGAGCCCGTGCCGACCACGTCGCCGACGTACGCGACCAGGTGACCCTTTTCCTTCAGCGATTCGATGAACTTGACGGGGCCGCGCTTGCCGTCTTCTTCCGGCGTGATGCCCGGGCGCGCGTTCTTCAGCATCGCCAGCGCGTGCATCGGGATGTCGGGGCGGGTGGTGGCGTCCGGCGCCGGCGACAGGTCGTCGGTGTTGGTTTCGCCCGTGACCTTGAAGACGGTGATGGTCAGGCTTTCCGGCACTTCCGGACGGCTCGTGAACCATTCGGCATCGGCCCAACTCTGCAGCACGGCCTTCGCGTGCGCGTTGCCCTTGTCGGCGAGTTCCTTCACGTCATGGAACTGGTCGAACATCAGCAGGGTTTTCTTCAGCGCGTCGGCGGCGACCGCTGCGACGGCTTCGTCGGACAGCAGCTCGATCAGCGGCTGGATGTTGTAGCCGCCGAGCATCGTGCCGAGGAGTTCGGTCGCGCGCGCCCGCGAGATCAGCGGGCAGGCGGTCTCGCCCTTGGCCACGGCGGCCAGGAAGCCGGCCTTCACGCGGGCGGCTTCGTCGACGCCGGCCGGCACGCGATGGGTGATCAGGTCGAGCAGTGTCTGCTCTTCGCCGGCGGGCGGGTTCGTCAGCAATTCGACCAGTTCGGCGGTTTGCTGAGCCGTCAGCGGCAGGGGAGGAATACCGAGCGCGGCGCGGGCGGCCACGTGAGCACGAAAGTTTTCAAGCATGGGGAGACCTGCTGATATTGCGTTGGAGGGGAAGGCCTTGCCGGCACTCCGGGGCTATTCCAGGCACTGCTTTGAGCGGGATTCTAGTCTCAATGGTCTGGAACGTCAAATGTCTTATGTCTTATATAAGACTTAGGGGTGGGGAAGACGGGGCGCGGCCGTATGGCGCAGCCGGCCTTGTCGGGCGGATGCTGGGGTGTCGGTTCAGGTCCGTCGGTGTCGCACATATCTGCACAAGCGCGCAGGAAACGGTACACACCGGGCGCGTTCGGGCCGCTACGCTTGCTGTCACGCGGCTTGCATCGAGTGTCGGAACGGGAGGCGGGGGTCGTCGCGCGCCTGTCGATTCGCCCCGGGCGGCAGCGATTCCCTTGACTCCGGCGATCCACGACATGCGCTCCAGAGACGCGATTTTCCTGATGATGGCGCTCGTCGCGTCGCCGGCCGTTCACGCGGCCGCGCCCGGCGACGAAACGCGGGATCCGGCGAGCCGGCCGGTCGCGCTGGTCTATCGCGGTCCTGCCGCGTGCGACGGGTGCGCCGAAACCATCGCCAGACGCCTGTGGGAATCGGCCCACCGGTTCCGGGTGATCTATGTGGGGCCGGCGGAAAAGCTTAAGATCACGCCCGCGGCGCTGGCCGGTGCGGCGCTCTATGTGCAGCCTGGCGGCGGGCAGGACATTGCCGGCGCGGCAGCCAGCATCGGCCGAAATGAAATCCGGGCCGTGCGGCGATACGTAGCGAACGGCGGCCGATACCTCGGACTGTGCATGGGCGCCTACCTGGCCGGCGCGCAGGGTTTCGGGCTGGTTGCCGGCGATATCGACGCCGAGGTCGACCGGCCGGGTTCGACGCTTCACGGCATCGCCGACACGGTGACGCCGGTCGTCTGGCGCGGGAAAAAGCGCTGGATCTACTTTCAGGACGGCGCGAGGCTCCCGGTCGCGCCGATCGGCTCCGGCGGGATCGTGCTGGCGATCTACCCGAACAAGGACATCGCGGCGGCCACGTACCGCTACGGCAAAGGGCGCGTCGGCCTTGCCGGTCCGCATCCGGAGGCCGATCAAAGCTGGTATCGCCAGAATGGTCTCGCGAACCCGGACGGCGTGGTGCCGGACCTGGCCTACGACCTGATCGACGCGACGATGAAGCCTTAGCGGAGTTGCCGCGGCGCGCGCGGTTTATCGCCGTTTGGCGCGATACGCGTCGAGATTCTTCCGCGCCTGCGCGCGGATCGCGCGCTGCATGAAAGGCGTCCAGCCGAGCAGCGCGCCTTTCATCCCGAGCGCCTGACGCGCCCAGCGCCACAGGTCGAAATGGTCGCGATGCTCGACGATGCGTCCGTCGCGAAACCGGAAGCGCGCATCGATCCGGTTGACCACCATTCGGCCGGTCGCGGCGAACCGGTAATGCGCGCTCCACTGCGCGCGCCCGGCCTGGCCGTCCGCGGCGACTTCGCCGAACGTCAGCGAGAATTCCTGCGCCCGCGCGACCAGCATCCGCCACATGTCGCGCGCGAGTTCGCCGCGCAGTTCGCCGAACGCGGGATCGCTGAACACGATGTCGTCGGCATAGCACGCGAGCATCGCGTCGATGTCGCGCTGCTGAAAGGCCGTGTAGAAGCGCTGGATCAATGCGGTGTTCGGATCGGTCATGTCGGGTATGAGTGCGCAGGGAGGCGGGTGGTGACGTTCGTCGAAACGTCGAACGGAAAAGCGGCGGCGGGCAGCGCGAGCCGACACCCGCGCGAGCCACGTCGGGCGCGGCCGGCTCAGGCGCGGCTGGTTTGCCGCCGGATGATACGCGTCAGCGGGCCGCCATCGCAACGTCCTGGCTGCTGCGTCCCGTCACCAGGCAGCCCGACATGAAGGCCTCGCTCTGACTGCCGGCGGCGGCTTCGCCGAAGCCGCGGCCGAGCGCATCGGCCTTCACTTGCGCGGCGCCTTGCTCGCATGCGAGCGGGCTGGCGTCGCGGCCCTGCGCGTGCAGGATCGCGCGATCGCCGATGAGATAGGCCAGCAGCGCGAAAACAGCGATATGTACGGCTCGTCTCATGGTTCGTCTCCTCGTCGCTCAAGCGTAACGCGGACACGTCCGACGAAGCACTTGGGGCTTCCCCCGGTAAACGTCTGCTGAAAGCGGTGGCGGGGCAGGGCGATCCCGTCCTGTTTTTCCGCCGTTGCTGGAGAGGCGGGCAATGCGCGCGAGTTTGACGAATGTCAGGGTGCGGGCGGGCGACGGCGGTCGCGCGGCCGTTCAAAGCGATAGCATGAATGCATGATTTGACGGAACGCGATGCGGGGTCGACCCATCAGGTCCGGCAAGCAGGCAAATGTTGAATATCGCTGTCGAAATAGTGAGGAATCCAAATGTTGAACGTCTCTTCCGTCCTGATCAGTCTTGCCCCGATGTGGGCCATCCTGCTGCTGGCTTCTTCGGCGGCCGCCTATTTCGTGTTCTGGCGCAAGGCCATCAAATAAACGCTGCGCGACGGCGTGCGCCCGGGGCGCACGCGTGACGCGCCGTTGCCGTCATTGCACCGCCGTCACCGGCACATTCGAAATCCGCATCAGCCGGCCCATCACGCTGCGCCGAAACACCGACATCAGCGCGTGCAGCGGATCGTGCCGCGGCGCGACCACCACGATCTCGTCGCAACCGGTCTCGGCCGCCACGGCCGCGATCGTGTCGGCCACCGGGCCGACCTTCACCTCGACGGTGTATTTGACGCCGGCCTCCTTCAGAATCCGCTCTGCCATCGCCAGATCGCCGGCCGCGAATTTTTCTTCGATCGCGCGCAACCGCGACAGCGGGTGATAGGCCTCGAGCCGCGTGGATTCGAGCGGCGCCTGCACGTTGATGAGCACGACCTCCGATGCGCAGCGCTCGCGATACAGGAATGTCGCGTGGCGAACCGCCTGAAGCGAGCGCGGCGAATGGCCGACCGGAACCAGCAGCTTGAGCATGAGCGATATCCAGGAAACGGGATGCTTCCAGCGTAGCGCGCGGCCGGGCCGGGCCGTCTAAAGAGATCGCGCGGCCGCGTAAAAATGTCGTTAACGGGCGCCGGCACATGACGCGCCTATTGGAAATATAAGAAATTTAAGTTTATGCGCATAAACGATTTCATCGGGCGTGGCGGCCGGAGCCGTTCGGCATGAGGCGCCGGGATTTAGTCGAATCCTCAATGAATCGCGACGGAAAATATCGGAGGTCGAGCATCCGGCGTCACGTAGAGTAGAGCATCGGCCGCGGCGCGACCGCCTCCCGGCGGGCATGGGAGCGAGCGCCGTCGAGCCTTCCATTCCGATTCCAGGAGACCCCGCATGCCGCACGGCGCCCCGCAGTTTCTCGCCCCCGCTTCCATTTCCGTCGATCCGATCGTGCGCCTGTCGGCCGGTGAGCTCGCGGCGGCGATCCGCAGCAAGGCGGTTTCGTGCGTCGAGACGATGCGTGCGTATCTCGATCACATCGAGCGTGTGAACGGCGCGGTCAACGCGATCGTCGCGCTGCGCGAGCCTGATGCGCTGCTGGCCGAAGCCGCGGAAAAGGATGCGGCGCTGGCGCGCGGCGAGTACCGCGGCTGGCTGCACGGGATACCGCAGGCGCCGAAGGATCTGGCGATGACGAAGGGGCTGCGGACGACCTACGGCTCGCCGATCTTCCGCGAGAACGTGCCGCAGGCCGATTCCGTCGGCGTCGCGCGGATGCGCGCGGCCGGCGCGATCTTCATCGGCAAGACCAACACGCCCGAGTTCGGGCTCGGCTCGCACACGTTCAACGAGGTCTATGGTGCGACGCGCAACCCGTACGACCTGACGAAGAGCGCGGGCGGCAGCAGCGGCGGCACGGCGGCGGCGCTCGCGTCACGGATGCTGCCGGTGGCGGACGGCAGCGATTTCGGCGGCTCGCTGCGCAATCCGGCCGCGTTCTGCAACATCGTCGGCTTCCGTCCGTCGCAAGGCCGCGTGCCGCGCTGGCCGGGCGTCGACGTGTTCATGCAGCAGCTCGGCATCGAAGGGCCGATGGGCCGCACCGTCGGCGACGTCGCGCAACTGCTCGCGATCCAGGCCGGCTACGACCGCAACGATCCGCTGTCGCTCGCGGAGGATCCGGCCGTGTTCGCGCAACCGCTCGACGCGGACCTGCGCGGCAAGCGCATCGCGTGGGTGGGCGACTGGAACGGCTATCTCGCGACGGAGGCCGGCGTGCTCGCGCAGTGCGAGCGCGGGCTGGCGACGCTGCGCGAGATCGGCGGCGACGTCGATGCCGCGCTGCCGGCGTTCGCGCCCGACCGGATCTGGCGCCTGTGGCTCACGCATCGACACTTGCTGTCGGGCGGCGGGTTGCTCGCGCACTATCGCGACCCGGTGCGCCGCGCGCTGCTGAAGCCCGAGGCGATCTACGAGGTCGAAGGGCTGCTCGCGATGCAGGGCGCGGCCGTGTTCGACGCGAGCGTCGAACGCACCGCGTGGCATCAGGCGGTGCTGAGCTTCTTCGATCGTTACGACTTCATCGCGGCGCCGACCGCGCAGGTATTCCCGTTCGACGTCGAACAGCGCTGGCCGCAGGAGATCGCGGGGCGCGCGATGGACACGTACCACCGCTGGATGGAAACGGTCGTGCCGTGGACGCTCGCCGGCTGCCCGGTGATCAACGTGCCGGTCGGCTTCAACGACGCGGGATTGCCGATGGGGATGCAGCTGATCGGGCGTCCGCGCGCCGATCTCGCCGTGCTGCAGCTTGCGCACGGATACGAGCAGGCGGCCGACTGGGTGGCGCGGCGCGTGCCGGCATGGATGGCGGCGTGATACCGCGGCCGGCGGGTGGCCGGTAGGCGGGTGACGAAACGGGCGGCGGCGAGCTGCCCGTTTCGTTTTGCATCATTCGCTTGAAGCTCGCCGGCGCAGGCGGGAGCCGGCATTCATTGATGCAACCGGAGAAAGAATCGCAACGCGTGCACGGCATCGCGCGGCAAACGTACGCGAATCCGCGCGACGGGGCCCGTCGGTCGCCGAATTGCAAGCGGCGGCGCGGCGTGATTTCGTTTCGATGTGTTTCAGTCGTTGCGGCGGCGCGCGACGCGCTTCGACAATATTGCCTCGATCATTCGGGCACGAGGGAAACACATGAAGCACATTCGCGCGACGGGCCGGCATCTGGCCTCGGCAGGCATCGCATTCGGCATCCTGGTGAGCGGCGCCGCACACGCGCAGCTCGACCTGCAGTCGATCGGCGCGTCGCTGCTCGGCGGCGGGCAGCAGCAGGCGGCAGCGCCGGCGCAGGGCGGTGTCGCGCAGTTGCTGCAGGCCTATGTCGGCGCGAACCAGCAGGTGCTGAGTGGCCAGTCGTCGCTCGCATCGGCGATGGGGCTGACGGGCGCGGCCGGGCAGGCGCAGCAGGCCGCGAGCCAGTTGTCCGGCGGCGATGCGCTGTCGCCGGCCACGCTGTCGCAGATGGGCGGCGCGCAGCAATCGGTGTCGCAGGCGCTCGGCCAGGCGTTCGCGAGCGGCGGCGCCACGCACGGCCCGATCGACAAGCAGGCGTTCAGCAACGGCCTCGCCTCGCTCGGGCAGGGGCTCACGCAGTATTCGCAACTGCAGTCGGGGCTCGGCAATCTCGGCTCGACGAGCGCGGCGTCGCTGCTGCAATCGGGCCTGAATCCGCAGAACATGCAGGCCGCGTCGTATATCGCGCAAAGTGCGCCGAGCCAGTTGCAATCGCTCGCGGCGACGCTCAGCCAGGCCGTGCAGTTCGCGACGAGCCAGGGCATTTCGGTGCCGTCGGTTGCGTCGTCCGCACTGAAGCTGCTGCCGTAACGTCGCGCGGATGCGTGCGCGATGCGTCGCCGGCATCGCGCGCGCCGACCACGAACGATCGTCCCGCCCAACATGGGGATTTCGCGCGATGCTATCGTGGCGTGTTCCTTTTATCGGTGCCGGTTCATGACTGACTCGTTCGACCTCTCGCGCTATTTCTCCCGCATCGGCTACGACGGCCCGGCCGAGCCGACGCTCGACGTGCTGCGCCGGCTGCACCTGCTGCATCCGCAGGCGATTCCGTTCGAAAACCTCAATCCGCTGACCGGCGCGCGCGTCGCGCTCGACCTGCCCGCGATCGTCGACAAGTTGATCGAACGCCGCCGCGGCGGTTACTGCTTCGAACTCAACAAGCTGTTCTACACCGCGCTCACGACGATCGGCTTTCGCGTGACGCCGCTGATCGCGCGCGTGCGCTGGATGCGGCCGCCCGAAATCGTGACCGCGCAGACGCACATGCTGCTGCGCATCGACGTCGACGGCGCGGCGTGGCTCGCGGACATCGGCTTCGGCAGCGCGACGCTGACCGCGCCGCTGCGCTTCGCGCCGGGCGAGCGGCAACTGACGCCGCACGGCGCGTTTCGTGTGGTCGACGCACCGGTCGACGGCGAATTCGACATGCAGTTCGAAATTCCCGACGGCTGGCAGACGACTTACCGCTTCTCGCTGAAGCCGGCCGAATGGATCGATTACGAAGCCGCGAACTGGTTCACGTCGACGTATCCCGATTCGATCTTCGTGAACGACCTGATCGCGTGCCGCGTGCTGCCGGACGGCCGCGCGGCGCTGCTCAATACCGTGCTGACGCTGCGCGACGCGGCGGGGGCCGGGCGCACGATCGCGCTCGACAATGCAGCCGACTGGGCCGCGTGCCTGCGCGACACGATCGGCATCGATACGGCGGGATTCGACCTCGACGCGCTGTTCGTGCGGCTTGCGGCGCGCGCTGCGCGGTAACGCGGACGCACGACATCCGACGGCGGCTCGCACATGGGCCGCGATCATCCCGCCATCGTCCTCCGTTGACTTTTGCTAGATTGCTAGCATACTAGCCTTCATGACCGACGAAGAAGTGAAGCAATTCAACGTGTACCTGCCGCTCGGCCTGATCCGGCAGGTCAAGCATCGCGCGATCGAGACGGAGCAATCGCTGTCCGCGCTGGTGGCCGACGCGTTGCGCGCGTATCTGGCCGCGCCGCCGCCCGGCGCGGAGCCGTCCAACAAGGAGGGGTGACATGTCGTCCGAACGGATCGAAGCCGTGTACCTGACCACGCACAACTGGGGCAAGTCGGCGAAGTTCTTTCAGGCGCTGGGCTTCAGGCTGGAATTCGAAACCGATCACCAGTCGGGCCAGTTGCGCAGCGGCGACGGCCCGTTCCTGTTCATCGCCGAAGTGCCGCCGAGCGAAAAGCCCGACATGCAGGTCGTCATCAAGGTGGCCGACGAGCAGGCGGTGCAGCCGCAGCCGATCGTCGATGTCGTCACGCCGTTCGAGGACACGCACTGGGGCACGCGCGACATGACCGTGCGCGATCCGGACGGTCGCGTGTGGCGCCTGCAGGCGCCGGGCAAGCAGGGCGCATGAGGTCGACATGACGGATATCCGCGAAGACGACGCACCCGACAGCACGGCCGCGCGTGTCGCGCTGTGGCGCGCGCTGCACGTCGAACTCGACGCGCCGCCGCATGTGCTCGCCGACGAGATCGGGTTGCAATTGCTCGCGCCGGCACCCGGCTGGCAGCAGCGCGGCGACATGGATCCGCAGTTCACGCGGCCGTTTCGTGCGTCGATCGTCGCGCGAGCGCGCTTCATCGAGGACCTCGTGGCCGAGCAGGTCGCGCGCGGCGTGAGCCAGTACGTGATCCTCGGCGCGGGGCTCGACAGTTTCGTGCAGCGCCGGCCGGACATGGCGTCGTGCGTGACGGTATTCGAAGTCGACCAGCCGGCGCCGCAGCGCTGGAAGCAGCGGCGCCTCGTCGAACTCGGCTTCGGCGTGCCGGACTGGCTGCGCTTCGTGCCGGTCGATTTCGAAGCGAAGCAGTCGTGGCGCGACGCGCTCGTCGGCGCGGGCTTCGATGCGGGCAAACCGGCGGTCGTGGTGTCCACCGGCGTCAGCATGTACCTGACGCGCGAAGCGAATGCGGCCGCGCTGCGCGAAGTCGCATCGCTCGCGCCCGGTTCGACGTTCGCGATGACGTTCCTGTTGCCGCTGGACAATGCGGATCCGGACGTGCGCCCGGGGATGGAAATGGCCGCGAAGGGCGCGCACGCGAGCGGCACGCCGTTCATCAGCTTCTTCATGCCGGACCAGATCCAGGCGCTCGCCCTGGAGGCCGGCTTCGCGAAGGCGGAACACGTGTCGGCCGCCGAGCTGACGCGCCGTTATTTCGCCGACCGCACGGATGGCCTGCGGCCGCCGAACCGCGCGGAAGAATTGCTCGTCGCGACGGTCTGACCCGTCGCGCCCGTCGTTCCCGTCACGCGCGTTCGAGCACGGCCATTTCCCGCACGACCACGAGCAGCACCGCGAGGCTCGCGCCGCCCGACGCACGCAGATCCGCGAGCAGGTGCTCGTAACGCGCGAGCGCGGCCTCGCGGCGCGCGCGCCACGCAGCGACGATCGTGTCCGGCGTGGTCGAGTCCGGCGATTCCGCGAGCGCGCTCGTCGCGAGCGTGCGCTTGAGCCGCGCGACTTCCGCGAGTGCGGCGGCGCGCGCGAGCATGTCCCAGTGCGTCGGCGTCGGCAGGGTCGCCGCGCGTTCGCCGATCCACCCGTAATTGAGCAGCGTGCCGAGCGAGAAATAGACGCCCGCGACGAGTTCGAGGCTGCGGTTGCCGGTCGCGGCCACTTCGGCGATGTCGAGCAGCGCGGCCGAGATGTCGCCGCTCGCGACGCGTACCGCGAGCGCGCTGTCGACGCCGGCATCCACGAGCACGCGCTGCCGCTCGGACAGCGCATCGAGATCGTCGGCCGGCAGCAGAGACGGCAGTTGCGGCGCGAGCCGCTGTGCGGCGTCGCGGCAACGCGCGATCAGCTCGGCGACGCCGCCGTCGGCCACCGCGCCCGCTTGCAGGTGACGCAGGAACCACAGCGCCGCGCGCTCCAGCAGCCGCGCGACGTCGACGAACATGCGCGCCTGCACGTCGTCGGCGACGCGGTTGTCGAGCGCGTCGATGTCGCGCCACACCGCATCGAGGTCGAACACGTCGCGCGCCATGATGCATGCGCGCACGATGTCGCCGGGCTTCGCGTCGGTTTCCTCCATCAGCCGGTGCACGAATGCGCAGCCGACGCGGTTCACGAGCGCGTTGGTCAGGTGCGTCGCGAGAATCTCGCGGCGCAGCGGATGGCGGCGCATCGGCTCGCTGAAGCGCTGCTGCAGCGGCTTCGGGAAGTAGTCGACGAGCATCGCCGCTACCAGCGGATCCTCGGGCACGTCGGATTCGAGCAGCGCGTCGTAGAGCCACATCTTGCTGTACGCGAGCAGCACCGCGCGCTCCGGCGACGTGAGGCCGAGCTTCGCGGCCTGCCGCTCGGCGACTTCGTCGTCGGTCGGCAGGAATTCGATCACGCGGTTCAGGCGGCCCGCGCGTTCGAGCCAGCGCATCAGGCGCGCCTCGGCGTCGAGCAGCTCGACCGCATGGCGGCCCGCGATCGACAGCGCCTGCGTCTGGTAGTAGTTGTCGCGCAGCACGAGCAGCCCGACTTCGTCGGTCATCTCGGCGAGCAGCGCGTTGCGCTGCTTCTCGGTCATCTCGCCGTCGGACACGACGAGCCCGAGCAGGATCTTGATGTTGACTTCGTGATCCGAACAATCGACGCCGGCCGAGTTGTCGATCGCATCGGTGTTGATGCGGCCGCCGCGCTGCGCGAACTCGATGCGGCCGAACTGCGTGCAGCCGAGATTGCCGCCTTCGCCGACGACCTTGCAGCGCAGGTCCGCGCCGTTCACGCGCACCGCGTCGTTCGCGCGGTCGCCGACCTGCGCGTGGGTTTCGCGCGCGGCCTTCACGTAGGTGCCGATGCCGCCGTTGTACAGCAGGTCGACCGGCGCCTGCAGGATCGCGCGGATCAGCTCGGTCGGCGGCAGCGCGTGCGCGTCGATGCCGAGCGCGGCCTGTACCGCCGGCGACAGCGGGATCGTCTTCGCGGTGCGCGGATACACGCCGCCGCCCGGCGAAATCGCGGCCGCGTCGTAGTCGGCCCAGCTCGAGCGTTCGAGCGCGAACATGCGCTGGCGCTCCGCGAAGCTCGTCGCCGGGTCGGGGTTCGGGTCGAGGAAGATGTGCCGGTGATCGAACGCGGCGACGAGCCGGATATGCGGCGACAGCAGCATCCCGTTGCCGAACACGTCGCCCGACATGTCGCCGACGCCGACCACGGTGAAGTCGGTCGTCTGCGTGTCGATGCCCATCTCCCGGAAGTGCCGCTTCACCGATTCCCACGCGCCGCGCGCGGTGATCGCCATCTTCTTGTGGTCGTAGCCGACCGAGCCGCCGGACGCGAACGCATCGTCGAGCCAGAAGCCGTATTCGTGCGAGATCGCGTTCGCGTAGTCGGAGAAGGTGGCCGTGCCCTTGTCGGCGGCGACGACCAGGTACGGATCGTCGGGGTCGTGGCGCACGACGTCGGGCGGCGGCACGATCGCGTTGCCGGCGAGGTTGTCGGTGAGGTCGAGCAGCCCGCGCAGGAACGTCTGGTAGCACGCGATGCCTTCGCGCATCCAGGCTTCGCGATCGGTCTGCGGCGGCGGGTTCTTCACGACGAAGCCGCCTTTCGAGCCGACCGGCACGATCACGACGTTCTTCACCATCTGCGCCTTCATCAGCCCGAGCACCTCGGTGCGGAAATCCTCGCGGCGGTCCGACCAGCGCAGGCCGCCGCGCGCGACGCGTCCGCCGCGCAGGTGCACGCCCTCGGCGCGCGGCGAATACACCCAGATCTCGAACATCGGCTTCGGTTCGGGCAGGCCGGGCACCTTCGCCGGGTTGAACTTGAACGACAGGTACGGCTTCGATTCGCCGTTCGCGTCGGCGAGGAAATAGTTCGTGCGCTCGGTGGCGTTGATCACGCCGAGGAACTGGCGCAGGATGCGGTCCTCGTCGAGGTTCGGCACCTGGTCGAGCGCGCCTTCGATCGCCTTCAGCAGCCGTTCGGCCTGCACGTCGCGCGTGTCGCCGATGCGCGGGTCGAAGCGCAGCAGGAACAGCTCGACGAGTTGCCGCGCGATCGCCGGATTGCCGGTCAGCGCGCGTTCGATATACGCGTCGCTGAAGGTCGAGCCGACCTGACGCAGGTATTTCGCATACGCGCGCAGGATCGTCACTTCGCGTGCGCTCAGGTGCGCGCGCAGCACGAGACGGTTGAAGTCGTCGTTCTCGATCCGGCCGCTCCAGATCCGGTCGAACGCGTCCTCGAACAGGCCTTTCACGCGCTCGATGTCGAACTCGGTATCGTCGGCGAGCTCGAGGCCGAAATCGTGTACCCATGCATGCGCGGCGTCCTGCGTCTGGATCCGGTACGGCCGCTCCTCGTCGACGCGCACGCCGAGATGTTCGAGCATCGGCAGGCTGCGCGACAGCGCGATCGGGTCGCCCGCGCGATACACCTTGAAGCGGAACGCGCGCGGCTCGGCCTCGATCGGGCGGTACAGGTTCATCGCGAGCTGGCCCGAGTCCTTCACGCGCTCGATCAGCTCGATGTCGCGCACGGCCGTGCGCGCCGGGTAGTCGTCGTGATAGCCGGCGGGGAACGAATCGGCATAGCGCTGCAGCAGGCGGTTGCCTTGCTCTTCGCCGAATGTGTCGAGCAGCGCGTCGGCGAGATCGTCCTGCCACCGGCGCGTGACCTGCACGAGCCGCGTTTCGAGCTCGCGCGTGTCGACGTCGGGCATCGTGCCCGGTTCCGCATGCACGACGAAATGAATGCGCGCGAGCGCCGATTCCGACAGCAGCGGCGTGAACTCGACGTTCACGCCGTTGTACGCATCGACCAGCAGCTTCGCGATGCGGCGGCGCAGATCGGTGTTGTACTTGTCGCGCGGCACGAACACGAGACACGACACGAAGCGGTCGAAGCGGTCGCGGCGCACGAACAGCCGCGTGCGCTGGTGTTCCTGCAGGCGCAGGATGCCGAGCGCGATGTCGTAGAGCCGGTCTTCGTCGGCCTGGAACAGTTCGTCGCGCGGATAGGTTTCGAGCACCGTCACGAGCGATTTGCCGAGATGCCCCTTCGGCAGGAAGCCCGCACGCCGCACGATGTTCGCGCACTTGCGGCGCACGATCGGGATCTCGGTGAACGAACCGAAATAGGCGGTCGACGTGTAGAGGCCGATGAAGCGGCGCTCGCCGGTGACCTTGCCGTCGGCACCGACGAGCTTCACGCCGACGTAGTCGAGATAGCCGGGCCGGTGCACGGTCGCGCGCGAATTCGCCTTGGTCAGGAAGATCGGCCAGGGGCCAGTGATGATCTCGGCGGCCGCCGGCGGCAGCGGCGTCACGTCGGGCGCGCCCGACGTGCGCAACGATTCGCGCAGGATGCCGAAGCCCGAGCCCTCGATGCCGCGCAGGCCGAAACCCGTGCCGTCCGACACGAGCGCGTAGTCGCGCTGGCCGAGGAACGTGAAGTGATCGGCGGCCATCCATTCGAGGAACGCGCGCGCCTCGATGTCCTCCGCGGCCGATTCGCGCGCCTTCATCTCCTTGATCGTCGCGCGGGCGATGTCGACGATCTTCGGCCAGTCTTCCACCGACGCGCGTACGTCGCCGAGCACGCGCGCGATGTCCTCGCGCAGCGTGTCGAGCAACGCGGCGTCGCCGCAGCGGTCGACTTCGAAATGGATGAACGACGCGAGTTGCGACTGGCCGTCGCCGGACGTCGCGCCGCCCGCGTCGACCCGCTCGATGCCGCCGCCGGCGCCGCGCCAGATGCGGAACACCGGATGCAGCGCCGAATGCAGCGCGAGCCCGAGACGGTTGATGGCCATCGTCACCGAGTCGACGAGGAACGGCATGTCGTCGTTAACGATCTCGATTACCGTGTGGTCGGAATGCCAGCCGTGCTGTTCGAGGATCGGGTTGTACACGCGCAGGCGTTCGCTGCCGGGCACGAATTTCTGGGCGGTCTGCCAGTGCGCCATCGCGGCGCCGTACAGGTCGGCGATGCCGCGGCTCTGCAGATCGTCCGCATCGACGAAGTCGTAGTAATGACGCAGGAAGGGTTCGACGATCCGGAACGTGGCGTCGGGCAGGCGAGCGCGCGCGAATTCGACGACATCGGAGAGCAGGTGTGCGACGACTTCCTCGTTCTTCGCTTCCATGGCGGTCTCCTCGTCGGGTGGCCATCGGCTGCTGCGTCTGTCCCGCATTATGCGCCGATTGCGTGACGAAGCGATGTGCGGGCGCACAACGGCGGCGGGCGAAGGCGCCCGCGTGCGGCGCCTGTCGCGGGCGCCGCGGGGTAGGGTTTGGGTGCGGCACCGGGCAGACGACGCCGAAGCGACGCCGCCCGTGTCGCTCAACCCTCATCGCTCCACAGCTTTCCGGCCGTCGCCCAGTTCTCCTTCTTCACGTCGGTGAGAATGATATCGACCGAGTCCGGCGCGCAGCCGAGCGTCTCGCACGTGACGCGCGTGATTGCTTCGACGAATGCGCGCTTTTGCTCGACGGTGCGGCCTTCGAACAGCTGGATATTGAAAGTCGGCATGACACATGCTCCGGTTGGGATTGAACGATTGAAGACGAGCGATTCGGCACGGTGCGGATGCGGCGTCAGTCGCGATACGACGGATCGATCCGGTCGAGCCGGCGCAGCAGCGCCGGCCATTCCAGTTCACCCTCGATCGCGCCGCCGTCGCGCAGTTGTTCGGCGGTGCGCTCGGCGATGGCCGGTTCCGGCAGCACGAGGGGCCCGCCGCCTGCTTGCGCGCGCAACTGGATGTCGCACGCCTTGATCAGCGTATCCATCAGCACGTACGCTTCGGCGACGGTCCGGCCCACCGTCAGCGTGCCGTGATTGCGCAGCAGCATCGCGGATTTCGCGCCGAGGCTCGCCGTCAGCCGCGCGCCTTCGTCCGGCGAGAACGCGAGCGCCTCGTACTCGTGGTACGCGAGATCGCCATGAAAGCGCAGCGCGTGCTGCGACGCCGGCAACAGCCCGTCGCGCTGGATCGACACGGCGATGCCGGCCGTATTGTGCAGGTGCATCACGCAGACGGCGTCCGCGCGCGCGGCGTGCACGGCCGCATGCAGCGCGAAGCCGGTCACGTTGACCGCGTGCTCGCCGTCGCCGATCCGGTTGCCGGCCAGATCGATCTTCACGAGGTTCGAGGCGCGGACCTCGTCGAAGGTCAGGCCGAACGGGTTGATCAGGAAGTGGCCCGGCTCGCCCGGCACGGTTGCGGACAGATGCGTGTAGATCAGGTCGTCCCAGCCGTTCAGCGCGACGAGCCGGTACGCGGCGGCGAGGTCGACGCGCAGCTTGCGTTCGGCGTCCGAGATCGGGCCGCCGGGCTTCACGGCATCAGGACGGTGTGCGAATGACATCGGGTTCTCCGAGGGTGAGGCGGCGCGCGACGGCTACGGTCACCCATGACGCGAGCGCGAACGGGGCCGTGAACAGGGTAATGCCTGCGCGCATCGCGAGCCACTGGATCAGCGCGGCGAGGGCGGCGGCCGCGAGCGCCGCACGCGGCCCGCGCGACATCAGCGCGAGCGCGGCGAGCGCGCCGTTGAAGCCGAGCAGGCCATCGGCGAGCGATGCGTCGCTCGCGCCGAGCGCGACGAGCAGCACGGTCGACGCGATCGCACCGCCGAGCGCGAACGCGGCCGCGCGACGCGACGCGACGGCCAGAGCGGCGACGACCAGCGCGCCGGCCCAGGCGCCTTGCGCGAAGGTGGTCTGAGCGAGCCCCGACAGCAGCGCGTCGGTTGCGGAAGCGAGCGTCGGCACGGGGCCGGCGCTCGCGCCGTCCGCATGCTGCGACGCGACAAACGGCAGCCACAGCGCGGTGACGGCCAGGCACGGGCTCGAATACGGGCACTGGCGCCAGCGGGCGAGCGGCGCCCGCATCGCGCGTTGCACGAGCGCCGCGCCGATCGCGACCAGCGGCACCAGCGCGATGGCGGCGAGTTGACCGGGCGCGAACAGGACGGCGATCAGCGCGGCCAGCGCGCCGTTGAAGCCGTGCAGCCCCTGTTCGACGTCGCGGCGTTCGGCGCCTGTCAGCACCGCCGTCATGCTGGCGGCGGCTGAGCCGACCAGCGCCGCGCATGCGAGCCGCAGGTCGGTCAGCGCCAGCGCGGCCAGGAGCAGCGCGCCGGTGAGCGCATGCGCCTGGAGCACGATCTGTCCGACGCCGCGCAGCAGGATGCGCAGGTCGATCGACGGCGAGGCGGGGCGGGCGGTAGGCATGATGGCGGCGGAGCAGGACAAGCCGCGAGCATAGGGCACGTTTCGATGCACCGGAATAGGGAATTCTGGATAGTCAGGATTTGTGGCGAATGCCCTGATGTGGGGCATGGTCGGTGTGTATTCGGCGCGGGGGTAGTCGACTTCGCCGAGCGGCTCGGCGCCCCGGTCATGTTGACCACGACGACCCAACGTTGGACGAAATCGCGTATCGCTCCGAGAGCTCGACCAGGCTGTGATCTCAAGGCGATATGGTTGCGGTTCGACCACGCTCGCCGGACGCGGACCGAAGCTCGATAGCGAGGTCTGCTCTCGCGAATGCGCTGTTGTAGAACCGTGCGGCAAGGGGACTCTGGGTCTCGACTCGCCCACGAAGCCCGCCACGTTCAGCCATTCGTTCTCGCACCGGGCATTGAATGCGTATAATACGTACAATACGTATTACTCGTCCCGGAGACGCCATGGTCACCATTACCGCAACTGAACTGGCCCGCCATACTCGCCAGATCCTCGATCAGGTCGCCCAACGCCGTGAGACGATCGTGGTCGAACGCAACCAGACCGTGATCGCGCGGCTGGTCCCGGCCGAGCCCGTTATGGACGCCGCACAAGCGCTCGAAGGCCTGCCTGCAAGTTTCGACGCCGAGGACGCAGCCCGTTGGCTGCGAGATAGTCGCAGCGGCTTCGAAGACGGAGTTCGTGATCCGTGGGCATGATCATCGACAGTTGCGTGTGGGTGGGGCTGGCCGGCGGCACGATCGAATCGCGTGCCGTGATCGACACGGCGGGCGATGCGCCTGTGTTCATCTCGACGATTTCGTTGGGCGAACTGGCATTCGGCGTGCAGGCTTGCGCGGACGCTGCCCAACGCGCGCGGCGCGCCGCCCATTTGCGCCAACTTGAGCGCCGACCTGTGCTTGAAGTCACGCGCCACACTGCGGCCGCTTTCGGGGTGCTGGCTGCTGCTGTCAAGCAGGCGGGCCGCTCGCCGCGGCCGCGCTACAACGATCTGTGGATTGCAGCGCAGGCGATTGAGCACGGCTATGCGCTGATGACGCTGAACGTCGCGGATTTCGCTGATTTGCCAGGGCTAACCGTGCGCGTGCCACATGCTTGAACGTGAACGAGTGGCGAGCGTGAATCTGGACTGAACCTTGGACGGTGCGCCAGCCACCGGGTGGACCGAGTTCGCCGTTCGAGGATGAGCGCGGAGCGGCGCGAGTCGTGGAAGCTATCCGATCGGTGTTCGAGGGGCTGGCAATAGCAGCCGAACACGAATGACGCGCGCTGGACTCGTCGACGGCGGCATTCTCGATAGCCGGGATTTGTGTGACGATGCCTCGATGTGCGGTAACAAGGAGGCAGCAGAATGCGCGAACTGCGGTGGGCGTCGCTCGAGGGCGACGGAATCGAACATCTGACGTTTGACCGGAATGATTCCGGCATCGTCGTCGAAAGCGCGGTGGTCGGCCAGCGGTACGGCCGTGCATACGGGCTGGCGTATCGCGTCGAGTGCGATGCGCAATGGCGCGTGACCTGCGCGGTGCTCAAGGTGATGGGCGGCGGCACGCTCGAACTGCGCGGCGACGGGGCCGGACACTGGCGCGACGGTTCAGGCCGCGAACTGCACGAGCTCGACGGCTGCGTCGACATCGACATCGCTGCGACGCCGTTCACGAATTCGCTGCCGATCGGCCGCCTCGGCCTCGCGCGCGGCGAGCGACGGCCGATCGACGTCGCGTACATCTCGACGCCGGATCTGAAGGTCACGCCGGTCAAGCAGGCTTATGCGTGCATCGAACCGGGCCGTCGCTACCGATACGAAGGCATCTTCCGGAATTTCACGGCGGAGATGGACATCGACGACGACGGGCTCGTGATCGACTACGAAACGCTGTTCAAGCGTTTGCCGCCGCTGCGCTGAATGGCCGCTCCCGTCCGCATGGCCGGCGTCGCCGCCGGTACTGCCGCGACCGCGGCCCCTTCATGCGCGGACGCGAACCGGTCGATCCGCGACGCGATCAGGTCCGGATGGCGCAGCACGATCCAGTGCGCGCCGTCGATTTCCTCGCGCACGTGCTCGCCGAGCCAGCGGTCGAGGTCGGCCGACATCTCGGGCGTCACGTAGCGGTCGCGCACGGGCACCAGGATCTGCACCGGCGCCTGCGCATACCGTTCACGCGGCTTGCGGGCCCGCGCGATGAAATTCGCGCGGTACATCTGCATTCCGTTCAGCGCGTTCTTCAGTTGCGCGGGATCGCGCTCGGCGCGCACGCGCTCGGTGAGCTGGAGCCAGCGCGGCCACAGCGCGGCGCCGCCGAGCCGCCACACCAGCGACGGCACGAGCGGCAGATGGAAGAACGCGATGTACCACGATTTCAGGCTCTGCTTGAGCCGCATCTTCGCGCGGAACACGTGATCGAGGCACGGGCCCGAGATCGACGTGTACGACGCGATGCGGCCGCGCAACGCAGGGTCGGTCACGGCCTCCCAGCACTGGATCGAGCCCCAGTCGTGGCCGACGAGGTGGAACGGCCGGCCGCCGCAGGTCGCGTCGGCCACCGCCTTCAGGTCGCCGGCGAGCCGCTCGAGCGTGTAGTCGGCGCGGCGGCGCGGCGCATCGGATGCGCCGGCACCGCGCACGTCGTACGCGATCACGCGGTAGCGCTTCGCGAGCCGCGCGCGGATCGGCGCCCACACGGCTGCCGAGTCGGGGTAGCCATGCACGAGGATCAGCGGCGGCGCGCGACGCGGCCCGCTGACGTAGACGGCGAGTTTCACGTCGCCGGACGGGACGGTCAGCATCTCGTGAGGGTGCGCCATCGCGTCATGCCTGCGCAACCGGATGCAGCGGCACGCGGCGTGGCGCAGCCTGCGCCGCATAACGAGCGTTGGTCGCGTCGATGTTGGCGAGCAGCGTGTCGAGCCCCTGCAGATACTGATGGTTGTCGTGGTCCCACGGATGGAAGCCCGGCCGGAAATAGTCGAGCCATTCTCGCGCGATGCTCGGGAACACGCCATTCCTCGGGCTGTACAGATACTTCACGAGGCGCCACATGCCGCCGAACTTGCCATGCTTGCGACGGTGCGACAGCATCAGCCGCACGTGGAAGTCGAACACGATCGTCCAGAACATCACGGTCGTAAGCAGCATCGTGCCGGTGCGCAGCAGGTAGCTGCCGAGGCCCGGCTTCATCACGACGTTCCACACGTCGTACGACACCGCCTTGTGCTCGGTTTCCTCCATCGCGTGCCACATCCACATCTGCTGATAGCCTTCGACCGACCCGTCGATCCGGTGCTCGTGGCCCGACAGCAACTGGTTCGCGAGGATCGCCGTGTAGTGCTCGAGCGCGATCGTGATCGCGAGCTGCATCGAATGCGGCAGCGTCTTCTTGAAGAAGCCGAGGATCGTCCACAGCCGCTTGTCGAGCTTGTGCGCGGGCAGGCCGGACGCCTGCAGCAGGTCGTTGTACTCGATGTGCTCGCGCGTGTGCATCGCTTCCTGGCCGATGAAGCCGAGCACCTGCTTCTTCAGCTCGGGATCCTCGATCCGGTCGCGGTAATTGCGCACCGAGTCCATGAAGAAGCGTTCGCCGGCCGGAAACAGCAGCGACAGCGCATTCATGAAGTGCGTGACGGGTACGCCCTGCACGTGCCAGTCCTTCGCGCGTTCGGGCGGCAGCGCGAAACGGATGTCGCGCCGCACGGGCATCATGTTCGGTGTCGTCATGATTGTTCTCCCTGATTGCCTGCATTGTTGTAGGTGGCGTGCACCGGCGCCGGCGTGCCGCGTGCGGCGCGGCGGGCCTTCGCGGCCTCGCGGCGCGTCGCGAGCACGACGAGCGCCTGGTATGCGGCGGGCAGGATGCGCGCCATCCAGTCCGCGCCCTTCGCGTCGCGGCCGATCAGCACGCGGCGCTTGTTCTTGCGCACGCCGGCGAGGATCGTGCGCGCGGCGTCGTCGGCGCTCGTGATGAAGAATTTCTCGAAGCTGTCCTTGCCTTGCTGTTCGCTCTCGACGATGAAGCCGACCATGTTTTTCGCGACGCGGCTCGACTGCGCGATGTTCGTGCGGATGCCGCCCGGATGCACGCACGTGGCCGACACGCCGCACTTCATCATGTCGAGTTCCTGGCGCAGCGATTCGGTGAAGCCGCGCACCGCGAACTTGGTCGCGTTGTAGCCGCTCATGCCCGGCTGCGCGAAGATCCCGAAGATGCTCGACGTGTTGATCACGTGGCCGTCGCCCGACGCCTTCAGGTGCGGCAGGAACGCCTTGGTGCCATGCACGACGCCCCAGAAGTTGATGTTCACGATCCACTCGAGATCGCCGTAGTCCATGCCTTCGATCGTGCTCGACAGCGCGACGCCCGCATTGTTGAAGATCAGGTTGACCTTGCCGTGCTCCCGCGCGGTGTCGTCGGCCCACGCGGACATCGCGTCGCGATCGCCGACGTCGAGCACGCGCGTCGACACGCGCACGTTCGGCGCGATCGCGCGGACGATCCGTTCGGTTTCCGCGAGGCCGACGCCGTTCTTGTCGGCGAGCGACACGTGGCAGCCGGCCTGTGCGAGCTGGATCGCGAGCGCGCGGCCCATGCCCGAGCCGGCGCCCGTGATCGCGGCGACCTTGTTGGCGAAATCTCTCATGTCGGTGGCTCCTTGTCTGGCTCAGGCCGCTTCGGCGGACGTGGAAGCGGAAGCGGCCGGCGCGGCGGCGGGCCGCGCGGTCGTGTCGTGCGGTGCGCGATAGGCGTGGTAATCGGCGATCGAGAAGCGTGCGGTCGCCTGGCGGAAGCGCCACGTGAAGCCCGGCCACAGCGTCGTGTTCTTGCCGGTGCGCGGATCGAGGTACCAGCTCTTGCAGCCGCCCGTCGACCAGATCGCCTTTTTCAGCTTGCCCTGCAGATCGTTGTTGAACTGGGCCTCGACGAGCGGGCGCACCTCGATCGCGTCCGCGTGCTCGCGGCGCATCGCCTGCAACGCACCGAGGATGTATTCGATCTGCGACTCGATCATGAACACCATCGAGTTGTGGCCGAGGCCCGTGTTCGGGCCGACGATCATGAAGAAGTTCGGGTAGCCGGGCAGCGTCGTGCCGAGATACGCGTGCGCGCCGTCGCGCCAGGCGTCGACGATGTCGAGGCCGCCGCGGCCGACGATCGCGCCGCGCGGATACGGGTCGGCCACCTGGAAGCCGGTGCCGTAGATCAGGCAATCGACTTCATGGCGCTTTCCGTCGGTCGTCACGACCGCGTCGGCTTCGATATGGTCGATGCCGGTCGTGATCACGTCGACGTTCTTGCGCGACAGCGCCGGATAGTAGTCGTTCGAGATCAGCACGCGCTTGCAGCCGAGCGTGTAGTTCGGCGTCACCACCTTGCGCAGTTCCGGATCGGGAATCTGCTTGCGGATGTGGCGCAGCGCGAGCTTCTGCACGTTCTTCATCAGCGACGGATGGATCGCGAAGCCGAGCACGCGCGATTCGAGCATCCAGTAGATGCCGCTGCGCACGACCTTCTGCGTGAACGGCAGCGTGCGGAACAGCCATTTCTCGAAGCCGGTGAGGTTGCGGTCGGGCTTCGGCATGATCCACGGCGGCGTGCGCTGGAACAGCGCGAGCGACTTCACGCGCGGTGCGATCCGCGGCACGAACTGGATCGCGCTCGCGCCGGTGCCGATCACCGCGACGCGCTTGCCTTCGAGCGGATAGTCGTGATCCCACTGCTGCGAATGGAACGCGCGACCCTGGAAGGTTTCGACACCGGGGATCGCCGGCAGCGCGGCGCGCGACAGCCCGCCCATTCCCGACACCAGCACGCGCGCGGACAGCCGCTTGCCGTTCGCGAACGTGAGGCGCCAGCGTTGCGCGGTTTCGTCGTATTCGGCGCGCTGCAACTCGTGATTCAGCCGCAGGTACGGGCCGATGCCGAAGCGCTGCACGCAGTCTTCCAGATACGCGCGGATCTCCGGCTGCGGCGCGAACATGCGCGTCCAGCGCGGGTTCGGCGCGAACGAGAACGAATAGACGTGCGATTGCACGTCGCATGCGCACCCGGGGTAATGATTGTCGCGCCATGTGCCGCCGACCGACGCGGCCTTCTCGAGGACGACGAAGTCGGTCACGCCCGTTTGCTTCAGGCGGATCGCCATCCCGAGGCCGGCAAAGCCGGTGCCGATGATGGCGATGTCGATGGTTTCGTCCAGGCCGTCGTGGCCGGGTGGACCGAAAGGCAACGTGCGAGCATTCATCCGGGTGTCTCCGATCTGGCTCATTTTTTAATGTTACATTGGTTGATGTAACGATAGTGGGTGAACCTGGAAACCGCAAGAGGCTAGAGGCGGCGCTCTAAGGGCCGGAAGCCGGACGGGAAAAGGCTGAGCGGGGTTTGGAACGGTCCGGCTTCCGCAATGCGGGATGAGCGGAAAAGGCCGTCGGCAGGGCAAGACAGGGGAAAACCGGGGGCCGCCCGCGCGCGGCGGCCCGTTTGAAACGGTATCAGGGGCTGATCGACCGGCCGGCGATCTCATGGAAAACCCCGGCCACGATCGTGACCTGCGCGAGCGCATAGAGGCCCCAGATCAGATAGTCGATGCCCGGAAAAACGCCGAGGAAGCGGCCGACGCCGATCAGCGTGTCGGAGCCGACGAAGATCAGGCTGCCGATGGCGACCAGCGGGCCGCGCGTGCGGGCGGCGAGCGCGAAGCTCGCCATCACGCACAGCACGAGCATGTAGACGGCGACCGGCGCCAGCAGCTCGCCGAGGTGCGGGAAGAACGCCGCGTAGAACGCCGGCGCGGCGATCCACAGCCCGACGAGCGCAACGATGCGCCAGCCGTGCGGCCGCGCGCGCCATCGGAAGAAGATCGCGCAATAACACACGTGCGTGAGCAGGAATGCGCCGAGGCCGAGGACGAACGACAGCGGCCAGTCGGGCAGCGCGAGCAGCACGTCGCCGAGCACGGCGGTCGCGAGCGCCGCGCACAGCCATGCGCGTTCGCGCGCCGCGCCGCAGGTGCTGCCCGCCGCGAGCAGCAGGATGCCCATCGCGGCTTTCGCGGCGGCCTGGCCCGGATAGGGGGCGGCGGCGAGCGACAGCCCGTACAGCAGCGCCGCAGCGATGGCGAGCGGCCAGAGCCGGCGGTAGGTGGCGGGAAGCGTGGCGATCAAGGCGGGTGTCTCCGGTTTGTTGTCGTCTGCGGTGGACGACGCGCCGTCGGGGGCGCGGCTGCCGGCCATTATCCGGAAGAACGAGCACGCCAAAACCGGCGAATCCTTCTAGGAAACGACGACGGCGGCCTGCGCTGCGGCACCGGATTTTTCCGCGCGTTGCCCCGGCGGAACCGGGGCAACAGCTGCGATTCGGCTTGCTATGATCGCCGCGGTATTGCCGTTGTCGCTGTCGATGTCCCGCGTCGCCTCTCGACTGAATGCGCGAGCCGATGCATGCCCGATGAATCCCCGCCGTGCCCGGCCCGCGCGCTCGTTCGAAGCGGGGCGGCGCGGCCGCCACGAAAACAGGTCCGACCATGACCGAACTTCTCCACGGCGACGGCGCGATCCGTCGCACGACGCCGTACGGTTCCTCGATCGAAAACACCTATGCGGGCGTGCTGTCGTTCATGCGCCGCAATTACTCGCGCGCGCTCGACGGCGTCGACGTCGCGATCTCCGGCGTGCCGCTCGATCTCGCGACGACCTATCGCTCCGGCGCGCGGCTCGGGCCGGCCGCGATCCGCGCGGCGAGCGTGCAGCTCGCGGAACTCCATCCGTATCCGTGGGGCTTCGATCCGTTCGACGATCTCGCGGCCGTCGACTACGGCGACTGCTGGTTCGACGCGCACAACCCGCTGTCGATCAAGCCGGCGATCGTCGAGCATGCGCGCACGATCCTGCGCTCGGGCGCGAAGATGCTGACGCTCGGCGGCGACCACTACATCACGTATCCGCTGCTGGTCGCGCACGCGGAGCGCCACGGCAAGCCGCTGTCGCTGATCCATTTCGACGCGCACTGCGATACGTGGGCCGACGACGATCCGGACAGCCTCAATCACGGGACGATGTTCTACAAGGCCGTGAAGGAAGGGCTGATCGATCCCGCGACGTCGGTGCAGGTCGGCATCCGCACGTGGAACGACGACTTTCTCGGGATCGAGCGGCTCGACGCCGCGTGGGTGCATGACCAGGGTGCGCGGGCGGCGGTCGAGCGCATCGTCGAGATCGTCGGTACGCGGCCTGCATACCTGACGTTCGATATCGATTGCCTCGATCCGGCGTTCGCGCCGGGAACGGGGACGCCGGTCGCGGGCGGGTTGTCGTCCGCGCAGGCGCTGGCGATCGTGCGCGCGCTCGGGGCGGTGAATCTGGTCGGGGCGGACGTCGTGGAGGTGGCGCCGGCGTACGATCACGCGGACATCACGGCGATCGCGGCCGCGCATGTGGCGTGCGATCTGCTGTGTCTGTGGCGGCAGAAGAAGGTGGCGGGGGCGTTGCGTTGAGCGCGTGGCGCGCGGCACGCGACAGCGGCCGGCGGGGCCTCGCGCCCGGCCGGCCTGCCGATGCGGGGGCCGCGCGCGTTACTTCGCCGCCAGCGCACCCGCCACGCTTTTGTCGACCCAGGCGTTTTCGGCCACGCTCAGTTTCTGCGGAATCAGCTTCGCCGCGTGGAACGCATCGGCCACACCTTGCTGCGCGGCGACGATGCGTTCGTCGATCGGCACCGCACCGAACGGCACGCGCTTGATCCACGTCTCGACGAGCGCCTGCGGCAACCCGACCTTCGGCGCAAGCAGCGCCGCCGTGTCGGCCGGATGCGCGTTGACCCACTGGCCCGTTTCCCGCGCCTGTTTCAGGATCGCGCCGACCACGTCGGGATGCTGTTGCGCGAAACTCCGCGTCGCCTCGTAGAAATTGTTGGTCGCGGCGAGCCCCGTGTAGTCGGACAGCGTGCGCACCTTCAGCGCGCTTTGCGCGGCCGCGTAGTACGGATCCCACACGGCCCACGCATCGACGTTGCCGCTTTCGAACGCGGCGCGCGCATCGGCCGGCGGGAGATACACCGGCTGGATTTCGTCATAGCGCACGCCGGCTTTCTTCAGCGCCTCGAGCAGCAGGTAGTTCGCGCTCGAGCCTTTCTGCAGCGCGACCTTCTTGCCGCGCAGGCCGGCCACCGTCCGGATCGGCGAATCGGCCTTCACGAACACCGCTTCGTTGTGCGGCGCCGGCGGTTCCGCGCCGACATAGACGAACTGCACGCCGGCCGCCTGCGCGAACACGGGCGGCGGCGCGCCCGTGTAGCCGAAGTCGATGCTGTTCGCGTTCAGCGCCTCGAGCAGTTGCGGGCCGGCCGGGAATTCGAACCATTGAACGCCATAGCCGAGCGGCTTGAGCCGCGCTTCGAGCGCGCCCTGCGCCTTGACGACCGACAGCAGGCCGGCCTTTTGATAACCGATGCGCACGATCTTGTCGGCGCCGCCTTGCGCGAGCGCCGACGCGGCGGACAGGGCAACGAGCGAGACGGCGGCGGCGCGGGTGATCCAGCGGGTGAAACGAATCATCGAACGAACTCCATGCGAGGCATCTTCGGGGAGCGGCCGGCGCCGCTCGGTTGGAAGAATCGTCGCACGGGCGATCGCGCCCGCAAACGAAGCATTGCCGATATGGATATGACGGCGTCGGGCCTATGCTTTGTCGCCGCCGCCTGCCGGATCGGGCGTGTCCGTCGTGCCGGACTGCCGCGCTGCTTCGTCGCTGAGCTTCTTGTCGAGGATCGTCGCGACCCGCCCGCCGAGATATGCGCCGGCCGCGGTTTCGAGCGCGCGGTTCGTCTCGCCTTCGACGAACACGGCCGCGAGCGGGCGCAGGCGCCAGATCGCGTCGACCAGTTGGGGCACGTCGGTGGCCGGCGGCAGCGTGCCGGCGTCGTAGCGGTCGAGCCGCTTCACGACGAGATCGACGAGCAGCCGCGCGATCGCGTCGAAATGCGGCCGCGCGAGGCTGATCACGTCGAGCAACTCGCGCGGCGGAATCCCTTCTTTCGTCATCGCGGCCGCCGCCTCGAGCAGCGCGGGGCTCTTCGCGACGAACGACAGGCCGCGCCGTTCGAGCAGCCCGAGCTCGGTCACGCGCGACAGTTGCGTGGTCGCCTGCGCGCCGAACATCTGCGCGAGTTGCGCGAGCGAGTAGGTTTTCGGCAACTCGTGCGACCAGCGGCCGCCGATCGCGTTCTCGAGGCCGAGGATCGAGCGCAGATCGTGGCCTTCGTCGATCGCCTTGATCAGATCCTGGATGTTCGACAGCGTGTAGCCGCGCGCGAGCAGATGGTTGATCAGCTTCAGGCGCGCGACGTGCGTGTCGTCGTAGATGCCGACGCGCCCGCGTTTCTCCGGCGGCGCGAGCAGCCCGCGATCCTGGTAGGCGCGGACGTTGCGCACGGTGGTGTCGGACACGCGCGCGAGCTCGTCGACCGTGTATTCGTTGCGGGAATCCGGCGCGGCCTCGTCGGGCGTGGAATGAGTCTGTTTTGACATGCGGCCATTCTAGCGCGCCGGGGCAGGCTCGGGCGAGGCGGGGCGCGTGTTCGCGCCGTCGCCGAGCGGGCGCTGCAGCAGCGCCGTGTCGATCCAGCGGCCGTGCTTGAAGCCGACCGCTTTCAACAGGCCGGCCGGCTCGAAACCGAACGCGCGATGCAGCGACGTCGAGCCGCCGGTGCCGCCGTCGGCGATCACCGCGATCATCTGCCGCCACGGGCCGCCTTCGCAGCGCGCGATCAGCGCCGCGAGCAACGCGCGGCCGATTCCGCGCCCGCGTTGCGCATCGTCGATGTAGATCGAATCCTCGATCGTGAAGCGGTACGCGCTGCGCGTGCGGTACGGCGTCGCGTACGCGTAGCCGGCCACGCGGCCGTCGCATTCGGCGACGAGGTACGGCAGCCCGTGGTTCAGCACCGCATCGCGGCGTGCGCGCAGTTCGGCGACGTCGGGCGGCGTTTCCTCGAACGACGCGACGCTGTGGCGAACGTGGTGCGCATAGATCGCATGGATGGCATCGAGGTCGGCGTCGGTCGCGTCACGCACGACGCAGGCGGAGGCGGTGGACATGGCGGCGGGGCGAATGAAGTGAAAGCGCTACTATGCCGGCCGCCGACGCGCGTGGCAAAGCCGTTTGCGGTTTCGGCGGCTTACAGGCGGCCGTCCGCCGCATGCACCGCGTCGGCGATCGCGTCGGCGACGCGCTGCACGCGCGGCGATCGGCGCACGTCCGGATGAACCACGAGCCAGATCTCGCGCTCGATGTCGCAACGCGGGGCGGCCGTCAGCTCGACGAGCGGCGCGCCGGCGTGCGCCGTTGGATCGTCGACGAGAAAGCGCGGCAGCAGCGCGACACCGGCCCCGGCTGCGCACGCGCGATGTTGCGCGGCCAGGTCGTTGGCGATGAACGCGAAGCGGCGCCCGGCCGCGAAGCGTTCGAGCCACTGCTGCTGCGGCGTTTGCGCGAGCGCGTCGTCGTAGCCGACGAACGGCCAGGTGTCGGGCGGCGCATCCGCCCATTCCGGTGCCGCGCACAGCGCGAAGCGCATCGTACCGAGCCGGCGCGCGGCGAGCCCCGGCTCGCTCGGCCGCGACAGCCGCACCGCGAGATCGGCTTCGCGCGCATACAGGTTCGCCGCATGCATCTCGCCCATCAGGTCGATCCGCAGCGCCGGCCACGCGCGCTGCGCACGGGCGAGGCGCGGCGCGAGGAAGTGGCTCGCGAACACCGGCGACGCCGATACGCGTACCACGCCGTCGAGCGAGGCCGCGCCCTGCGCGGCGCGCGCGAACGCATGCGCGTCGGCTTCGAGGCGGGCGGCGTGCTCGGCGAGGTGCAGCCCTTCGTCGGTCGGCGGCCATCCGCGCGGCAGCCGATCGAACAGCCGGATCCCGAGCGCCGATTCCAGCGCGTCGATGCGCCGCGCGACCGTCGAATGCTGGACCTGTAGCACGCGGGCGGCGGCCGACAGGCTGCCGCCGCGCATCACCGCCAGAAAGTAGCGGATGTCGTCCCAGCTCATCGGCAATGCGGGCGAGGTAACAGGATCGCGGTCGGTCGAATTTTGCACAGTAGATGGGCATTCAACGTGAATTCCGTCGAATTATGCCCGATGGGATGATCGTGTCACTTCATTCGATAACGAGGAACGTCATGACCGAAACCACCCACGCCATCCGGATCGGGATCGATCGTTACGGCGACGCCGGCGTGCTGCGCCGCGTCGATGCGCCCGTCGCGCCGCCCGGCGCCGGCGAAGTGCGGATTCGCCAGACCGCCATCGGCGTGAATTTCGTCGACATCTATTTCAGAACGGGCGCGCATGCATTGCCTGCGCTGCCGGCGGCGCTCGGCGTCGAGGCGGCCGGCGTGATCGACGCGGTCGGGCCGGGCGTGCCGGATCTCGTGCCCGGTCGGCGCGTCGCCTATGCCGGCATGCCGACCGGCAGCTATGCGAGCCTGCGCACGATGCCGGCCGAGCGCGTACTGCCGATTCCCGACGGCCTGAGCGACGAAGCCGCTGCCGCCGGGCTGCTGAAGGGGATCACCGTGTACATGCTGCTGCATCGCGTGCGGCAGGTCGGCGCCGGCGATACGGTGCTCGTGCATGCGGCGGCCGGCGGCGTCGGCCTGCTGGCGACGCAATGGGCGCGTGCGCTCGGCGCGCGGGTGATCGGCACCGTCGGTTCGGCGGCGAAGGCCGCGCTCGTGCGCACGCACGGCGCCGAAGCGGTGGTCGATTATCGAGAGGAGGATTTCGTCGCGGCGGCGCGTGCGTTCGGCGGCGGTGCGGGCGTCGACTACGCGATCGACGGCATCGGCGGCGACGTGCTGACCCGCACGCTCGGGGCGATTCGTCCGTTCGGGATGGTCGCGAGCATCGGGCAGGTGGCCGCGATCGGCGCGCGACAGACGTTCGATCTCGACGAGTTGGGCCCGGCGCGTTCGATCGCGCTCGCGCGGCCGAGCGTGCTCGGCTTCATCGCGCGCGACGTCGGCGCGTATCGCGACGCCGCGCGCGCGACGCTCGACCGGCTGGCGGGCGGGATGCACGTCGAGATCGGCGCGCGGCTGCCGCTGGAGCAGGCGGCCGATGCTCACCGGTTGCTGGAGTCGCGCGCGACCACGGGCGGCGTCGTGCTGCTGGCGTGACGGCGGGCGCGGGCGGCTTGCCCGCCCGAAAAATTGACGACGATCAGCCGCGAAGCAGGGACGGACTCAAGTTTTGTGCAGGCAAACCGTAATACAGAGGGCCGCGGACCGATTGCCGCGGCATTTTTCATCGCTCACGTGCCGTCATGAACCTGAACGCCCTGTTTTCCCGTTTCTCGATCCGTACGCGGATTTTCTCCACGCTCGGCCTCGTCGCCGCGCTGCTCGTCGTGTCGGGGCTGATCGGCCTCGCGGGCATGCAGAGTTCCAATCGCGCCCTCGACGAGGCCTATACGCGGCAACTGGCGGCGAAGACCGCGCTGTCCGCGGCGAGCCTGAACCTGACGATCGTGCGAACGACGCTCGACCGTGCGCTGCTGCATCCGGACGCGGCGGAGGTTCCCGATCTCGTGAAGAAGGCCGAGGGCTATCTCGCGAAGGCCGACACGGCATGGCGCAACTACGCGGCGATGCCGCACGAGGGCGACGAGGGCCCGCTCGCGAGCCGCCTCGATGCCGCGCGCCAGGCGCTGATCGGGCAGGCGCTGAAGCCGATGATCGATGCGATCCGCGAAGGGCGGCGCGACGAAGCCGACCGGTTGCTGATGACGGTCGCGCCGCCGCTGTCGGTCGCGCTCACGCAGGCGACCGACGCGCTGGATGCGTACCAGGCCGCACGCGGCAAGGACGTGTACGACACCGCGCAGACCTATTACGGCTGGATGCGCATCGGCGCGATCGCGGGCATCGCATTCGGGCTGGCCGCATGCCTCGGCTGCGCGATCGGCCTGCATTTCGCGATCACGCAACCGGTGAATCGCCTTCTGTCGCATTTCCGCCGGCTGTCGGACGGCGATCTCACGTCGGAACTGCGCTGGTCGTCGCGCGACGAGATGGCCGAACTGGTCAAGGGCGTGACGGGCATGCAGCGCAGCCTCGCGGACACGGTGCGCCAGGTCAGCCAGGGTTCCGAGGCGATTTCGACGGCGACGCACCAGATCGCGGCCGGCAACACCGACCTGTCGCAGCGCACCGAGGAACAGGCGTCGGCGCTGCAGCAGACGGCCGCGAGCATGGAGCAACTGACGGCGACCGTGAAGCAGAATGCCGACCACGCGCTCGAGGCGCAGGCCTGCGCGGACAGTGCGAGCGAGATCGCGACGCGCGGCGCGACGGTCGTCGGCGAGGTGATCGGCACGATGAACGAGATCGACCAGAGCTCGCAGAAGGTCGCCGACATCATCGGGACGATCGAGGGAATTGCGTTCCAGACCAACATCCTCGCGCTGAATGCGGCGGTCGAAGCCGCGCGGGCGGGCGAGCAGGGCCGCGGCTTCGCGGTGGTCGCGGGCGAGGTGCGTACGCTGGCGCAGCGCTCGGCGTCCGCGGCGAAGGAAATCCGTACGCTGATCGGCGAATCGGTCGAGCGTGTCGCGACGGGCTCGCGGCTCGTCAGTACGGCCGGCGCGACGATGCAGGACATCCAGCAGGCGATCGGCCGCGTGACGGGCATCATGACGGAGATCGCGGCCGCCTCGAGCGAGCAGCGCGACGGGATCGAGCAGGTGAACCGCGCGGTGTCGCAGATGGACCAGGTGTCGCAGCAGAACGCGGCGCTCGTCGAGCAGGCGGCGGCCGCGGCCGCGTCGCTCGAGGAGCAGGCGGATGGGTTGCGGCGTGCGGTGGGGGCGTTCCGGGTGGCTTGAGCAGGGCGAGGTGAATCGCAGCGGATCTGTCGGCTGATGCGACCTGTTTCACGGGTGGGTCGATGCTATCGTCGTATGATCGAGCGAGTAGTCTATTGAGAAACAAAGCCCCGCTACCGGGGCTTTGTTTTTTGTAAATCAAGATTTGATGTGCAACCTTTAAAACAAAGGTAGTCTGGCACGAAGCCAATCCCACTTGGAGGGCGGAATCATCAGATGTTTTTTGTAATTCGATTCATCGGCCAAGTCGATATAGCGTACCAGATTGCCCTCGTAACCCAGAGGCGGGTGAGAGCTTTCTCCATGATACCAGTTGACGGAGAAATATCGCTTTGCAAGAAGCTCGCCCTTTTCACTAAACACTCTTAACTCAATGTTGTCATTCGTCGCGTCCTGATCATTTCCGCCGGTGCCGCACAGCTTGAATCGGTACCAAACGCCATTCATGTTTTTCATACCGCCATCTAATGTCTCCGGGCGATCATAGAAGTCACACCGTCCATAGGCGGGGCGATTGAAATGAACGATCAAACCTGCGCATACGTAAATGACAATGGCTAAGCCAATGTATCTGATGGCTCTATTCTGCATATTTCACCAAGATCAAGATCGATCGGTTTCTTCAGCTTCAAATAAACTGGATTCGAATATATCATGAAGTCCCTGCCCCTGTGATGTCTTTCTCGCCATCGGGTGTAGTCTGCATTATGGATTGGAAAATAAACATCGGACGTCTTGAATTTTCCTAATATACTTCTTCGTGTGTCGACAGGTTTGTTGATGTTTTTTGACCAAATGTCAATGTCGGATTCTCGTTTTGGCGAGCTTGATCCTGTAAGAATTGACCCCGGGGCGATGATGACGCCATGTTTGTTCCAGTGGCCTAAATATTGTTTTCCGTTGAATGAGTAGTTGTCTTTCACGTAAACATATATATGCGTGATTCTACCCGTGGCGCTTAGGCAGTAAAGCGTGCCTGATTTTTCATATTTGAAGTATTTTTCGCTTGAAATTTCAACATTTCCAATGGCTGCATAAATGTTGAAATTGGCCAGCGCCCCCGTGAGATCCGTTGGGGAAAGGTTCTCCAGGGTGTCCCAATTTCCTATTTTCGATATAGCTGGAATTGCCAGTCGTTGTGAAGTTTACGCAAATTTCTTGTGAATGAGGCGGTGTTGAAGTTGAACGTAGAATTTCTTTCTAAAAAGAGCTCTTTGACAAAAGACTTGGTTATATCTGATGCTGTTCGTATGGAACGTTCGCTGTAGATATCGCTCGCGAGAAGTTTATTGTACTTTTTTCTGACATTTCCGAATTTCAAAATCCATTCGAGGGTAACGTCATCGTCATTCAGCGGCTGGGCTGACGTTGGATCGTCGTTGTAAACATGCGCAGCGCCCGCGAACCAGATCCGGGCAAGCCTGGCCGAAACCTTCCAGCCCAGATTGTCCATCGCGATTGGCACGTCCTGGAGATCGAAAGGGGGCGGATTTTCGCAAACCTCCGATTCCGCCTGCGTCTGCGGTCGTTTGGTTATCGCCTGATCGGCTTGCGGCGGCGGTTGAGGTGCTGCAGGAGGCTTCGGAGCAATCGAAGGCCTGGAAATCGCTTTGGGCGGCGGCGGCGGCTTTTCCCCCGGTGCAAGCCGGTCGATCGATACGCTCCTTTGCGTATCGAGCGGGACACACCCTCGGGAACCCTTGTATTCCTTCAACGCCGATCCGAACAATCCCTTTTTCGGTTCGTAGTAAGGCAGCTTTTTTACGTCGGCCATCGAATATTCCGCGTGCAACGAATGGCCTGGCATCGTAGCGGCCGGCTGCAAGCGGACAAAGCGTCAGGGATTGCCGAAACAGGTTGAAACGAGCGTGGGCAAGGGTGCGGAGCGTCGGGAAATGTGCCCGATTGTGTCAACGGCCACGATGTCGAAGTTCGTCCAGGGCGTGCGTTCGCCCGCCCGCCGCGTCAACCCGCCGCGTCCGCGAGTTGCGCGGCCGCGCGCGACGACGCGACGATCAGCAGCTTCATCGTCGCGCGCGTCGCGCCGACGAACAGCTTGCGCGCGGCACGCGCGTCGAGCGCGTCGAAGTCGACTTCCGTGAGGATCACGCACGGCGCCGACTGACCCTTGAAGCGGTAGATCGAATCGAGCAGCACGTCGCCTTCGCGATACTCTGGATTGCCGAACAAGTCGTACTTGCCGGTGAAGCGCTTGATCCGGTGCGGGCCGAGCTGGTCGAGCGGCGCAAGCACCGAGCCTTCGCGGCCGCGGTACGACAGCACCGCGATGTCCTGCTTGCGGAAGCCGAGCGACAACGCATGCGTGATCGCGCGCTTGGTCGCATCGATGCAGGCTTGCGCCAATGCGTCGTCCGACGCGCCGTCTTCGCCGTAGGCCGACACCGACGGTTCGGAGCCGTCGAACGGGCTGCCCGAGCGCAGTTCGGCCGCGAGCGGCTCGACGCGGCCGACGACGTCGCGCACGAATTCGAGCAGGTCGCGCGGGCTGCGGTAATTCGTGAGCGCCTTCAGCGTGACCCAGCCGGGCAGCGCGACGGGTTCGCGCATGTACAGGTTCTGCAGCGGATCTTCCAGCCACCACCATGCGCCGTCCGGCGCCAGCAGCCGCTCGAGCGCGGCCGCCCACGGTGCGTGGAAATCCTGCCCTTCGTCGACGACCAGCACGTCGAAGCGCCAGCGCTCGGGGATCGGCGCTTGCGCGAAACGCGCCTCGAGCCGTTCGAATTCGCCGGGCGCCTGGAAGTCGGGCGTATAGCCGCCATCGCGCGCGACCCAGTCGCACAGCTGATGGTAGTTCGCGATCTTCGCGCCGGGCGGCGCGATGCGCGCGATGTAGTCGGCGAGCGGCCGGTTGAAGCACACATACAGCACGCGCTTGCCGGCCGCGACGGCGTCGCGCATCACCTGGACCGCGAGCTGGGTCTTGCCCGAGCCGGCCGTGCCGGTCACGCGCAGCCGGAACGGCGCGAAGTCGAGCTGGCGCGCCCATGCGGCGAGCCCGCCCGACAGCCGGGTGACGAGCGTGCCGGCCTGCCCGACGAGCGCGCTCGTGTCGGGCGTGAGCGCGAGCTCGTCCGCGAGGAAATGGTGGAGCTTCGGCGCGTTCGGAAAGTGTTCGTCGTCCTCGGGCAGGATCTGCAGGATCACTTGCGCGAGCTGCGCCTTGCGCGACGCATCGACGATGCGCTCGGGCGCGACGCCGGCGATCGACGCGTCGCGGATCGAGTAGTCGGGGCAGTACAGCAGCGCCTCGACGCCGTAGACGCCCGCGCCGAGCGCGGCCGTCAGGCGCCGGTGCAGCGTCTCCTGCGTGCGTGCGAGCTGGATCGGGACATTGCGCTCCTTTTGCAGGTAGACCTTCACGAGCCCTTTCGGGGTCTCGCGCAGGAAGCCGGCCTTCTGCTCGATCAGCAGCACGCGGCCGGCCGGGCTCACGACGACGAACGCGGCTTCGCCGAATACCGAAAACGCCTGATCGGCGCGCGTCCAGTGGACGCCGTGATACACGGTGTAGCTGTCGGGCAGCGCGTGTTCGAGCGCGGCGAGCGTTTCGCGCTCGCGTTCGGCCGCGCCGGTCGCGGCGAGGCTTTTCCAGTCGTCGGGGATGAGGCGGGCCATGGCGTCGGGCGGCGGATGCCGGCGTGGGCGTGAACGGGTGCGGCTATTGTACTGAGGAACCGGTTCATGCCCACGGCGCCGCGCGGGCGTTGGCCGTTCGACGGGCGGCCGGCCCGGCGAACGTCAGCCGCGCGCGAGCCGCTTCGCGAGATCGGCGCTGAGGATCGCCATGCGCGCGGGCTTTTCGTAGCACACCACATCGAACGCGCGGATCACTTCGCTGATGTCGGCTTCGCTCGCGCGGCCGGTGAGCAGGGCGCCCGTCAGCACGAAAACCGGCGCGCCCGGGTTGTCGGACGTGCGCACGGCCTTGATCGCGGTGGCGGCCGTGCCGTCGTCGAACAGCCATTCGGTCAGGACTGCGTCGAAAGCCTGGCCCTGCAGCGCATCGACGAATGCCGCGAGACCGTCGAACGCGGCCGTCGCGAAACCCTGCCGTTCGAGATAGCGGCACAGCTCGGTTGCGCTGACGCGATCGGGGTCGATTACCGCGACGACGAGCTTGTCGCTTTCCGCGCGGCGCGGATAGATCTCGATCTTGTGCACGTCGTATGCGTTCTGGTACAGCACGCCGGTATGGCGCAGCACGCGCCAGCGGCCGTTCTGTTCGTACGCGACGAACTCGGGGCGCGCGCCGGCTTCGAGCGGCGCGCCGATCCAGGCGGTGCATGGAATCTCGGCGACGCCCGCATACAGGACGGCTTCCTGGCTATAGGCGCCGACCATGCCCGGGTCGAGCGTTTGCGCGCCGAACAGCTGGGCGGCGGGTTCGCCGTACGCTTCGGCGACTTTCTTGATCTGCGCGAGCGTCCAGGGGCTACTGCCGCGCAGTTTGCGGTGGCCTTGGGAGAAACTCAGATCGAGGATGCGGCACAGCTCGGTGGTCTGCTGGCGCTTGCCGATGCCGTTGCGGGTCATCAGCTCGCGCACGCGCTCGGCAACCGCGAGGGAATCCGTGGTGATTGCTTCAGTGGTCATGCTACGGGAACGGATCGTGACGTTCAGAACGACGCCTTGCGGCAGTCTCGGCGGACAGTCTTCATGACGTCCAATGGCGAGCCGACCGGCCACGCACGGAAAAGATAACTTTACCGCAAAATGGTCGTCATTCAGTGTGGTGAAAGGTGCGTTTGTGTGAAAGGTGTGTCATGAAGTTACGCCGGGCCTGCGTCGGCGCGTGCGCGCGACGGTGCGTTCGGCACCTTTGGGCTGCATTCCCATGGGCCGGCGTGTGATTCCCCACGAGGCGGCAGGTAATCGCAACGCGACGCACCAACGCAGGGCGCGATCACGCCCGGCCGGGATGTTCGGAGGATATCGCGCGGCGAACGGCCGAAGCAGTTGCAGGACGAATAATCGATGGTTTCTTCTAGTGAAACCAGCGCGGATACATTTTTTGGCGCCCGCGGCGCTGCGTGCTACGATTTCGCCGTCTCAAAAAAGTGTTGAACCGATGCAGAAGAAATTCTTGATGCGCGGCTACGAGATGAACTGCGAGCCGCGCGTGACGGAGGCCGGCAAATACGCCGCGCAGGTCGAGGTCACGAAGGTGGGTTTCAGCCGTGAAGCCGCGTTCCGCAAGCTGGGTGAATTCGACACCGAAGCCGAGGCCGTCGCGTACGCGAAACGATTCTCCGAAGAATGGCTGAGCCGCTATGCGTAGTGCAGCGCGTGCGGCGCCCCGAACGGCCGGAATTCCTGCCTGAATATTGCGAATGCCCCCGGAAATTCGTAGATTGACGGCTCCCGTCGTGAGATATCGATCGTCCGAGGGCAACGCGATTGGAGGCTGCGAATGTCCACTTTGTGCATGCAGACCGTCGTTCACGGCGTTCGCGCTACGGCGGCATGTACATGAACGGCTCGCCGTCCTCCCGCTCGACCGCCAGGAGCCGCTGGAGCTGATCCAGCGCGAATAACCGGTTTCCCTCCGCCGCCGCCTCGGCGATCGCGGCGTCGACGAGCTTGCGCGCCCGCGCGAGGATCACGGTTCGCTGACGGGCGATCTCGAGCACCATCCGTTGCTCGACGTTCTGTCGATTCGATTTCCTGTCGCTCAGGTGACGCCAGCGATCGCGAAGCTCGGCCCAGGTGATGCGCTGAAATTCCGGAATCGCGCGCGGCAGCGTGCCTGCGTCGGCCGGCTCGGGCTGCCCGCGCAATGCGCAGCGCAGTGCCGCGCGAGCCCGCCACTCGTCCGAAAACGGCGCATACACGTCGCGGGTGCGTCCGATCGGATTGGCGCGCTCGATCTCCTTGTCGAGCAGGTAGCCGAGCCGCCGAAGCGCGGACCCATGCGCGAGCATGTCCGGATCGAGCACGCGGATGCGGCGCGATGCGTCCGCGACGTGGGCTTTCAACTCCCACAGCGTCAGGCGGAGGTGCTGCACTTCGAGTATCAGACGCTGGACGTCCGCGTAGGTGCACTGCGTCCACCATTCGGTGAGGTCGTTCAGCTTGGGCGGATCGAATGGGGGGAGGATCATTTTGCTGCGACGATGCTGTATGGATATCCAGTATCGTCGCGTGACGATCCGGGGGCGTCAAGCCGAAAAAACGGGGACGGCCGGAAAGACGCGAGCGGGCTGTCGTGTGCGGATGCGCAAGGCGCCCGGGATCGTTGCGCGGCGCTCGCTTCATCGGATGACGTTGCCGCGATAAGCTTTGCCGGCCATGCACCGATTACCAACAGAAAACAATGACCACCACCTATCCGCTGCACGACGCATTGACTCACGCCGAAACGGCGTTTCCGACCGAAGCCGACGTCGTGATCGCCGGCGCCGGCATCATGGGCTGCGCGGCCGCTTACTACCTCGGCCTGCGCGGCCTGAAAGCCGTCGTGCTCGACAAGTCGCGCATCGCCGGCCAGCAATCGACGCGCGCGTGGGGCTTCGTGCGGCAGCAGGGGCGCGAATCCGCCGAAGTGCCGCTGATGATGGCCGGCATGCGGATCTGGGAAGGCCTGGAGCAGGCGCTCGGCTTCGATCTCGAATGGCGGCAGGGCGGCTGCCTCTACATGGCGGACAACGAAGACGACTGGGCGTCGTTCCAGGCGTGGCTCACCGTGGCGCGCGAACACGGGCTCGACACGCGCACGCTGACGCGCGCCCAGATCGACGAACACGTGAGCGGGCTGTCGGCGCAGGCCCGTACTCTCGGCGGCTTGTATACGGCGACCGACGGGCAGGCCGAGCCGCGTCGCGTGGCCGCCGCATTCGCGGCGCGCGCGACCGAGGCGGGCGCGCGTTTCTTCGAAGGCTGCGGCGTGACGGCGATCGAGACGGCCGGCGGCGCGGTCGTCGGCGTCGCGACCGAGCGCGGCGCGATCCGCACGCGGCGCGTGATCTGCGCGGCCGGCGCGACCAGTTTCCGGCTGCTCGACGGCGTCGGCATCCGGCTGCCGCAGCAGGCCGTGCGCGGCACCTGCATGCGCACCAACGTGGTTCCGCCGGTGTCCGCGGCGACGATGTGGGGCCATGGTCTCGGCATCCGGCAGCGCACGAACGGCGCGATCAATCTTGCCGACGACATGCAGGTCGACGTCGATCTGACGCTTGGCCACCTGCGCGGGTTGAGCCTCTTCTGGCCGCAATTCTGGTCGCAACGCGACAAATTCCGGCTGCACCTGAATGCGTCCGCATGGCGCGACGTGCTCGCGCGCATCGGCGGCGCGACGGGGCCGATCGAGCCGCGCGATCCGCAGCCGCAGCCGAATCGCGCGCATGCGCCGCGCGCGCTCGCGAAGCTCAAGGCGATCTTTCCTGCGCTGAAGGATGCGCAGATCGTCGAGGCGTGGGCCGGCCTGATCGACGTGCTGCCCGACGGCATTCCGGTGATCGATGCACCGGGTACGCCGTCGGGGCTCGCGATCGCGACGGGGTTCTGCGGGCACGGTTTCGCGATGGGGCCGATCGTCGGCCGGCTGCTCGCCGAATGGATCGACACGGGCGCGCCGTCGCTCGATCTGTCGGCGTTTCGCGCGCGGCGTTTCGTCGACGGGACGATGGTGCGGCCGCGCAGCATGCTGTGACGGCTGCGCGCGTGCGTTCCCGTCGTAGAATCGAGCCCGCATCCTTCAGGAGATTCCCCGTTGGCCACGCCATCCGATCAGCGCCGCTCGTTGCGCATGCGCCTGCGTCGCGCCCGCAACCCGTGGCAGGCGCCGCGCGCGCGCACGCTGTTCACGCGCCCGGCGACGTCGCCGCAGCGCACGCTGCTGTTCCGTCTCGGCGCGGTCGTGCTGTTGTGCACGCTTGCGTTCCTCGTGCTGTATCTGGATCGCGACGGCCTGCGCGATTCGACCAAGAGCACGCCGATGACGGTGGCCGATCTCGTGTACTTCACGATGGTCACGGTCGCGACTGTCGGCTACGGCGATATCGTGCCCGTCACGGCGCGCGCGCGCCTGCTCGATGCGTTCTTCATCGTGCCGATCCGTATCGGCATCTGGTTTATTTTCCTGGGCACGGCGTATCAGTTCGTGATCCAGCGCGTCATCGAGGAATTCCGCATGAAACGCCTGCAGAAGCAACTGTCCGATCACATCGTCGTGTGCGGTTATGGCCTGTCGGGATCGATCGCGGTGCGCGAGTTGCTGGAAAGCGGCGTCGATCCGGCGACGATCATCGTGATCGATTCGCAGCAGCAGGCCCTCGAGGCGGCGACGTCGCTCGGCGTGACCGGCTTGCTCGGCGATCCGGCGCACGAGGATCTGCTGCAGCAGGCGCAGGTGCGCGCGGCGAAGGCCGTGATCATTTCGGTGACCGACGATCCGACCGCGATCCTGCTGACGCTGTCGGTGCGCAGCATCGCGCCCGATACGAAGATCGTCGTGCGGATCCAGGAGAACCTGTACCAGCGGCAATTGCGGCAGGCGGGCGCGGACGTGATCGTGTCGTCGACGAAGATCGGCGCGCTGTTGCTCGCGGATGCGGTCCACAGCCGCTACATCGTGCCGTTCGTGAACGACATGCTGTCGACGCGCGGGCGCGCGACGCTGCTGGAGCGCGAGGCGTTGCCGCATGAGATCGGCTGCCTGACGAACGTGGTGCCGGGCGCGATCGTGGTCGGGCTCGATCGCTGCGGGAAGATCTATTCGTTTTACGAGGATCCGCCGTGCAGGATCGAGGCGGGCGATACGCTGGTGGTGATTCAGTCGGCGCGGATTCAGGATCCGGATGTTTGACGGCGTTTGACTTTGGTTATGTGCCCATGACCATGAAGCCTTTCTCGAATTCGGCTGCAGCTGTGATCTGCCGGAACACCTTGCAGCGGAATCAGCGGTCTTGGGCAAACCGTCTCCAAGCCCGGCCTCGCGTCGCCGGACGGCGTACGGGCAGCCCCCGCTAACGGAACGCCCGCATCTGCCCCGTCATCATCTGCAGCATCTTGTTGGCGGCCACCGAGAGCTTGCGGCCCACGCGCGTGACCATGTGCGCTTCGGCGTTCTCGAGGATCGGATGCGCGATCTCGATCGCGAACAACTCCTTGGCCTGCAGTTCGGCCGTCACCGCGAAGGCCGGCATCACCGAGATACCGAGCCCGGATTTCACGAACTCCTTCAGGATCGCGAAGGAATTCGTGGTGACGACCGGCGTGAGCCGCACACGCTCGGCGTATTCGACGGCCTCCATCATCTGCCGCGTACCGTAGGACGGGTGAGTGGCCGCCAGCGGGTAGGTGGCGAGCTGCTGCACCGTCAGCACCTTGTGGGTGCGGCGCGGGAAATCGGGGCCGACGATCGCCATCATCGGCTGCCGCTTCGACGCGCGCGACACCACCTTGGGCTCGGCCGGCGGGTTGTACACCAGGCCGATCTCGCCCTCGTCGTTCGAGATCTTGCGGATCACGTCGTTGGTGCTGCCCACGTCGAGGTTGACGCGGATCCCCGGGAACTGCCGGCAGAACTGCTGCATCGGCCCGGCCAGCAGATCCGAGACGAAGCCCTCGCCGAGCACCAGGCTGACCTCGCCGGTCTTGAGCCCGCGCAGTTCCTGCAGACGCGAGATCAGGTCGTCGCGGTGCGCGAGCTGCTCGCGGAAATACTCGATCACGCAGCGTCCCGCTTCGGTGGGCGTCACGCCGCGCGCGTGGCGCTCCACCAGGGTGGCGTCGAGCTCCTTCTCCAGCAACCCGATCTGGCGGCTCACCGCCGAGGGCGCCACGTCGAGCCAGTCGGCCGCGGCGCGGATCGTGCCGCAGCGCACGGCCTCGTAGAAATAGACGATGCGGCTGTCCGTAAGGGTCTCGCTCATGATCCTGGCGTTCTAAAAAAGAGAACAATCTCAATATTGGCGTTGATTGATTATACGGATCGCCGGGCCGAACATCGTGGTCATGCAGGGCGGGCGCAAGCTGGCGCGCCGGCCTCGAACCAACAGCTATCGGGAGTCGTCGGATGAAAACGGTGGGCGTGATCGGTCTGGGCAACATGGGGCGCGGCATGGCGGGCTCGCTGCGGCGCGGCGGCTACACGGTGCTCGGCTACGACGCGGCGCCCGGCGTGGCGCTCGCGCTGGCCGAACAGGCGGTACTGTCGGCGCGCGATTCGGTGGCCGGGATCGCGCGCGACGCCGACGTGCTGCTGCTGTCGCTGCCGACCTCGGCGGTGGTCGAGGCGGTGGTGCTGGGCGCGGGCGGCGTGCTCGAGAGCGCGAGACCGGGCACGATCGTGATCGACACCACCACGGCCGATCCGGACAGCACGCGGCGCGTGGCGGCGGCGCTGGCCGAGCGCGGCATCGGCTTCGTCGACGGCCCGGTGAGCGGCGGCCCGAAGGGCGCGGCCACCGCCACCATGACGATGGTGCTGGGCGGCTCGGACAGCGATATCGCGGCCATCGAGCCGATCCTCGCGACGATCAGCGCCAAGCGCGTGCATGTGGGCCCGGTGGGCGCCGGCCACGTCACCAAGCTGCTCAACAACCTGCTGACCGGCGTGCACCTGCTGGCCGCCAGCGAGGCGGTACGCACCGCGCGCGCGGCCGGCGTCGATCCGGAAAAGCTGGTCGAGGCGCTCAACGGCGGCTCCGGCCGCAACAGCGCGACGCTGACCAACTACCCGACCTGGATCTTCAACGGCAAATTCGATTCCGGTTTCACGATGAAGCTGATGCGCAAGGACGTGCGGCTCGCGCTGGGCCTGCTCGACCAGTTCGACAGCGTCGCGCCGGTGGCGCGCGAGGCGGCGCGCGTGTGGGCCGCCAGCGAGGCATCCGTCGCCGACGGCGAGGACTTCAACCGCATCGTCGACTTCCTCGACCCGGCCTGAGGCCGGGCCGCCCGCGCCACGATCCCGCTCGACTCACCTGTACGGAAACCCGACATGACCCAGCACGCAGACCAGTTGCTCGCCGCCTTCGCGCATTTCTTCCCCGGTGCCGCCACGATCGGCTCGTATATCGACGGCGAACTCGTCGCCGGTCAGGGCGACACGATCCAGCTTTACGATGCGGCGACGGGCGACGAAACGCTCGCCTATCGCGACGCCGGCGCAGCCGTGATCGACCATGCCGCAGAAAGCGCGCGCCGCGCGCAGCGCGAATGGTGGGCGCTCACGCATGCCGCGCGCGGCCGCGTGATGCAGGAGGTGGCGCGCGCGATCCGTGCCGAGGCCGAGGCGATCGCGCGGCTGGAGGCGTTGGGCTCGGGCAAGCCGATTCGCGACTGCCGCGGCGAGGTGGGCAAGGTCGCCGAAATGTTCGAGTACTACGCGGGCTGGACCGACAAGTTCTACGGCAGCGTGATTCCGGTGCCGACCTCGCACCTCAACTACACGCGCCGCGAGCCGGCCGGCGTGGTGCTGCAGATCACGCCCTGGAACGCGCCGGTATTCACCTGCGGCTGGCAGGTGGCGCCCGCGGTGGCGATGGGCAACGGCGTGCTGCTCAAGCCCTCGGAGCTGACGCCCTTCACGTCGCTGGCGGTCGCCCGGCTCGGCGAGCGGGCCGGGCTGCCGCGCGGCCTCGTCAACGTGCTGGCCGGCTTCGGTCACACCGCCGGGCAGGCCGCGATCGCGCATCGCGTGGTCGGCAAGGTGGTGTTCGTCGGCTCGCCGGCCACCGGCGCGCGCATCGCCGAGGCCGCCGCGCGGCGCGTGCTGCCCTGCGTGCTGGAACTGGGCGGCAAGTCGGCCAATATCGTGTTCGCCGACGCCGACCTCAAGCGCGCCGCGCTGACCGCCCAGGCGGCGATCTTCGCCGGCGCGGGCCAGAGCTGCGTGGCCGGCTCGCGCCTGCTGGTGCAGCGCGCCGTCTACGACGAATTCGTCGCGATGGTGGCGGCCGGCGCGAAGAAGATCCGTGTCGGCGCGCCGCTCGACGAGGCGACCGAGGTGGGCCCGATCAACAATCGCAAGCAGTACGACCACGTGATGTCGATGATCGAGCGCGGTGTGGCCGCTGGCGCCACGCTCGCCAGCGGCTCGGCCGAGCGCGTCGCGGAGGGCCGCGGCGGCTACTTCGTGGCGCCCACCGTGCTGGCCGGCGCGTCGAACGCGATGGAGGTGGCGCGCACCGAGATCTTCGGGCCGGTGGTGGCCGCCATCCCGTTCGACACCGAGGACGAGGCGATCGCGATCGCCAACGACACCGACTTCGGCCTGGCCGGCGCGGCCTGGACCACCGACGTGGCGCGCGCGCATCGCGTGGCCGCGCAGGTGAATGCCGGCACCTTCTGGGTCAACGGCTACAAGACCATCAACGTGGCGTCGCCGTTCGGCGGCTACGGCATGAGCGGCTACGGCCGCTCGAGCGGGGTCGAGGCGCTGTACGAATACACGCAGACCAAAAGCGTGTGGGTCGAGACGGCCGAAGCGCCGCCCACCGCGTTCGGTTATCTGTAACCACCGGCCCGCATTCGACGGCAGCCGGGCTTCAAGGGGAGACTCGTCATGGAACACGCACTGGGTATCGAGCGCCGCGAGCTGGGCGGCGCGGCCACCGCCAAGGTCCTGCTTTACGCGGCCGGCATCCTGCTGGTCGCCGAATGGATCGGCTCGTTCACGTTCAAGCTCGGCCCAGGCAAGGTCGTGCTGCTGCCGATGATCTGGGCGCTGCTGCTCGGCGCCGCGGTGGGGCTCGCCAGCGCGCGCTGGAACGGCAGCGCGCGCCTGAGCGTGCCCGACCAGTTCTTCGCGGCGGCGATCCTGCAGCCGGCGCTGCTGCTGTTCGTCTCCAAGCTCGGGCTGATGGTGGGCAGCGCGCTGCCCAAGCTGGCGTCGGCGGGCTGGGCACTGGCCTTCCAGGAATTCGGCCACTTCGTCGGCACCATCCTGCTCGGCCTGCCGCTCGCGTTGCTGCTCGGCATCAAGCGCGAGGCGATTGGCGCGACGTTCTCGGTGGGCCGCGAGCCGAGCCTGGCGATCATCGGCGAGAAGTACGGCATGGATTCGGCCGAGGGCCGCGGCGTGCTGGCCGAGTACCTGACCGGCACCGTGTTCGGTGCGGTGTTCATCGCCGTGTTCGCGGGTTTCGTGACCAGCCTCGGCATCTTCGATCCGCTCGCGCTGGCGATGGGCTCGGGTGTCGGCTCGGGCAGCATGATGGCGGCCGCCTCGGGCGCGATCGCCGCGCAGCAGGACCCGGAGACGGCGAAATCGGTGCTCGCGTTCGCCGCGGCCAGCAACCTGATCACCACCACCATCGGCACGTACTTCACGCTGTTCATCTCGCTGCCGCTGGCGGTCTGGGGCTATCGCGTGCTGGAGCCGCTGATCGGCCGCACCACCAAGGCCTCGGCGCAGCCCGAGGCGGCCAGCCCGTCGCTGGGCGAGGTGAGGACCGAGGCGCCCGCGCTCGGCTACGGCGGCAAGCTGCTGGCCTGGATCGTGACGGCCGCGATGGCGCTGGTGTGCGACTGGATCGCCCACGGCACCACACCGCTGGCGGGACTGCCGGGAATCGCGATCATGGTGGGCGCGACGATCGTCGGCGATGCGCTGGCGCGCGTGACGGGGCGGCGGATTCCGGCGGTCTGCTGGGTGTCGGTGGTGGCGATGTTCCTGACCTCGCCGTGGTCCCCGTGGGCATCGCAGATCGCCGCGCTCAGCTCGCACAACGATTTCCTCGGGGTGACCACGCCGATGCTGGTGTTCGCGGGGCTGTCGATCGCCAAGGACATCCCGGCCTTCCGCCGGCTCGGCTGGCGCATCGTGCTGGTGTCCTTCGTGGCCAATGCCGGCACCTTCATCGGCGCGACCCTGGTGGCGCAACTGTTCCATATCTGATCCGATGCCTCGCGGCACGGCGGCGGGCGGCATGGGCCGGCCCGCCGCCGTGCCGCGACGACCTGACAAAAGCGCTCCCATCCGCATGAAACTGATCGATTCCATCGTCGCGCACGCCGACGAACTGACGGCGCTACGCCGCGATATCCATGCCCATCCCGAGGTGGGCTACGACGTGTTCCGCACCGCCGAACTCGTTGCCGGGCGGCTCGAGCAATGGGGCTACGCCGTTACGCGCGGCGTCGGCCGCACCGGCGTGGTCGGCACCTTGAAGCGCGGCGACAGTGCGCGTGCGATCGGCCTGCGCGCCGACATGGATGCGCTGCCCGTGCAGGAGGCCAACACCTTCGCGCATCGGTCGACGGTGCCCGGCGCGATGCATGCCTGCGGCCACGACGGGCACACCACCATGCTGCTGGGGGCCGCGCGCCATCTGGCCCGGCATGGCGAGTTCGACGGCACCGTGCAGTTGTTCTTCCAGCCGGCCGAGGAAGCGGGCGGCGGCGCGCGCGCGATGATCGAGGACGGCCTGTTCGAGCGTTTCCCCGTGGATGCCGTGTTCGGGCTGCACAACTGGCCCGGCATCGCGGCCGGCGATTTCGCGGTGCGGCCGGGGCCGCTGATGGCGTCGACCAGTCTGTTCCGGATCGACTTGCGCGGTGCCGGCTGCCATGCGGCCATGCCGCACCTGGGCCGCGATCCGGTGTTCGCGGCGGGGCAGGTGCTGAGCGCCCTGCAGGGAATCGTCACGCGCAACCGCAATCCGATCGACGGTGCGGTGCTGTCGGTCACGCAGGTGCATGCAGGCGAGGCGATGAACGTGGTGCCGACCGATGCCTGGCTCGGCGGCACGGTGCGGACCTTCTCCGATGCGACGCTCGACCTGATCGAGACGCGCATGCGCGCCGTGGTGGCCGCGACGGCCGCGGCCTTCGATTGCGAGAGCGAGGTGGATTTCCAGCGCCAGTATCCGGCCACCGTGAACGACGCCGAGCAGACGGCGGTGGCGGTGGCGGTAATGCGCGAGCTGGTGGGCGACGCGCATGTGAACGCAGCCGTCGATCCGACCATGGCGGCGGAGGATTTCTCGTTCATGCTGCGCGAGAAGCCGGGTTGTTATGCATTCCTTGGGAATGGGGCGGGCGATCATCGCGTGCATGGGCACGGCGGCGGGCCGTGCCTGCTGCATAACGCCAGTTACGACTTCAACGATGCGTTGCTGCCGGTGGGGGCGAGTTATTTCGTGAAGTTGGTGGAGCGGGTTCTGGGGCGGTAGGGCGGTGATGCAGGCACGGCAGCGGAGGCGACACCGCTCTTCGCGACACCGCGGTTGCTGACGATTTTATTTCGTCCAACGAAAAGACACGATTCCGGGAGAGTTTACCGATTCCGCGTCGGTGTCGACCGATGAAGTGACATTTTTACTCCGCAAACGGTGACGACCTTTGCTTGGTTCTGCCCAACCACTTCGCGCATCCCTCGATCCCTGCATCACCGATGTGACACGTTCGTGTCATTGATGAATTTGTTTTTTTCGCTTGATTGGATCCCGGTCGCACTGGATAGAATGCTACCCGTTCCGATAAATACGGAATGGTTAGTACATTTTGTCGCTTCGACCATAGCAAAAAACAGAGGATCCAGACATGCGAGACAAGGGAGCAGCGACGCTGCTGTCCGAGGAAATCGTTCCACTCGGCGGCATCGAGAATATTGCACGACGCCATTTCGTGATGGGGCTCGGTGCAACGCTTGTGGCCGGATGCGGCGGCGACGGAGGTAGCGCGGTTACAGACGGCGAGCGTATATCGGCAACCAGCAGCGGCCAGGCGTCCGGAGTTGCTCCGGCTTCGGACGGTAGCGGCGCAGGGGCGAAGTCGGCAGGCACCGCCCAAACCCGCACCTTCACGCATCCTGGCTTGCTGCATACCGACGCTGATTTCGAACGCATGCGCGCTAAAGTCGCCGCGCAGGCTTCCCCGTGGATCGATAGCTGGAACGTGCTCGTCGCCAACGGTCACACGCGCCTGACGAACAAGCCGAACCCGCAGGTCGGCATCTATCGCGGCAATGATCCGACGCATGGTCAGAACTACGGCGCCCTCTACAACGACATCGCCGCCGCCTATGGCGACGCGCTGCGCTGGAAGGTGTCGAACGACACACGCTATGCCGACAAGGCCGTGGAGTATCTGGACCAATGGGCGTCGACGCTGACGACGCTTGGCGGCAGCGACGTGGCGCTCGCCGCCGGCATCTACGGCTACGAGTTCGCCAACGCAGCCGAAATCATGCGCGGCTACAGCGGCTGGAGTCCGGCCGGACTCGCCGCGTTTCAGGCCATGATGCGCAATGTCTTCTACCCGGTCAGCCATGCTTTCCTGACCCGTATCGACACCGCGATGGACACGCACTACTGGGCCAACTGGGGCCTGGCCAACATCGCGTGTGTCCTGGCCATCGGCGTGCTGTGCGACGATGCCGAACTCGTCGACGAGGCCGTCACCCATTTCAAGACCGGTGGCAGTAATGGCTGTATCCGGCAAGCCGTGTATTACCTGCACCCCGGCAACGTCGGGCAATGGCAGGAAGCCGGCCGGGACCAGGGCCACAGCACGCTCGGCATTGCATTGACGGGCGCCATTTGCGAGATGGCGTGGAATCAGGGCATCGACCTGTACGGCTATGACAACAATCGCTTTCTGGCGGGCGCGGAATACGTGGCCAAGGCCAACCTGAAGCAGGCGGACGGCACGTTCTACACGGTGCCTTTCGTCACGTACCAGAACAGCGCCGGCGTCGTCCAGACGCAGTTCTCCACCGGCGGGCAAGGCGGCGCCCTCGGGCGGCCCTGCTGGGCGCTGGTGGCCAACCATTACATCAACCGCAAAGGTCTGGCGGCGCCTTACACCAGGCGCGCCGCCGAGCTGGTGGCGCCGGAAGGCGGCGGCGGCAACTACGGCCCCAACAGTGGCGGCTTCGACCAGCTCGGCTACGGCACGCTCACCTGCACGCTCGACCCCGGCGCCCCGGCCCCAACGCCGACCGGCCTGACCGGCTATGCCAGCGCGGGCAAGGTGGTGCTGTCGTGGTGGGGCAGCAGCAACGCCGTCAGCTACACCGTCAAGCGGGCCACCATGGCCGGCGGACCGTACAAAACCATCCAGAGCGGTATCACCGATCTGCTGACCTATACGGATATGCCCGCCGGCGCCGGCACGTATTTTTATGTCGTGACGGCGCAAACGATTGCGGGCGAATCGGCGCTCTCCAACGAAGTGAAAGTGATCACGGCGCAGCAACTGCTCGCGCACCTCGCATTCGATGAAGGCGGCGGCGTCACGGCCGCCGACAGCTCGGGCAACGGGCGCAATGGCACGCTGAACGGCGCAACGTGGGCCGTGGGGCGCGGCGGCAACGCGGTCTCGCTCAACGGCTCGGGCGCGTATGTGGCGTTGCCCGACGATCTGCTGGCCGATGTGTCGGACTTCACCATCGCGAGCTGGGTGTTCTGGAACGGTTCGCAGACGTGGACACGCCTGTTCGACTTCGGCACCGGCTTTCACCGCTACATGATGTTCACGCCGCGCGGGCAGTCGCGCACCGGCTGGGCCGGCATGCGCTTCGCCATGACGGCCAACGGCCCCGGCGACGGCCCTCCGGAACAGATCATCGACGCCCCCACCGCGCTGCCGAGCAAGCGATGGGTGCACGTGGCCGTCACGCTATCGGGTTCGACCGGCACGATGTACGTGGACGGCACGCCCGTCAGCACCAACACGGCGATGTTCCAGGCGCCGTTCCGTCTTGGCCGCACCACGCAGAACTGGCTGGGCAAATCGCAATACGGTGCCGACGCCACGTTCAACGGTTTGATCGACGATTTCCGCCTCTATCGCGGTGCGCTCAGCGCTGCGCAGATTGCATCGCTCATGGCGAACTGATCGTGCAGGGCCCGATGGCGGGCCCTGCGATGGACCTCTTTCTTTCAGGACTTCTTCGATGACCGTGTTTTCACAACGATGGATTGCCGCCGCGGCGATGGCGTGTACGCTATGGGGCTGCGGGGGCGGGGCCGATAGCACGACAGGCGTGACCAATTTTGCCGCCAATCGCAGCCAGACCGGCGCAAATGGCGGCGGCAGCAACCTGCCGGCGGCCAGCTGGACCAGCGTCAAGTGGGGCGGGGGCGGCTACGTCACCGGTCTGATCTACCATCCAGCCAACGCGAGCCTGCTGTACGCACGCACCGACGTCGGCGGCGCGTACCGCTGGAACGCGACCAACTCGACGTGGACGCCCATCACCGACGGCATCGGTTTCGGCGCAGGCGAGGGCGATTTCCACGGCGTCGAAAGTCTCGCGCTCGATCCGAACAACGACCAGCTCGTCTACATGATGACCGGCATTACCGTGACGCAGGGTCATAACGGCCGCATCTACATCTCGAGCGATCGTGGCAACACCTGGACGCACTACGACGTGCCGTTCCCGGTAGGCGGCAACGACAACGGCCGAGCCACCGGCGAGCGCCTGCAGGTCGATCCGAACCATCCGTCGACGCTGTTCTACGGATCGCGCACGGCCGGCCTGTGGAAGAGTGCCGATTCGGGCCGCACCTGGGCGCAGGTCTCGGGCCTGTCCTCCGCCACGATCAGCGGCGGCGGTTCCCCGCTCGGCGTCGAACAGGTGATCTTCGATACGTCGGGCAAGGGCAGTGGCCAGCCGACCTGGATCATGTGGGCCACCGTCGCCCCCGACTACGCGAACGCGGCGGGCCTGACGTCGACCCTGTACAAGTCCACCAACGGCGGGTTCTCGTGGACGCCGGTGCCCGCCCCGCCGACGGTGTCCGGCTACTACATCCCGCACGTCGTGCGCACTTCCGACGGCAACTTTTACGTGGTGTTCAACGCGAGCGTCGGCCAGGGCATCGGCGGACCGAGCTATCTCTACAGGTTCGGCGGCAGCAACAACGGCAACTGGACGCTGCTCAACCGCTCCACCGGCAACGGCTTTGGCGGCCTGTCCGTTTCCGGTCTGGGCGCGTCCGCCCGCATCGCACTGGGCATGACGGGCTGGAGCGACACCAGCAAGACCATTCAGCTATCCGATGACGGCGGCAGCACGTGGCGCGAAATCGAGGCCGGCATGCCGCATACCGGCATTGCCCCGGATGGCTGCGCCGGCTGGGTGGAAAGCGTCACCATCGACCCCGCCAATCGCGATCACATCATGCACGTCCACGGCGGCGGCATCTGTGAAACCATGAACGCCTCGTCGCCCACGCCAACCTGGAGCCCCAAGGTCGACAACCTCGAGGAAACCGTGACGCTGGCCCTCGTCACGGCGCCGCCCGGTGCGTCGTACAACTTCATCAACAGCGCCGGCGACATCGGCACGTGGGTCAATACGGATCTCTCGACGAGGCCGACGAAAGGCCCGTTGAACACGTGGAGCAACGGCAATTCGGCCGACATGTCGTGGTCCGATCCGACGTACATCGCGGCCGCGGGCGTCGACAACGCCAACGGCCATGCGATCAGGGGCTTCTGGTCGGGCGACGGCGGCAATAGCTGGGCGACGTTCGCGTCGCTGCCCAACGGTGCCGCGGCAAGCCAGAGCCACGTGGGCAACCTGGTCGTCCCGTCCCGCAACAACGTGACCTGGGCGCCGCCGGACTCGGTCCCGTCGTTCACGACAAACAATGGCGCCAGCTGGACGGCGACCAACCTGCCGGCGTTCAGTGCCACCTGGAACGGCTTCCCGCGTGCCTACCGCCTGGCCGCGGACCGCAAGAACCCGAACAAGGTCTATGCCTACGACTCCGGCGGCGCACCGTGGAGCTGGCAGCGCGGCAAGGTCTACGTGTCTAACGACGGCGGCCACACGTTCACGTTGAGCCAGGGCTCGGTGAACGCGAACCTGGCCTGGAATGCGTGGCGGGATACGTCGATGGCGGTCAATCCGAACGCGGAGGGCGATCTCTGGCTGGCCGACGGCACGGCCGTGTACCGCTCGGTGGACTCGGGGGCGACGTGGACGAAGCTCGGCGCCTTCGCGTCGACCAACGACACGCCGGGCGCCACCGTGATCGCGTTGGGCAAGGCGCCGACCGGTTCGCCGTACTCGGCCGCGGTCTATGTGGAAGGCACGTTGAACGGCGTCTGGGGCATTTACCATTCCGACGACGGTGGCGCGACGTGGGCGCGCTTCAACGATGACGCGCACCAGTTCGGCGACTCCGGCGTGATGGCCGGCGACTGGAACACATACGGCCGGATTTACGTCAATGGCGCCGCTCGCGGTCTGATCTTCAGCAATTGAGGTTGATCGGCCTGTCGATCGTCCGGTTGCGGTTTGCAACCGGACGGAGATCGGCCGGCCTTTCCGGGTTCTCTCTTGCTGTCGCGGCGGGCAGACCGGATGCCGTTCTTTCTGGTACCGCTCGTCGTCTTTCGGGTCATCCGGAAAGCGACGTGATCCGGGCTCACGTTTTTCATCGAAACGTGTCCGCGATTCGTTGCCTTCCCGATCCGGGGTGCGCCGAGCGGCCGCGGGCCGATTTCAACGGCCGGCTAGCCGTTTTCCGCGCTGACACATACCCCCCATTTTGAAGAGCACCTTCCCGCGGCGAAGGGCTAACAGCGGAAAATCGGCTCATTACACTGCGCCCGTCGCATCGCCGAGGCGTGTCGACGCGGCACATACGCAGCGCGCAAGCGTTACGACCGGCAAACCAAAAACCCTGGGGGGGAAAATCATCATGAACAAGCGTTGGGGGATCATCGCGCCCGCCGCGTTGCTTGCTGCAGCCGCGCATGCGCAGAGCAGCGTGACCCTGTACGGCAAGATCGAGGACGGTATCAACTACACGAGCAACGCACGCGGCCACGGAACCGTGCAACTGCAAAGCGGCTATGACTACGGCAGCCGCTGGGGTATCAAGGGTACGGAAGACCTTGGCGCAGGCTACCAGGCGATTTTCACGCTCGAGAACGGTTTCGACGTCAACACCGGGAAAATGAACCAGGGCGGTCGGGAATTCGGCCGCCAGGCCTTCGTCGGCATCGCGTCGGATCGATACGGCACGCTGACGTTCGGTCGCCAGTACGATCCGAGCGTCGACCTCTTCTCGCCGCTCACCGCGAACGGCAACTGGACCGGCTACCTGTTCTCGCATCCGTACGACAACGACAACACCGACTACTCGTTCCGCGTGAATAACGCGGTCAAGTACGTGTCGCCGGTGTGGCACGGCGTGACCGCGGAGGCGATGTATGGATTCAGCAATCAGGCGGGCGGCTTCGCGAACAACCGCCTGTATGGCGCCGCGCTGCAATACCAGCAGGGCGGGCTGACGGTCGGCGCGTCGTATCTGAAGATCGATCACGCACGCAATGCCGATTCGACCGGGGCGATCACCGGCGACAACACGTTCGACGCATCGTCGCAGCAGAACATCGGCATCGGCGTGAATTACGCGTTCTCGAAGGCGCTGGTGGGATTCACGTATTCGCACGTCGACGTCTACGACCCGACTTCGAACGCATATTTCACCGGTACGACGCAGCCAGCGGGCGGTGCGTGGAAATCGTGGAAGTTCGACAACTTCGAGGTGAACGGCCTCTATCATTTCACGACCGCGTTTTACGTCGGCGCGGCATACACGTACACCCAGGCCCGCGTCGCGTCGACGGTCGGCGCGTTCAATCCGAAGTGGCATCAACTGAGCACGAAGTTGAATTACGACTTGTCGAAACGCACGTCGGTATTCGTGGAGGGCGTCTATCAGCATGCGATGAACGCGCACACGGGAACCGACTTCGACTACGCGTACATTCCGGGCGCGGCCGACATTTCGTCGGGCCCGAATCAATATGTCGCGCGTATCGCGCTGCTGCATCATTTCTGACGCCCATGCCGTTCGCGTAAGCTGCGCGGCTTCGCGAACGATACGCGCATTCATCCGGTCGCGCGTGATGATTCGATACATGCCGCTCGGTCGCCGACACGCGTTCCGGTTCGACAGGAACCGATCGATCGCGCTGCGGCGGGTGACCGACCCGCCGTCGTCGGCGATACCCGCGATCCGCGGAGCGCTGCACCGCATGCGCGATCAAAGCGGAAGCACGGAAGTCTGCTTGATCCTCTGCATCGGAATCTCGGTCTTCACGCTCTGCACGCCGTCGATCCGGGTCAAGTGGTCGATCTGGAGTTTCCGATAGGCGTCGATGTCGGCCGTCACGACGCGCAGCAGGCAATCGCAATCGCCCGCCATCAGGTGGCACTCGAGAACCTGCGGAAGACGTTGAACCGCCTCCGTGAAACGGTCGACGGTTTTCGCGTCCTGGCTCGTCAGCCAGATGCGGACGAAGACGGTCAACCCCGCGCCGATCTTCGATGCGTCGAGCAGCGCCGCGTAGCGCTCGATGACGCCGGCCTGCTCCAGCTGCCTGACGCGACGCAGGCACGGCGACGGCGACAAGCCCACTTTCTGCGCCAGTTCCACGTTCTGGATTCGCCCATCTTCCTGGAGCACGCGCAGAATGCGGCGGTCCATTTCGTCCAGCTCGATCATCGCCATTGATCCGACAGATTGGGTTGAGGCACGCGGTGCCCGAATGTTCGCTTCTTGAGGCACGGAATTGCCAAATCGCGCCCATCTTAAGTCGAACACGCAACCTGAAATTATTTTTTCTGCGATAAATTTTTGCCCGTAGCAGCCGGGACGGTCCCGCTGCCGATCAAGGGGCAAACGATGAGCACCGATTCCGTCCAGCATTTCGAATTCGAACAAAATCCTCACCCTGTCGCGGCGGCGGAGCGCGCCGCGCTGCTCGCCAATCCCGGTTTCGGCCGGGTCTTCACGGATCACATGGTGACGATCCGGTATTCGGCGGAACAAGGGTGGCATCAAGCGAAAATCGGGCCGCGCGAACCGTTCCGATTCGATCCGGCGACGCTCGTGCTGCACTACGCGCAGGAAATCTTCGAGGGCTTGAAAGCCTATCGGCTGCCGGACGGCGGCGCGGCGCTGTTCCGTCCCGATGCGAATGCACGGCGCTTTCGCCATTCGGCCGAGCGGCTGTCGATGACGCCGTTGCCGGAGGCGATGTTCGTCGAATCGGTGCGTGCGCTGGTCCGGGCCGATCGCGACTGGATTCCGGCGTTCGACGGCGCGGCGCTGTATTTGCGTCCGTTCATGATCGCCACGGAGGCGGTGCTCGGCGTGAAGCCGTCGCCGGAGTATCTGTACTGCGTGATCGCGACGCCGGTCGGCGCGTACTTCAAGAGCGGCGCGTCGGGCGTGACGCTGTGGGTGTCCGAGCACTACACGCGGGCGGCGCCGGGCGGAACGGGCGACGCGAAATGCGGCGGCAACTACGCGGCGAGCCTGGCCGCACAGGCGGAGGCGATTCGCGAAGGCTGCGAGCAGGTGGTGTTTCTCGATGCGGTCGAACGCCGCTGGATCGAGGAGCTGGGCGGGATGAACGTGTTCTTCGTGTTCGACGACGGGTCGATCCAGACGCCGCCGCTGAACGGGACGATTCTGCCGGGCATCACGCGCGCGTCGTTGATCACGCTGGCCCGGGAACTGAATTACACGGTGCGGGAGGAAGGCTACACGATCGAGCAGTGGCAGGCGGATGCGCGCAGCGGTCGGCTGGTCGAGGCGTTCGCGTGCGGCACGGCGGCGGTCGTGACGGCGATCGGCCGGGTGAAGGGCCGCGCGTACGACTTCACGATCGGCGAAGGGGGCGCGGGACCGGTCACATCGCGCCTGAAGGCGGCGCTGCTCGATATCCAGAACGGGCGCGAAGTCGATCGCCACGGCTGGGTGGACCGCGTGTTTTGAATTCGGCACGGCGGCCCGCGCGACCCGCGATGGCCGCCATGAAAGCTCGGCCGGTATCCCGGCCGGAAGTCGCCGCGCTGCCTCCTGGAATGCTTCGATCATGTCGGTTGTTTCGTTGTCGCGGGCCATTGACCGCCTGCTTATCGTCGATCCCGGTCTTCATCGGCTGCTGGGCGGGGCGCGCGCCGCACTGGCGAGCATGCTTGCCGGCGCGCTCGGCATTGCGTCGGCGCTGCACCTCGGTTTGGCGATCACCACCGGCGCCGTGGGCATACTTTTCGCGATGATCGCGCCGCTCTTTCTGCGCGATGCTCATCGGCTGGACTGGTATGAATCGCTTGCGTGGCAGTACGGCGTCGCATGCACGAGTTTCGCCGCGGCCGCCGTCGTGAGCGCGTGGCCCGCCGTCGGCAAGGCGGGTTTCGTGACCGTGCTGTTCTGTTCGATGCTGTGCCAGACCCGCGGGCCGCGCGCGATCGGGTGTGCGTTTCTCGCGATCGCGATGTACTACCTCGGCCTTTATCTGCATCCGACCACGCTACAGGCGAGCCGCATGCTGGCAATGTCGATCGCGGGCCCCGCAAGCGTCGTGCTCGTGTGCCGGATGCTGTTGCCGGTGCACGCGGCGCCCACGCCCCGGCGCATCGCGCGCTCGGTATCGCTGCAGGCGGCGTGCATCGCACGCAGCGACGTGTCGCACGCCGGCTCACTGAATGCGATCGCCCATCTACTGGCGCTGAACGAAGCCGCCATCGCGCTCGAGCATCATGCATCGACACTCGATGAACACGACGCGCATGCATTGCACACCGCGCTCGTCGCATTGGAGATCGCGTCGGCCCGGCGCGTGCTGAACCACGATCGGACCGATGCCGCCGCCGCGGCGCTACGCGGCGCGATCGTCCGCTTCGATTGCGTCGCCGACGCAGTGGCGGCGCGCATGGCCGCCGCACCTGCGCCCGCGATGCCGCGGCCCGCGCGTGCGGTGCGGTGGAGCGCCGGCTGGCGCACGCTTGCATGGTTGCCGGCGTTCCGCGCGGCTGCAGCTGCGTGTGCCGCCATGCTGATCGGCGAGACGCTGTCGTCGGAGCGATGGATGTGGGCGGTGCTCAGCACGTTCGTCGTGTTCTTTGGCACGTATTCGTGCGCGGACACGATCTATCGCGGCGCGCAACGCGTCGCCGGCACGCTCGCCGGCGCGCTCGCGAGCGTACTCGTCGTCGGCGCCGTTCATCATGCGAATGCGCTCGTGGCGGTCGCCATGGGCGTGTGCGTGTTCGCCTGGGCGTACCACATCCTGCACGCCTATGGGCGCGGCGTTTTCTTTCTCACGGTGCTGATCGGCCTCGTCTATGCGCAACTCGGGTTCGAGATCGGCGCGCTGGCGGAACTGCGGATCGGGGAGGTGTTGATCGGCTGCGCGGTTTCGCTCGCGGCGGCGATGCTGGTGATGCCGCTGGCGGCGTCGCGCCACATCGCGACGCGCTCGCACGGCCTGTTGGCGGCGCTGCGCGAACTCGTGCACGAACACGACGACGGCACGCGGCCGGGGGCCGCGCACACGCGCGCGGCCGATCGCCGTTTTCACGACGTGCGCATGGCGATCAGGCCGCTGGCCGCGTGGCGCATGCTCCGCGTATCCGGCGATGCCCGACGGTTGTCGGACACGCTGCTGGTCTGCTGGCTTCATGGCCGAATCGTGGCGACGCTTCTGCCTGTTGAAGCCGGTGGCGCGGTGGCCGCCGTCGAGCGGCGTGCGCGCGCCGCCCTCGCCACGCGAATCGATACGTTGATGAGCGATCTGGATCGCAGCAGCCCGGTGCGACGCGACGCGGATGCGAACGTCGGGCACGCAACGCGCGCGATAGCCGGTGATCCTCCGTTACCGGCCCATCGGGAACTGGCTCGGCTCGACGCGAAGTTGAGCGAACTCAACCGGGCATTCGAGGACGCGCTGTTCGGACGAAATACCGGAGAGGCACGGCCGCATGGGTCCGACAGCAGCGTTCGCGCCACCGATGTTCGGGAAGCGATACGTTGTTCAGGCGTCTGAAGAATCGAGCGCCAGCCGGATCGCATCGCGCGTCCTGCGTGTTGCCACGGCTGTCTGCATCGTGCGGAATAGCCCGACGAATCCCGCGTTGGTATCGAGCCCGAGTGCGGCGAACGGCTTTGAGTCGAGGATCGCGAGCGGGTCGCCGCTTCGCACGCGCTCGAGATCCGCTGCATCGAATTGCGGTTCACTGACGACGAACGCGTTGCCGAGATCGTCGACACCCTGCAGGTAATGCTGGAAGCAGGCCAGCAGCAGGGCTTCACGGCGCATGTCGCCGTTGCGCGCGAGCAGTGCCCCGATGGTCTTTTCATGAAATACCGGGATCTTCGACGCGCCGTCGTGCGCGACGCGCAGCAACTGGTCGCCCAGTGCGGCGTTGCGAAAGCGCGCGAGCGTATTTCCCGCATAGGCGGCCGCGGACACGCCGTGCGGCAGCGTGAGGATCGGGGCGACGTCCCGGGCAAGGAAGGTGTCGAGCAGCGCGGCGAGATCGCGATCGGCCATGGCGTCGTGGACGAAGCGATGTCCCAGCAGAATCGCCGGGTAAGCGAGCAACATGTGGGAAGCGTTCAGCATGCGCCCCTTCATGGCTTCGTACGCATGGACGTCGTCGCGCAATTCGACGCCCGCCGCGTCGAAGGCCGGGCGTCCGGCGCTGAAACTGTCCTCGACCACCCATTGCGAGAATGCTTCGGCAACGACGGGCGCCGTGTCGTCGATGCCTGACAACCGGTTGACGTGCAGGCGGACCGCGTCCGTCACCTGCGGCGCGATCCGGTCGACCATGCTGTTCGGGAACGCGACGTAACGCTCGATCCAGGCAGCGAGATCGACGTCGACCGCCCGCGCGAAATCGAGCACCGCGCGTCGCGCGGTATCGCCGTTGCCGCGCAGATTGTCGCAGGACATCACGGTGAACGGCAGCACGTTGGCGGCCCGGCGCCGTCTGAGCGCTTCGACGATGAACCCGAACGCGGTACGCGGTGGTCCTCCCAGAAGATCGTGCGCGACGTCGGGCGTATCGAACCGAAATGCGCCGGTCGTCTCGTCGAGGTTGTAACCGCCTTCCGTGATGGTCAGCGATACGATCCGGATCGCCGGATCGGCAAGCCGGGTCAGTACGGCTTCCGGATCGGCCGGTGCGTGCAGATACTCGATCATCGCACCGATGACGCGCACGGCTGCCGCGCCGTCGCTCGAGAATTCCGTCAGCGTATAGAGGCCATCCTGCGCGCGAAGCGCGTCGGCCTTTGCGACCGAGGCCGGGCCGTTACCGAGGCCGATTCCGCATATTGCCCAGTTTGCGTGACCGGGCAGATGCAGCACATGGTCGATGTAGCGCGCCTGATGGGCGCGATGGAAATTGCCGACGCCGATATGCGCGATGCCTGCGGTCAGGCGACGACGGTCGTACGCAGGAACGGCGACGTGCGGCGCCGCGCGTCCGAGGGTTGCGTTGGAGAGCGGATGGAGCGGGCCGTCTTCGCGCGCCGGAGGGGATGCGTTGTCGTTCATGATCGCGAGGTGTTTCTCGATGAGGAAGGTCAGGCGCGTTCGCGCAACGCGGGCGTCGTGTCGTGCATGCGCCGCAGCCAGCGTTCGACGAGCGACGGCAGCGCGGCCATGTCGTCGAAGACGACGTATGCACCCGCGGCGTGCAACTTGTCCGTTTGCGTTCGTGCCGCGTGCGCGGCGCCCACGAAGCCGAGCACGGTCATGCCGGCGGCGATCGCGGCGGCCGTCCCCGTCGCGCTGTCTTCGACGACGATGCACCGTTCGGGCGCGACATGCATGCGACGGGCGGCGGCCAGATAGACGTCGGGTGCGGGCTTGGGCGACGGCACCTGGTCGGCCGTGAACAGGCGTTCGCCGAACATGTCGGCCAGGCCGATCCGGTCAACCACGCTGCGCACGTAGGCAAGATCGCTGTTGCTCGCGCACGCCTTGACGAGCGGGATGGCGGCGAACGCGTCGCGCACGCCGTCGATGGCCGGCGCATTCACCGCGTTTGCATGCACGTCCATGCGGATCGCGTCGACCGTGTCGTCGTCGAGCGGCCGATCGACGATGGTTGCGACCGTGCGCAGCAGTTGCTCGGCTCGCATGCCGAGCAGGGGACGCACGACGTCGCGAAGGCCGGCGAGCCCCCAGAGATGCTCGAGGCGCGTCACGATGATGCGTGCGGCGATGGCCTCGCTATCGACGAGCACGCCGTCGCAATCGCTGATCAGCGCATGATCCGAAAGTTGGCGCGTGGCAATGCGTTCGTTCATGTTGGTTTCCGTGACGAGAAGGCGGGAAAGACGCGGCTCGCTTGAACCGGTTCGCTCATGAATGGCGCGGCCCGAACGTTCCGCGCTTCAATGCGCGTTCGATGTCCTCGAGGCTGCGCCCGCGCGTTTCCGGCACCATCGAGTAGATGAACACCCATGCGAGCGCGTTGAGGCACGCGTACGCCCACATCGCCCCGCCGACACCGAGCCATTGGGTCACGGTCAGCGCCGTGCCGGTCAGCAGCAGGTTCGAGCCCCATAGCATCGCGGCGTGCGCGCCGGTGGCCTGGTTGCGGATCGCGACGGGGTAGATTTCCGCGCCCGTCAGCCAGCCGATGACCTGGATACCGCCGGCGTTGAACACCATGAACGCAATCAGGCAGATGACGATCCACAGTTGCTGCATGGGCAAGGCGACGTCGCCGCGCAGCAGGCAGCCAAGCAGCACGAGGCTGGCTGCCGCGACGGGCAGCGTCGCCAGGCTGAGCGTGCGGCGGCCGACATGGTCGACGATCAGCTTGCCGATGAAGGTCATCACGAGATACGTCATGGCGACGCCGAGCGCGGCCCAGAGCGATGCCGACGCGCCGAACCCCGCGTCGCGAAGGAACGTCGGCGTGTAATAGATCATCATCTCGATGCCGCTGAGCTGGGTGAACGCGGCGACGCCGAGGCCCGCAACGAGGGCGGGGCGCACCCAGGGCTCGCGCATCGTGCGCCAGCCCGATGTCGCGCTGTTCTGCTGTCGCTCGACCACATCCCGAATATCGGCAATCTCGTGCCGGACGGCAGCTTGAGATTCCCGTACCTTCGACAACTCGCCATGCGCGTCGGCGATGCGATCCTGCTCCACGAGCCAGCGCGGGCTGCGCGGCAGCCGCGTCATGCCGATCATCAGGATCACTGACGGGACGACCGCGATGCCGATCATCGCCCGCCAGGAAAACAGGTCGTTACCCGCGACGCCGATCAATGCCGCGAGCAGGATGCCGATGCCGATCGACACGTTGAAGTAGGTGACCAGGCGGCCGCGCTTGTCCGGCTCCGCGAGTTCGGCGATGTAGGTCGGCACGATCTGCGTCGAGCCGCCGACCGCGAATCCGAGCACGAGCCGGGCAGCGGCAAGGGACCACACGTCGGGCGAGAGCGCGGCAGCCAGCACGCCGGCCGCATAGATCGCCGAGACGATCGTGATGGTCTTGCGGCGTCCGAGCGCGGCCGACATGCGGGTGCCGGCCAGCGCGCCGATCACCGCGCCGAGCAGGATCGCCGCGGCGACGAGCTCCTGCGCGCGGTAGTCGAGGCCGAAGTCTCGCGCGATGAGGGGCAGCGCGCCCGAAATGATGCCGGTGTCGTATCCATAGAGCCCGCCGGCGATCGCCGCGATCGATGCGACCGTACGCATGTAGGCGGACGGCGTGGGCCGGGGGCGGGCCGCGGGTGTGTCGGGAAGGGCGGAATCAGAAGCCATGACGGTTTTCCTTGTGATGCGGTTCGTCGCACGCGCGAACGAACGCGTGACGTGACGGCATGGGTCCGCTGCGGCAACAGTCGCCACCGCATGTGCGGCGGCGCTTCGATCGAGTCGCGCAGCGGGACGGCGCGGACGGACGCTCAGGCGAGCGCGTGGACGTCGCAGGACGGCATGCCGCCGCGTCGGGCAAATGGCAAGCGCCGATGAGAAGGACTTCCGGTTTGTACGGGGGGTGATTGCCTGGTCATGTCGGTCACCGAGTGGGGAAATCGCTCACGGCCCATCCAAACCGGTTTGGGTCGAGGGCGCGACGATTCCTCTGGTTGAGCACGATCTGAAGCCGCACTTGGAGCAAGGCGCCAGTGTCTCCTCTGGCGCTTCACGGCCTGCGCTGCAGGCGAACGATTCCGCCGTTGCCGGATGGAATCGTGTCGGTATTTCGGCGGACCGGTCGGTCAGGCGCCGAAACGGGGGAGGCCAGCCGGGAGGGGCTGGCGGGCTAGGGTCTCGTGGCGAGCGATGCAAAGGAGCATGTCGCGCGAGGCATGAACAATTATCCAGAAACGGAGCAAAAGATCAAGTCTACAAAATCATGTCTGGGCGAGCAGCCCGGGCTGGGGAACGGGGCGATTCCGCGATCCGGTCCTTTCACGTGCGCTCGAGCATCTTGAGCGCCGCGGCGGCCGCCCCCGCACGGGTCTCGACATGCAACTCGCGGAACAGGTGTTCGAGATGCTTGTTCACCGTGCGCGGGGCGATGCCGAGATCGCGGCGGCGTGCCAACGTGTCGGGTGTGTTCTCGATCACGGGCGAGCGCCACGAAGTGCCCCCACGCGAGGTACCGTACAACCCGCTCGTGCTGATCGACAATCGCGGCGAGATCATGCAGCAAGAAAGTTTTCAATGATTCGCGCAACTTCGGCCGGTGCCTCTAGCGGCGCCAAATGGCCGACACCGGGAAGAACGTGCATGGTCGCCTGCGGAATGCGCGGCAACAGTTCCGTCCGTAACGTGACCACGCGATCCACCTGGTCCAGTTCGCCGGAGATGACGATCGTCGGAACGTCGATCAAAGCCACCGCGGCACGGATATCCTCGCGCATTGCCACCTCCGGCCAAGCGGCTTTAGCTTGCGGCGCAGCGTTCAGGCTATCCTCGATGATCATTTCACGACAGGCGGCGTCGAGCGGTTTGGCGGTCAGTACGTGGTCGATGACGAATTCGACCGACTCGCGCGATCGATAGGCGCCCGTCAGCGTCGCACGTTCGTCAGCGGAAAGCAGCATCGGCGACGGGGGGGATGGCGCGACGAGCACGAGGCCTTGAAGCCCGTTCGGCCGTCGCGACGCGATGAACTGCGCGACCTTGCCGCCCATGGAATGACCGACGAGTACGTAGCGTTGCAAATCCAATGTCTCGATGATGCCCTCGGCGTCTGCCGCGAGATCGGCAATGCCATAGCCATCCGCTGGTGCAGCGGATTTGCCCCAGCCCCGGTGGTCGGTGGCAACGGTGCGATATCGGCTCGATAACCGGTCTGTCACACGTTGCCATGTCCGCGACGAGCCGCCGTAGTAATGCAGGAACACCAGGGCAGGATCGCCGTGGCCGGCTTGGGTGACGTGGATTCGCGTGCCATTCACTTCGATTTCCATTTGCGCTGCCTCTTCTCGGTTGGGTGAGGCAATCGTAGCGTCGAGCCTGCAACTTGATAATTGCGCGCGGGATAGCGGCAGTCGATAATGGCGTGATCGAATCAGGTTGATGCGAAAATGGACCGATTGACCAGCCTTGGCGTGTTCGTCGCTGCGGTCGAAGAGGGCAGTCTGGCTGCGGCCGCGCGGCGTTTCGGGTTGTCGCCGGCCATGGCGGGAAAACATGTGAGTGCGATCGAAGCCCAACTGAATGCGCGGCTTCTACAACGAACCACCCGGCGCTTGAGTCTGACCGATATCGGTCAGACATACTACGTTCGCAGCAAGCAAATTCTGGAAGCCTTTGAATACGCCGGCCGGGAAGCGCACGATTCGCAACGCACGGCGCGCGGCGTGTTGCGAATCGCGGCGCCTGTCACGTTCGGTGCGATGCACTTGGGCGAGGTCACTGCCCGCTATCTCGAGGACCACCCGCAGGTCAACGTGGAAGTGCTGCTCGGCGACCGTTATGTCGACCTCCTGGAGGCCGGTATCGACGTCGCCATCCGGATCGGGAAGCTTCAGGGCAACGGGCTCGTTACAAGTCGCATCGCGCCATGTCGAATGGTTATGTGCGCGTCCCCCGCGTACATCGAGCGGCATGGAACACCGCGTAGGCCAAGTGATTTACGTCATGCACAGCGGCTCGTCTTCAGCGAAGCCGTCTCGGCCGGAGATTGGACGCTATTCGATGCGAAAAACCGCGCGCATGTGATCGAAGGGCCCTGTCGAGTCGCCGCCAACAACACCCAAATGCTCATGTCTGCCGCGTTGGCGGGGGCTGGCGTCGCGTACGGCCCCACGTTCGTCTTCGGGGAGCATCTGCGGCGAGGCGAGCTCGTCGCCCTGCTGCCGAACTACCGAGCGACCGAGTTGGCGATACAGGCGGTCTACCCGAGTGCGCGGCGCATACCGCTCAAGGTTCGACGGTTCGTTGACTACCTGACCGCAGCGTTCGGCAACGAGCCTCCTTGGGATCGAAGTATGAAAGGGTAGTCTTGTTTCCGGCGATCGGTACAAGGGCGTGTAACCCCTATCGTATACAAGCCGTTTCGTGTGCGGCCCGACGTGGTTCGATACGAGGATGAAGCGGGGTTTGTCGTCCCCGATTGCTGACGCCTTGCGCTTGCAAGTACCACCGTCACGTTCCGAGCGTCGACATCAAATAATCGATCACCACCCTGACTCGCGCCGGTACGCGTCGACCGGCTGGATAGACGAGGTGGGTTGCCATGCGTTCCGGCTGAAATTCAGGCAGGAGGACTTCGACTTGTCCGGCATCGATTTCGGCTCCGAAGAGCCATCGTGGGGCCTGCGCAATGCCGAGCCCGTGCAGGACCGCTGCGCGCACCTGCTCTGCGTCGCCCGTCAAAAACGATCCCTGCGGAACCCGATGAACGGTTTCCCTTCCGACCTTGAAGCGCCAAGGGCGGCGCTCGTGGTTTCGAGCGAAGACGACGCCTGTATGTCCGTCCAGATCGGCCAGCCGGGTAGGCTTGCCTTTGGCCGCGAGATAGCCCGGACTGGCGACGAGCAGCGATTCCGTCTCCGATAGTTTTCTCGCTGTCAGCGAGGAATCCATCAGTGGCCCATGGCGGATCGCCAGGTCCAATCCTTCGCCGACCAGATCAACCTGTCGCTCGGATACGGATAATTCGAGCGCAACGTGCGGATATTGTCGAAAAAAACCGGGAAGCAATGGCGTCACGCATAGGCGGCCGTAGGCGGGCGCCGTCGTCAATTTAACCAGGCCTTGTGGAGATTGCTGTCGCGTCCCGACCGATGATTCCAGCGAATCGAAGCCCTCCATCAAGGGCTTGGCCGATTCATAGAACGCGTGGCCTGCCGCGGTGATCACTACCTGACGCGACGTTCGCAACACCAACTGAGCGCCGAGATACTCCTCCAGCGCGGCAATCTGCTTGCTTACGGTCGGTTGTCCAATGCCTTCCTCTCGCCCTACAGCGGAAAAACTGCCGCATTCGACCAGTCGAACGAACAGGCGAATTGCATTCAGGCGATCCATGGGTATTCGTATCGATCCATTCTGTACTGGAATCGATGGTATGCCGGGCGGCCGCGTTTCGGCAACAGGCGCACTTGTTTAAGTTACGGCCTGTGCAGTTACCGCCATCACTGTTTGCCGCTGGAGAAACGCGTCATGAAAGCTATCTGCGTTACCGCTGAACGCTCGTTGGAAGTACAGGATATTCGGCCACCGAGCCGGCCGGAAGCAGGCCATCTGCTGATCGACATGGAGGCATCTGCGATCAACCATGGCGACAAGTTGTTTTTGCGTGCGCGTGCCGAGGGTAGCAACGCGCTCGCGGCGAGCCAGTACGGCGTGTGGGGCGCTTCCGGCGCCGGGACGGTGGTGGCGACGGGTGTCGGCGTTCCCGCGCGTTATATGGGTAGACGCGTCGCCATCTATCGCTCGCTGAACCGTAGCGCGTACAACATCGGGCTGTGGTGCGAAAAAGCGCAGGTGCCGTACACGAGTTGCCTGATCTTGCCCGAACACGTCAGCGCACGCGACTACTGCGGGTCGCTCGTGAACGTGATGACGGCCTACGCGTTTCTCGAAACGATTGACGAGGCCGGGCACCGGGGCGTGATCGCCACGGCGGGGAACTCGGCAACCGGGCTGGCGCTCGCGGCACTTGCCCGTCGGAGGAACATGCCGACGATCTCCATGGTGAGGGGGCGGGCGGCGCAGGAGGCGCTGCAACGCCGCGGTATCGAGCATGTCGTGCGCACCGATGAAGACTTTGTCGACACGCTCGGAAAGCTGTCCTCCGAGCTTGGAACGACGGCTGTATTCGATGGCGTGGGCGGTGTGCTGACCGGCCAGATGGCAACCTGTTTGCCGATGCGCTCGTCGATATATTTCTACGGCACGATGGCCGGCCCCGTTCCGTTTCCCGTGTCGGCGCCGCTTTTCATGACGAAGGATCTGTCGATGCGGCGTTTCAGCAATTTCGAAAGCCGGACGGTGCGAGAGCACGACAGGTTGGTGGCTGCTCTGAGTGCGCTCGAGGGCATGATCGGCGACCCGGTGTTCAGGACGCGCGTCGGCCAGGAATTCAGCCTTGATCGGATTGACGACGCCATGGCGTACGAATCGATCGACGGTCGAAAGGCGGCACTGACAAGCCGATCATGAAGCCATCGATGGGGCGTGTCGGTCTCGGGTTCGCCCGTCGATGCGTGTGCCACGCGATAGTCGGGAAGCCGGTGTTTCATGGCAGCGGCAAGTCCGGTCGACCTTGCTTGATATCCTGGCCGGGATGCTGATTCGCATTAATTTCGATTGACCCGCCGACGCCCGCACCGGCGCCGCGCTGCGCAAGTTCCGATGCGGGCGTCAGGCGGCTAGAAACGATGCAACATGCCCATGCGATAGACCATCTGGTTCGGCCCTGACGACGCGCCAGCCGACGCATCCACGATCTGTGCCTCGTCGAAGCTGGTCCCGGTACGCGCGCTGACGACATGCTGCCACGCACCTTGCAGATACAGCGACGTGCGTTTGCTCAGGTCATAGTCGAGCATCAGGGCGATCTGGTGCCACTTGGGCACATATTTCGTGTCGGACGTGTACAGATGCGCCATGGTGAACGTGTAGGCCGCTCCCAGCCACATGGCATGCGTGAAGTAGTACTGCGTGTTGAGTTCGAAGTTGTCGAATTTCCATGCATTCCACGTCGCGCCATTGCGCAGGGCGGTATTGTCGATCCATGCATTGCCGACGGGGTTGTAGACATCGACATGGGACCAAGCGGCGCCGACGAGTAGGTGGGTAAACTGGTAGGAAGCCGCTACGCCGATGTCCTGCTGCGAGGACCCGTTGAAGAGATCGCCACCGGTGACCGCGCCACCCGCCGCGAGCCCCGGATTGTCGAGCTTCAGGTAGGACGCCGCCGCGGTCAGGTTGCCGTTCTGGTAGTTCAGCGTGGCGCCCCACACGCGATTGTTCGAGAATCCGCCGGGCTGGTTGCTGAAGCCGTACATCGCTTCCGCGGTGAGTCCACGGTATGTCGGGGTCACATACTTGACGGCATTGTCGACGCGGAAATCCCAGTCCGTGTTGTCGTTGTCGAACGGGTGGGTCGCGATGTCGCCCGCCCAGTTGCCGGCCGCCGTGATACCGCCGAAGCCGAGCGCGTCGACGCTGGTGTCGTACTGGCGTCCGAGTGTGAGCGTGCCATAGCGTGAAGACGACAGGCCCACGAACGCCTGACGGCCGAACATGCTCGAATCCTGACCCAGCTTGCCGCTGTTCACGTTGAAGCCGTTTTCGAGCTGAAAGATGGCCTTGTCGCCGCCGCCGAGGTCTTCACTGCCTTTCAAGCCCCAGCGGCTGCCGAAGGTGTCTCCGCTCGACAGCTGCCATGCGCGATGACCGCCTGCGTTGGTCGTGAAGTTGAGGCCTTCGTCTATCAGCCCGTATAGCGTGACGCTCTGCTGTGCGTGCGCCGCACCGGCGAGCAGGAGTGCCGGCGCGAATGCGAGCCAGCGCAATTTCATCGATTGACGTTTCATTTAGTTGCTCTGATGGTGTGGTTGGATAGTCGGCACCGGATAGCGCTGACGTCGATGTCGTCCCGAGATTTCGGCGGACGAGGCAGTGTAGGCAGAGGAAAAGCGGTCGCCGCAACGTGCACGGAAAGACTATCTTTCAGTATTCGAAAGTGTCATGTACCGCTAAATGTCGTGCGAAAAGATGGAGTGTCTTGAAGCCTCGATGGCGCTCACACGCTTGGCGACGTGTTGTTTTAAATTTTCCTCCGGTTGACATCGAGATTTTATTCGCGTGAAACGTCGGCATGTCGGAAAAGTCGATCCACGTGGCGATCTGCCGATCACCGTCGACGATCGAGTCGGATCAATTCAAAAAAAAGCGCGCGGCCGCGAGGCTCGCGCGCAAACTCGGAGAACGGTTGCCGGAGAGGATTCAGTTACCGCTCGATGCGACGGTATTGGCGGCCCCGACGCAATCCTGCCGGTACTTCTGCATCAGGCGCGCCTGTGCCGAATCGATATCGTCGGGATAGCTGCTCTCGTCGCCGGACGACGGGTTGTAGCCGACCGACTCCAGCTCGTTCAGTTCATTGACGAGCTGCCGGTGCGAGACCGGGCCTTTCGCGTGCACGAACGGATAGTCGTGGCATTGCGCCGACGTGAGTTTCGTCTCGGCATGTGCGGAGACGCTCAATGCGAGCATCGCGGCGCAAGCGAGGTAACGGACGGGATGATTCATCTTCGGCTCCTGGATAGCGTTGGGTCGAGGCCGCACGGCAGGGAGCCTGCGTCGGCCGCAGGACGAAGATTACGGAGGCAGGGCTATCTAAACCGCAGCGCGATGATGAAACATGTTTTAGGCAAGCCCGGATCGCGCCATGCACGGGCTGCCGGATGCACGGGAAGTTAAAGAATCCTTCATGCGCGTGTTTCCGGATGGTTAGGAACAGCGGCGTATCGTCGAGCGACCCATCGATCGATGCCGCGCACAAGGAGGGAATGCAATGAAGTCAATCGTCATGATGGCTGGACTCGTCGCGCTGGCGTGTGCGTCGCTACCGGCGTTCGCGAAGGTGCAGGGCACCGGGCTCGCGGTCGCCGATGTGACGCTCGCGCACGCGAAAGCCGAACAGCGGGATCGTGCGAGCGATGCCGCACGTGATCTCGCATCGCATCGCGCGGACAAATCGGGCACACGATCGCACCCGGGCTGATGTCGCGTTGCGGCGCTTCGTACGGCGCGTGTCCACGACGGCCGGCGCGCGATGTTGCCGGACATGAAACTTTCTTCATGAAGCGGATGCGCATCCTTTACGCGTGCGCGTATAAGCTCGACTCGAGCGCGTTCGACCGTTGGGTATCGACACGCAACTCCCTTTCGACGAAGACGAGAATCGTACATGGCATCATCAGCTTTCCCGGTGAACGAGCCCGCGCTGCCCGACGAGCCGGCCGAGGGCCGAGCGGCCATCGCACACGTACTCGCGATCGAAGACGACGAAATCACCGCGAACGAAATAGTCGGGGAGCTGGAGAGGCGTGGCTTTACGGTCGAATGGGTGGCGAACGGGCGCGACGGCATGGTCCGCGCGCTCGGCAACGAGTTCGACGTGATCACGCTCGATCGGATGCTCCCGGTCGTCGATGGCCTCACGATCCTGACCACGATGCGCAGCGTCGGCGTGCGCACCCCCGTGCTGATGCTGAGTGCGCTCGGCGATGTCGACGAGCGGGTTCGCGGGTTGCGCGCGGGCGGCGACGACTACCTGACCAAACCGTTCGATCCCGAGGAAATGGCCGCTCGCCTGGAGGTGCTGCTGCGGCGCAGCCACGCCGCGCCGGCCGCGCTCGACACGACGCTGGTCGTCGGTCCGCTCAAGCTCGACCTGATCTCGCGCAAGGTGTTTCGCGACGGCGAAGAAATCGTGTTGCTGCCGACCGAATATCGCGTGCTCGAATACATGATGCGCAATGCCGGGCAAACCATCACGCGGACGATGCTGTTCGAGGCCGTATGGGGCTATCACTTCGATCCCGGCACGAACCTGATCGAAGTGCACATGGGCCGGTTGCGCCGGAAGATCGATCCACCCGATGCGAAGCAGATGATCCAGACGGTACGCGGTGCAGGGTATCGCCTTGGCTGAGCCGGATCCCGTGGCGTCCGTCGCGCATCACGTCCACCCGGCACCCGCGCGACGCTGGTATTCGAGTACGTTTCGGCTCGTGTCGGTCTATGCGGTCACGTTCTCCGTGTCGGTCATGCTGCTGCTCGGTTTCATCGCATCGGTGATCACGCATGACATGGAGCGGGAAACCGATACGGTGATCGACTGGCAGATGATCTACTTCGATTCGATACAGGACGGCCAGCTTCCCGCCGCGATCCAGCACCGGATCGAGCACGAGCGAATGCACACCAACTACTACGGACTCTTTACCGCGGACGGCAGGCATATTGCCGGCGATGTGCTGGCGTTGCCCGCGGGCATGCGGCCGACCCGCAACGGCGTGACGCTCGATCACACGATGCCGATCTCGGGAGACCAGGTGCCGCCGGTCGTGCGCGCGATGGCCGAGCGGCGTGCGAACGGCGACGTGCTGGTGCTCGGTCGCGACCTCACGCATATCCTGCGGATCCGCGCGGCGATCATCCAGGCGCTGGTCGGCGGCGGGCTGCTTTGCCTGGGCGCGGGCGTCGTGGGCGGCCTGATGCTCAGCGTGCGGCAAATGCGGCGTCTGAAGGAGGTCCGGCGCATCACGCAGGGCATTGCGCAGGGCGACCTCGGCCAGCGGCTGCCGGTCGGCGGACACGACGAGATCGATCTGCTGTCCCATCTCGTCAACCACATGCTCGAGGAGATCGAGCGCCTGATGAACGAGGTCAAGGGTGTCTGCGACGGCATCGCGCATGACTTGCGAACCCCGCTCGCGCACGTGCACACGCTGCTCGCGCAGGCGGCGCAGCGTGCGGCGCGGTTCGACGATGCCGTGCTGGCGAATCTCGTTTCGCGTGCGCGCAACGAGACCGACGTGTTGCTCGGCCGTTTCCGCGCGATGCTGCGTATCGCCGAAATCGGCTCGTTGCAGCGGCGAGGCGGGTTCGCGGAGCTGTCGCTGGAGGATCTGGTGCTGGACGTCGGGCAGTTGTTCGAACCGCTCGCGGACAGTCGCGCGATCCGCTTCGTGCAGGCCGTCGAACCGGTCGTGCGGATACACGGCGATCGCGCCCTCTTGTTCGAGGCACTGAGCAATCTGCTCGACAACGCGCTCAAGTACACGACGTCGGGCGATACGGTACGCCTCGAACTTCACGACACGCCGTGCGGTCCGCGCATCGACGTGATCGACAATGGCCCGGGCATCGCGGCCGACGAGCGCGAGGCGGTGCTGCGGTATCGGTACCGCAGCCGCCGTACCGGGCATCTCGCCGGGGCCGGGCTCGGCCTGAGCATCGTGTCGACGGTCGTCAACGTGCACGATTTCACGTTGCGCATAGGCAATGCCGAGCCCGGCACGCGCGTGACGATCGAATGCTGGCCGAGGTCGCTGGGATGACGGCCGTCCGGACGAGGCCGCACGTGCCTGCGTATTTCCGCCGCGAGGCCGGTTGACGATGCGTGTCCTGCTCGTGACTTCGCCGCATCCGGAAGCGTCGTGGCTGCACAAGGCGCTGCAGGAAAGCGGGCACAGCGTGCAGCGCGCCGACGATCCGCGCGACGGCCTGTTCCTCGCCTCGCAGGAGGCGTTCGACGCGATCGTCGCGACCGCGTTCGAGCCCGGCGGCGATGCCGCGCTGATCGCGATGCTGCCGCATTTCGTTGCCGACGGCGGCGGCGCCGCGCTCGTGGTGCTGATCGGCGAGGCGTCGGCGCGCGAACGCATTCATGTGCTGCGCGCGGGCGCCGATGCGTGTTTCTGCGCACCGTATTCGTTCATCGAGCTGCACGAACGCATGCAGGCGCTGCAGCGGCTCGCGGGGCCGCGCGATGCGGACCGGCCGGTCGCGCGTGCGTCCGCGGTCGAGACACTGGCGCGCGAACTCAAGAACGGCAAGCTGCGCGTCGCCGTGACGCGCCGGGAATTCCTGCTGCTCGAATGCCTGATGCGCCATCCGAACGCGCCGGTGCCACGCGACCAGTTGATCCGGTATGTCTGGCAGGACAAGGAGGATGTCGATCCATCGAGCGTCAATCTCGTGGTGTCGCGGCTGCGCCGCAAGCTCGCGCGGCATCTGCCCGACGTCCGCATCGATACGGTAAGCCGCTACGGCTATCAGGTAACGCTGCCGGACGCCTGAGCGCGCGGTTCCGGCCGCGCGACGAACATGACGTGACGGGCGCCCTGCCACCGGCAGCGCGCCCGTCTCGTTCGTTTACGAGCCGAAGAACGGCACGCAGAAATCGGCTGGGCCGACGCAATCGCCGGGGCCGTCGGGCCGCGCGGACGCACAGCCGGACAACACGACGCAGGCAGCCATCGCCAGGAGCGCGAGACGGGCAGAACGAGCGAACAACGAACGAAGCTTCATGGATGGCGAGCAATCGGGTGGACGCGCGGCGTCGCCGCTGGTGACGCGGGCCGCGTGAGCGGGGCGCCGCGCCCGGCCGCACCGTCACGCGTCTCAATGCGCATAGAGCGTGGAGTTCAGGTACTTGAGCTGCCCGTCCTGTTCGGCCTGCACGAGCTCGGCATGGACTTCGGCGCGCGTCTTCTCGTGGATCGGCTGGCCGTAAGGCGGCACCCACTGGCCGGCAGCCTGAGCGCCGGGCGCGCCGTCCTTGGTGGCGGCCGGGGACATGTGGATCGGCTGGCTGCCGGTCAGTGCAAACGCGGGAGCGGACAGCGTGCCGATCGCGGCGAGCATGGCGGCGGCGACGATGTTGGCGGTTTTCATGTCGGGAGTCCTCATGATGATTGACTGGGTTCATCCCCCGGCGCGGCGTGCGGGTGCCGCGCGGGTTGAGGACAAGCATAGAGGAGGGACGTTAGCGGATCGGCATGCACAACGTGAAAAGAAATTCATGAACCGGCGCGCATTCGCGCAGACATGAAGCAGGTATGTCGTGAAGATGAAGCGGGTTTCATTTTGCGGGCGGTTTCGATAACGGCGCTGTCATGCCCGCTGCCTAAATTGGGCGCCATCGCATCGCGCACGAGCGGCCACGCCGCCCGGGCCGGCGATGCGATCGGACCGATCCACTCCAACGAAACCATCATGAAGACATATCTGGCAATTCCGGCGGCGGTCGCATGCCTGCTTGCGAGCGCGGCGCATGCGCAGAGCAGCGTGACGCTGTACGGCACGATCGACGCGGGCCTGGACTACATCAGCAACCAGAAATCGGCCGCGGGCGCGGGGCCCGCTTATGGCGTGCAGAGCGGCAACGTCAGCACGTCGCGCTGGGGGCTGCGCGGCAACGAGGATCTCGGCGGCGGCCTCGCGGCCGTGTTCACCGTCGAGAACGGCTTCAACGTCGCGAACGGCAAGTTCGGCAACGGCGGCGACGTGTTCGGCCGCCAGGCGTGGGTCGGCCTCGCGAGCCGCCAGTGGGGCACGGTGACGCTCGGCCGCCAGTACGATTTCCTGGTCGACTTCGTCGCGCCGCTGTCGGCGACCGGGTCGGGATTCGGCGGCAACCTCGCCGATCATCCGTACGACAACGACAACCTCGCCAACGACACACGCATGAACAACGCGGTGAAGTTCCGCAGTGCGAACTATGGCGGCTTCACGTTCGGCGGCGCTTACGGCTTCAGCAATCAGGGTGGCGGGTTCAGCAACGACAACGCGTACAGCGTCGGCGCGCAGTATGCGAACGGTCCGGTCGCCGTCGCCGTCGCGTACCTGCAGTCGGACCAGCCGGGCGGCGTGAACAAGCCGCAGAACACCGGCGGTTCGCTGAGCAGCGCGGATGGCGATGCGATGCTGGCCGGCGGCCGCTGGCGCACGTTCGGCGCTGGTGCGCACTATGCGTTCGACCATGCGACGGTCGGCCTGGTCTATACGAGAACGATCCTGAACGACCCGCGAGAACTGTCGCAAGGTGGTTCGTATGGCACGGTGAACGGCCAGTTGCTGACCTTCAGCAACTACGAACTGAATGCGCGCTATTGCCTCACGCCGGCTTTCTCGCTGGGCGGCGCCTATACGTTCACGCAAGGCCGCTTCGACGAGGCGGGCCGCAGCATCGCGCCGAAGTGGAACCAGCTCATGCTGCAGGCCGACTATGCGCTGTCGCGCCGCACCGACCTTTATCTGGAAGGCGTGTACCAGCGCGTGGCGGGGGCGGACGGCGTCGCGGTGCTCGGCCACGCGGGGATCTTCAACCTGGCGGCATCGGGCAACGATCGTCAGGCGGTGGTCGCGGCCGGTATCCGTCACAAGTTCTGAGCGGTCGGGCCGACGTAAAAAACGGCACCCGTCATCGCGACGGGTGCCTTGAAATGCGACACGCCTCGTTCATGCCGCAAGGGATTCAGTTCATTGAAGGGGCGACGTCGCGGCCGGTACTTGCGCGCCGGATGCGGCTTCATCGGTCGACCAACCGCCGCCCAGCGCGGCGATCAACCCCACCGCCGCCAGTTGCCGGCGCGTGTCCAGCTCCAGCATCGCAACCTTCGTATCGAGTTCGGTGGTCTGCGCCGTCACCACGTCGAGATAGCTGACGACGCCGTCCCGGTAGCGCGACATCGACAGCTGCAACGTGCGTTCGGCCGCGTCGAGCGCTTCTTGCTCGCGCTCGGCTTCGTCGCCCAGGTGGTGCGTGAGGGCGAGGTTGTCTTCTACCTGCTGGCACGCGTCGAGCACCACCGCGCGGTATTTCGCGCCGTTCTCGGCCAGCTGCGCGCGCGCCTGGTCGGTGAGCGCCTGGCGCCGGCCGCCGTCGAACAGCGTCAGCGCGAGGCTCGGCCCGATCGACCAGATCTCGTTCGGCGCACGGAGCCAATGGCCGAGGCCCGAGCTTTGATACCCGCCGACCAGCCCGAGCGTGACGTCGGGGAAGAACGCCGCGCGCACCACGCCGATCTTCGCGTTGGCGGCAGCCATGCGGCGCTCGGCGGCCGCGACGTCGGGGCGCCGCTGCAGCAGCGTCGCGGGAATGCCGGCCGGAATCGCCGGCAGATAAGCCGCGTTCAAATCCGGCGCCAGCGAGAACGACGATGCCGGTACACCCGTGAGCGTCGCGATCGCGTGCTCGTAGAGCGCGCGCCGCGCCCGTACGTCCTCGGCCGACGCACGGGCCGAATCGAGCTGCGTCCGCGCGCGCGACACGTCGAGATCGGACGCGATGCCGCCTGCGTGCCGACTCATCGTCAGGCGCAGCGCGCGCTGATACGTGTCGATCGTATCGGCCAGCAACTGTTGCTGCTGATCGAGCCCGCGCAGGCTGAAGTACGCGCTCGCGAGGCTGGCCTGCAAGCTCAGTCGGACCGACGCGAGATCGTCGGCGCTGGCCTGTGCGTCGGCGCGCCCGGCCGCGACTTCGTTGCGGACTTTGCCCCACAGGTCGAGGTCGTAGTCGAAGCCGGCGTCGAGCGTGTTGTCGCCATAGACGTTCGGCTGGTTCGAGCCGCGCAACGGCCGCATGGCCGACTGACGGTTGCTCGAGACCTGCGCGCCGAGGCCGATGGTCGGGAACAGGCCCGAGCGCGCCTGATCGAACAGCGCGGTTGCCTCGTCGTGTCGGGCCACGGCCGCGGCCACGTCGGGGTTGGCCGCGGCCACCCGTGCTTCGAGCCGGTCGAGCACGGGATCGCGGAACGCCTTCCACCAGCCGTCGCGCGCGATGCGGTCGGCCGGCTTCGCGGGCTGCCAGCCGCCCGCTTCCTTGAAGCTGGCCGGCAGCGCGGGGTGCGGCGCATGATAGGCAGGTGCGAACGAGCACGCGCAGAGGAACGCGACGCCGGCGAGCATCGCGCAAAGCCGAAGCCGGTTAGCCATGCGCACGCTCCGTATCGCGCGCGGCCGACGCGACGGTGCGAGCTGGCGCCGCGAGCCTGACCGGATCGCCGGCAGCGAGCGAGTCGGGCGGGTTGTCGATCACGCGATCGTCCGGCGCGAGGCCGGTCGCGATCTGCACGTGCGTGCCGAGGTCGGTCGCGATCGTCACGGGCTTGAATACCGCGCGATCGTCCTTGCCGACCACGGCGACCTGCAGGCCGGCCTGCCGGAAGATCAACGAACTGGCCGGAATCGTCAGCACGTGGCTGCTGCCGGCCGGCAGCGCGAAATGCACCTCGGTGTATTCGCCGGGAATCAGCTTGCCGTCGGGGTTGTCGACCATCAACTGCACGAGCAGCGTGCCGGTCGAATCGGCGATCGAGTCGTCGGTGTCGGCGAGCGTCGCCCGGAAGGTCTCGCCCGGATGCTCCGGCACGGTCAGTGTGGCCGTCATGCCGGGCCGGATCGCGGCGGCCTCGTTCTGCGGCACGCTCACGTAGACGCGCATCCGGTGCACGTCGGACACGGCAAACAGCTCCGGGCCGGCGCCGCCGCCGGCCGAGATCAACTGGCCGATGTCGGTCTTGCGTGCGGTGACGACGCCGTCGAACGGCGCGACGATGCGCTTGAACGCCTCCAGCGCCTCGAGGCGCCGCACGTTGGCCTCGTTGGCGGCGACGATCGCCTGCTTGGCCGCGAGGTCGCTGGTCTTCTCGTCGGTTTCCTGCTGCGACACCGAATCCTGCGCGAGCATCCTCTTCCAGCGCGCGGCCGTGGACGCGGCAAGCTTCTCGTTGGCGAGCGAACTCTGCAGATCGGCGCGCGCCTGCAGCAGTTGCTGATCGAGCTCGGGCGTATCGATCAGCCCGAGCAGTTGCCCCGACTTCACGTGCGCGCCGATATCGGTGTACCACGCATGCAGGTAGCCCGACACCTGCGCATGGATCGGCGCGCTCTCGAATGCGGACAAATGGCCGGGCAGCACGAGCGTGGCGCCGTCGCCGCCGGTCGACGGCGTGTACGCGACCACGGTCGGCACCGCTTGCTCGGCGGACCAGGTCGTCATTTCCTGTTTCGCGTGCGCGCGGCCGACGATGCCGGTCGCCACGATGCCGACCGCGATCAGCGCGGTGAGCGTGGCGACGAGCTTGAGGTTGGGCAGCCGTTTCGGCGACTTGATATCGATCTCAGTGGACATGGGAAGCTCCGGACGCGGAAGGGGAGGAAGCGCGGGAACCGTCGTGCTTGAGCGCATCGCGCCGATGCACGAGGCTGAACACGACGGGAACGAAGAACAGCGTCGCGATCGTCGCGCATGCGAGGCCGCCGATCACCGCGCGGCCGAGCGGCGCGTTCTGCTCGCCGCCGTCGCCGAGGCCGAGCGCCATCGGCGCCATGCCGATGATCATCGCGAGCGCGGTCATCAGCACCGGGCGGAAGCGCGTGAACCCGGCCTCGAGCGCGGAGGCCAGCGCGTTGCCGGTTTCGGCCAGGCGCTCGCGCGCGAAACTGACGACGAGGATCGAGTTGGCGGTGGCGACACCCATGCACAGGATCGCGCCGGTCAGCGCCGGCACCGACAGCGGCGTATGCGTGGTGAACAGCATCCAGACGATGCCGGCCAGCGCCGCCGGCAGCGCCGAGACGATCACGAATGCGTCGGCCCACGAGTGGAAGTTCACGACGATCAGCAGGTAGATCAGCACGATCGCGCCCACGAGGCCGAGCAGCAGGCCGGCGAACGCGCCGTTCATGGTCTGCACCTGGCCGCGCAGCGTGACGGTCGAGCCCTTGGGCACGTCCTTCGCGGTGGCCTTGACGATATCGTCGATGTCGGCCGCGACCGCGCCGAGGTCGCGTCCCTGGGTGGTCGCGTAGATGTCGAACAGCGGCTCGATGTTGTAGTGTGACACCACCGCGTTGCCGACGCCGCGCGTGATCGTGGCCAGACCGCCCAGCAGCTGGGACTGGCCGTTCGCGCTGGTGACCGGCAGGTTCTGCAGCGCCGACAGCGTGGTCATCCTGTACTGCGGCGTTTGCGCGACGATCGGATAGGACACGCCGTTGCGCGGATTGAGCCAGTAGGTCGGGTCGACCTGGCTGGTGCCGGCCAGCGTCGCGACCACCGAGTTCGTCACGTCCTGCTCGGTGATGCCGAGCTGGTCGGCGCGCGTGCGGTCGACCGTCACCGTGAATTGCGGATAGGTGCTGGCCTGCTGGATGCGCGGGTCGGCGACGCCCGCGATCAGGCGCAGCTTGCGGTACAGCTCGCGCGCATAGGCGAGGTTGGCCTGCTGGTTGGGGCCGGCCACCTGCAGGTCGACCGGGGCCGGTGCGCCGAAGTTGAGGATCTGGCTGACGATGTCGGCGGGCAGGAACGAGAACGTGGTGCCCGGATAGGCGCGCGGCAGGCGTTCGCGCAGCGTGCGCACGTAGTCGGCGGTCGGCGCGTGATCGCGCGACAGCGAGATCAGGATGTCGCCGTCCTGCGGCCCGAGCGTGCCGCTGTTGTTGTAGGTCAGGTTGATCCCGCTGTTCGGCAGGCCGATGTTGTCGATCACTTCGCGCAACTGCGCGGGTGGAATCACGCCGCGGATCGTGTTTTCGATGCGGTCGAGTTCGGCGGCGGTTTCCTCGACACGCGTGCCGACCGGCGCGCGCACGTGCAGCGCGATCTCGCCGGAGTCGATGGTCGGGAAGAAGTTGCGACCGAGCGACGGCGCGAGCAGGAAGGACGCGGCCACGATGCAGAGGAAGGCGACGACGAACGGCTTGCGGCGCGTGAGCGCGAGGCCCAGCAGGATCCGGTACGACGCGCGCACGGCTTCGAAGCGGCGCTCGAATGCGCGCTGGAAGCGCACCAGCGGATTGCGCGACGGCGGGACCTCGTGCGCGCCGGCATGGCCCGCGTGCGGATCCATCACCGCGGCCAGTTCGCCCGACGCGTGGCCGGCCGATGCGTGCGGCTTGAGCAGGTATTGCGCGAGCATCGGCACGAAGGTGCGCGACAGCACGAACGACGACACCATCGAGAAGATCACCGCCTTGGCCATCGGCACGAACAGAAAGCGCGAGATGCCGTCGAGCATCAGCATCGGCACGAACACGATGCAGATGCACAGCAGCGAGACGAGCGCCGGCATCACGATCTGTTTCGCGCCGTCGACGATCGCGGTGCGCGTGTCCTTGCCCTGTTCGAGGTGCCAGTTCACGTTCTCGATCGTCACCGTCGCATCGTCGACGAGGATCCCGACCGCGAGCGCAAGGCCGCCGAGCGTCATCACGTTGAGCGTCTCGCCGGTGGCCGCGAGCAGCGCGATCGCCGACAGCACGGCCAGCGGGATCGACGCGGCGATGATCAGCGTCGAACGCCACGAGCCGAGGAACAGCAGGATCATCAGCGAGGTCAGCGCGGCGGCGATGATGCCTTCGCGCGCCACGCCGCTCACGGCGCCGTTCACGAAGGTCGACTGGTCGCCCATCGTGACGAGCTTCAGGCCCGGCGGCAGCGTCTGTTCGACCAGCGGCAGCTTCGCCTTCACGCCGGCGATGATGTCGAGCGTCGATGCGGAGCCGTTCTTCAGGATACTCATCAGCACCGCGCGGCGGCCGTCCACGCGCACGATGTTGCCTTGGGGCGGATAGCCGTCGCGCACATGGGCGACGTCGCGGATATAAATCGTCGTGCCGCCGACCGACTTGATCGGCAGGTCGTTCAACGCGTCGAGCGAGAGCGGGCTGTTGTTGAGCTTGATGTTGTATTCGAAGCGGCCGATCTTCTGCGTGCCGGCCGGGATGATCTGATTCTGCTGCGCGAGCGCGTGCGCGACGTCCTGCGCCGACAGCCCTTTCGACTGCAGCGCCTGCGGGTCGAGGTCGATCTGTACTTCGCGTGTCTTGCCGCCGTACGGCGTCGGAATCGCGACGCCGGGCACCGACAGCAACTGCGGCCGAATGAAGTTGACCGCGTAATCTCCCAGCTTCTGTTCGTCGAGCGTGTTGCTGGTCAGCGCGATCTGCAGCACGGGCACGGTCGATGCGTTGTAGTTGAGGATCTGCGGCGGCGTGGTGCCGGGCGGCATCTGCTTGAGCACGGTCTGCGAGATCGACGTGACCTGCGCGGTCGCCGTGCGGATATCGACGGTCGGCTGGAAGAAGATCTTCACGATGCCGTAGCCGCGGAACGATTGCGACTCGATATGCTGGACGTCGTTCACCGTCGTGCCGAGCGTGCGCTCGTAGTACGTGATCACGCGTCCGGACATGTCGTCCGGCTGCAGGCCGGCGTAGTTCCACACGACGCTGATCACCGGAATGCGGATGTCCGGAAAGATGTCGATGGGCGTTCGGATCGCCGCGAGCGGGCCCGCGATCAGAATCAGCAGCGCCAGTACGACGAACGTATAGGGCCGCGTGAGCGCGAGCCGGACAATTTTCAGCATGAGGTGCTGCTCCGTTCAAAAGCGTCGTGAAGAAGAGCCGGACGTGCGCGTCTTCGGGAAAATACCGATGCGCATCCGATGACCGCATTCTGCGGAGCAGCCCCTAACAGCGGGTCGCTAAAAAGATGAAACAAGTTTTAAGTGGCGGACGGACTCAACCGAGCAGGTAGCCCGAGCCGCGGATCGTGCGGATCAGCGGCGCGGCGCCAGGCCGGTTCACCTTCTTGCGCAGGCGGCCGACGTGCACGTCGATCAGGTTCGTGCCGGGATCGAAACGGCACCCCCACACGGCTTCGAAGATCATCGTGCGCGTGAGCACGCGGCCGGCGTTGCGCATCATGAATTCGAGCACGCGGGACTCGGTCGGCAGCAGCGCGAGCTCGTGCGCGCCGAGCGTCGCGCGTCGCCGCACCAGGTCGAGCTCCAGCTCGCCGGCGCGCAGCACCGTGTCGACGTGCGTGCCGCGCGGCCGCCGGCGAATCAGCACGTCGATGCGCGCGCACATTTCTTCGAGCGAGAACGGCTTGACGAGGTAGTCGTCGCCGCCGGCGCGCAGCCCCTGGATACGCTGATTGACGTCGGACATCGCACTCATCACGAGCACCGGCGTATCGAGGCCGACGCCGCGCATCGTCGCGAGGATCGTCAGCCCGTCGAGGTCGGGCAACATGCGATCGAGCGTCACGACGTCGTAGTGCGCGCTCATCGCGCGGGCCATGCCGTCGCGGCCGGTGCGCGCGACGTCGATCTGGTGGCCTTCGGCACGCAGCGTGTGCGCGATGCGATCCGCGATCAGCGGATCGTCTTCGATCGTCAGGATATGTGCCATGGCGTGCGCGACCCGGCGAAGTCACGCAGCGGCAAGCTGCATGGCGATGCGCCCGGGCGTGCGATAGTGGTCGACCACGTAGTCGATGAAGCTGCGCACTTTCGTGGACAGATAATTGCGGCTCGGGTAGAGCATCGAGAGGCGGCGCGGGCCGCCGTTCGCTTCGTAGCGTTCGAGAATCGGCACCAACGTGCCGCGTGCGAGATCGTCGGCCACGAGCGGATGCGGCAATTGCGCGATACCCATGTGATTGAGTGCCGCGATCCGCACCATCGTGTTGCTGGTCGATGCCAGCGCATTGCCGGTATAGATGCGGCAGGCGCCGTCGGTAGCCGAGAACTCCCAGTTGCGCGCGGCGCCGTTCGACACGGTCAGCAGGCTATGCGTGTTCAGTTCGACCGGCTCGACAGGCGTGCCGTGCCGCGCGAGGTAGTTGGGGGACGCGACGACCACGTCGCGCACGCTCGTCAACGTCCGCGACACGAAGGTCGAGTTGACGAGGCGGTGATCGTCACAGAAGCACACGTCGTAGCCGCCTTCCACCATGTCGACCTGGATATCGAACGTCGTCACGTCGAATCGCACGCGCGGATGCGCGATGCGATACGTGGACAGCAGCGTGCACAGCCCCGCCGCAACCGAGGTGGCCGACGCGGCGATGCGCAGCGTACCGTGCGGATCGCGATTGACCTGCGCGAGGTTCGATTCGATCTCGTCGAGCTTCTCGATGATCGCGCGGCAGCCGTCGAGGTATTCGCGGCCCGGCTCGGTGAGCGACAGGCTGCGCGTGGTCCGGTTCAACAGGCGCATGTTCAGATGGGCCTCGAGCATGCCGACGCTGCGCGTGACCGCGGCGGCCGACATGCCGAGCTGACGTGCGGCGAGACTGAAGCTCGACAACTCGACCACACGCGTGAAGACACGCATCGCTTGCAGTTGGTTCATGATCGGCGAGGAGTGGATTTGCCGGAAATACGGGGCGGCGCGTCCGTCTTCGGCGGGCTGCGTCGACGCATCGCGCTGCGCCTGCCGGGGGCGGGCAGCGAATCCATTATGGAAGGCACGCGTGGGCGGGACGCTAAAAAAACGGTGCTGGCCGGATGAAATTTCGTTTAGAAAGCGGTGGAGTCGGATGGACGACAGCGCGACGCGCTTTCTGAAGATTTCTAAAAAAAGATTCATGCATGGATCACAAATCTTCAGGCGGCCAGCCTGTACCGAGGTCGATAATGAGATCTCGTAACCGCGGCAAGGACGACGAAGATGGCACAACCGTTGAGCATCAAGATGATCGAGGAGCATGGCAAGCTCGTCGTGCTGATGTCGATCGAGCGTGGCGCGGCAGTGCTCGATCCGGAAGACGTGGACGCAGTCATCCAGTACTTGAGCCTGCTGCGCGCGTCGATGCAGCCTGCCGTGCCGGAACGTCCGCCGCACGAGCAGCCATTCGTGACCGAAATGGACCCCTGCTGGTATGCCGAACGCCATCCGCTGCAGGGCGGCGCGGTGCTGTTGCTGCGTCACAGCGGGCTCGGATGGGCAAGCTTCGCGCTACCGCCGCACAGCGTTGAGCGGTTGCACGGTTCGTTGACGCAACTGCTCGAGGACGAGCGGCAGGCGATCGGCCTGCCTCACTGAAACCAATCTGCGTCGCGACGGGCTCGCATTCAGCGCCGTCGCGACGGCGCGGTGCGGTCGCCGCCCGTACGTGAACGCTGCCTTCCGGCGCGGACCGCGGCGCGTGTTACCCGCGACCGACGAACGGCATCGCGGTCGCCATGATCGTCATGTTCAGTATGTTCGTATCGAGCGGCAGATTCGCCATCTGGACGATCGCGTTCGCGACATGCGCGACGTCCATCCGCGCTTCCGGCGCCAGGCTGCCGTTCGCTTGCGGGACGCCTTGCGTCATCCGTTCCGTGAGCGACGTGGCCGCGTTGCCGATGTCGATCTGGCCGCACGCGATGTTGTACCGGCGACCGTCCAGCGCGAGCGACCTGGTGATCCCGGTCACCGCGTGCTTGGTCGCCGTGTACGCGATCGTGTCGGGGCGCGGCGCGTGCGCCGAGATCGAGCCGTTGTTGATGATTCGGCCACCCTGCGGCGTTTGCGCCTTCATCAGCCGCCACGCGGCCCGCGCGCACAGAAAGACGCCGGTCAGGTTCGTCGCGACGACGCTGTTCCATACGTCGAGTTCGTAGTCGCCGAGGGAAACGACCGGGGCGTTGCGGCCGGCGTTGTTGAACAGGACGTCGAGCCGGCCGAATTGCTGTGCGATCTGCGCGAACGCGTGGTCGACCGATGCTTCGTCGGTCACGTCGGCGGGAAATACCTGCGCGTCGCCGCCGGCGGTGCGGATGGCGTCCCGGGTTTCGCGTAACGACGCCTCCGTGCGCCCGAGCAGCGCGACGGTGAAACCGGCCTGGGCGAGCGCGACGGCCGCTGCGCGACCGATGCCGGAGCCGGCGCCCGTGACGGCGGCGAATTTCTTCGAGTCAGACATGGCTTGATTTCCTGCGGGTCGAGTAGGGGAGGCAGGCGACGACCGATGGCATCGCCACTTTGGCAATGTAGTCGAAATGCGGCGGGTACGGATTCAAGCGACATCGTGAAGCGCACGCTGGATACCGTGGCTTTCGCTCAACGCGGAGCCGAGCGAGCGGCAAGGCGGAGCAACGCCCCGCCGGCCGTCACTTCACACACTCCAGCGCATACTTCAACCCCGGCCCGAGCAACCCGCGCCACACGTCCCACATATGCCCGCCGTCGACGATGCGCAGCTCGGCCGGGTTCTGCGCCCGGCGCAGCTGTGTGTACAGCACGCTCGATTCCGCCTGGATCGTCAGGTCGTCGTCGCCGGCCGCGATGAACATCGGCACGCGCCAGTTGCGCGCGAAATAGCCGCGCAGCAGCGCCGGGTAATTGAGCTCGTGCCACACGCGCGGATCGAACTGCCGGTCGCCGAATACGCCGACGTAGCGCGCGGCGGAATTGAGCGGCGGCTCGTTCGCATAGATCGCGGGGCTCAGCAGCATCGCGCCGCAGAACAGCCCCGGCTCTAGCAGCGAGAAGCGCAGCGCGCCGAAGCCGCCCATCGACACGCCGCCGATCGCGCGCCCCGCGCGCTGGTTCGACACCGCGAAGTGCGCTTCGACTTCCGGCAGCAGGTCGTTGAGGAACGCGCTCTGCATCTTCTCCTTGCGGTCGACGTACCAGTCGGTGCCGCCTTGCGGCATCACGATCACGACGGGCGGGATGTCGTGGCGTTCGATCAGCGTGTCGGCGGTGGCCTGCAGCCGGCCCTGCGTGACCCAGTCGTTCGCGTTGCCCGCGTTGCCGTGCAGCAGGTACATCACCGGGTAGCGCGCGCCTTCCGGGTTGTAGCCGGGCGGCAGGTAGACCGTGTACGACCAGTCGCGTTTCAGCGACGCCGAGCGGAACGTGCGCAGCACGACGCTGCTGCCCGGATTGACCGACGGCTCCTGCGCGGCCGACGGCGTCGTCGCGGTCTGCACGGCAGGCGGCGCGGGCGATACCGCGGCCGCGGGCGCCGGCGGCGTGGCATGGGCGGTGGCGATGGCGCCGGCGATCAGGGCGAGGGCGAACGGAAGGGCGAGTCGGCGCATGGCGAATCGTTTCAGGAGAGGCGCCGGCTATCGTCGCAGCGGCGCATGACGGCGCGGCGCGTCATGGCCGCGAACGGAACGGCAGCCGCGCGACGAGCGGCCCGTAGAGCTTGGCGACGAGATACAGCAGCCCGATCGCGACGGCGTCGGCTGCCAGCCCGAGCGGCACGTCGAGATAGCCTTCGGTCGCCTGGTAGAGCAGCGAATCCACCGCGAGCGAGATGCCGGTGCCCGCGACGAAGCACAGCAGTCCCTGCCGGCCGATCGTGCCGATCCACGGCATCGCGTGCGCGACCTTCTTCATCCAGCCGAGGTGCACGAGCTTGGCGGCGAGCCACGCGATCGCGAGGAAGTTCACGAGTCGCAGCGCGCCGAGGTTCTGCTTGATCGACGGATCGGTCGGGAACGGCTCGATGCGCAGCCGGTAGTATGCGCCCGCCGCGACGACCGCGAGCGACGCGGCCGTCAGCAGCCAGCCCTGCGGCCTGGGCGCGAGGGTCTGGTAGACGGGCTGGCAGCGCGCGATCACGCCGAGCACGAACAGGAACTGCCACGCGAACGGGTTGAAATCCCACGGTGCGCCTTCGACGGTCGGCAAGAAGCGCGCGACGTGCGGCGCCGCGTACCACAGCGATCCGCTGAACGCGAGCATCAGCCACGGCTGCGTGCGCGCGAGCGGCAGCGCGAGCGGGACGAGCAGCGCAAAGAACGCGTACATCGGCAGCACCGACGCGAGGTACGGCTGGCGGCGGAACAGCAGGATGTCGCGCAGCGCGGCGAGCGGCTTGTGCAGCAGCCCGTCGAGATCGTTGGTCGGCATGTTCGGGCCGTCGATCGCCAGCGCATTCAGCGCGGCGGTGATCAGCAGCATCAGGCCGGCCGTCACGAGGAACGCGCGGTAGATCTCGAACGCACGCCGGATGAAGCGCTGGCGCGCGGCGGCTTCGTCGTGCCGCTCGGCGAGCGAGTTGTACGCAATGGCGGTCGCGAAGCCGCCGAGGAACACGAACACCTCGGCCGCGTCGCACAGCGCGTACGCGTGCAGCGTCACGCGCGACAGGATGCTGCCGCCGATGTGGTCGACGACGATGACGAGCAGCACGAGGCCGCGGAAGAAATCGAGCTCGGCGTAGCGGCCGGCCCGGGCCGGCGCGCTCATCGGAGCGCCTTTCGGCGCGGGCCGCGGTTACGGCCGGCACGCGCCGCGCATGAATCGGGGTCAAGCATGACTTCGTGAAGAAATGGCGAACGGATGCGCATTGTGCCACCGATGCGGCGCCCATCGGGTTTACGCGGATGGCGGGCCGGCCTGCCGCCGCCGACAAGCGCGGTCGGGCCGTGCGCGCAACCCGGCAGTTGGACGAGCGCAACGCTTTGCGCGCGATGACCGGTACCCGATGGACGGACGATTTCCGACGTGACACCATTTTGTCCTCACGCGGCCGCACACCGCGTCGTCCGCCCTGCGGGCCACACATACAACAGATCGAACATGCGCCGGGCGTTTGGCCCGCCCGGCCCCCGGCTCCGGAGATTCGTCATGAAGAAGCACGCCATTTTTGCCGCCGCGCTCGCCGCTTGCGCCGCGCCGGCCTTTGCCGAGAACAGCGTGACGCTGTACGGCCTGATCGACGAAGGCTTCAATTACACGAACAACGTCAACGTCAATGGGGTCGGAAAGACCAACTACCAGCTCGCGAGCGGCTATGCGCAGGGCAGCCGGTGGGGCCTGAAGGGCAGCGAGGATCTCGGCGGCGGGCTGAAGGCGATCTTCACGCTGGAAAACGGTTTCGACGTGAATAACGGCCGGCTCGGCCAGGGCGGTCGCATGTTCGGCCGTCAGGCGTTCGTCGGGCTGTCGGAGTCGCGCTTCGGCACGCTGACTTTCGGCCGCCAGTACGATTCCGTCGTCGACTATCTCGCGCCGCTGACCGCGAACGGCAACTGGGGCGGCACGCTGTTCTCGCACCCGTTCGACAACGACAACACGGACAACTCGTTTCGCGTCAACAACACGGTCAAGTACGCAAGCCCCGACTGGAACGGCCTGACGCTGGGCGGCACGTACAGCTTCAGCAACAGCACGGGCTTCTCGAACAACCGCCAGTACAGCATCGGCGCGCAGTATTCGCTCGCCGGGCTGCAAGTCGCCGCCGCGTACCTGCAGGCGAACAATCCGGGCATCGGCAACGCGGGCGCGATCGCGGCCGACGACGCGAACTTCGTCGCCGATCGGCTGCGCATCTTCGGCGGCGGCGTCAACTATACGTTCGGCCCGGCCACGGTCGGCTTCGTCTATACGAAGACCGACGTGAAGAACCCGGTATCGACGGTCTACCTGCCGGCGTCGACGTTCGCCGGCCTCGGGCTGACCGCGACGAAGTTCCAGAACTTCGAAGTCAACGGCAAGTACCAGCTCACGCCCGATTTCTACCTCGGCGCGCAGTACGTGTACACGGACGGCAAGTACGACGCCGCGGCCGGCTCGTTCAAGCCGAAGTACCACACGGTCGGCCTGATGGCCGACTACAGCCTGTCGAAGCGCACCGACGTGTACCTGCAGGGCGCGTGGCAGAAGGTGGCTGGCGACAAGACGGGCACGGCGGCCGACGGCGGCTACGTCGTCGGGACGGACGGCCCGTCGTCGTCGTCGAACCAGTTCTCGGTGCGCGCCGCGATCCGCCACAAGTTCTGAGTGCGCCGGCGTCGGGGCGCATGCCCCGGCACGGCCGCCGTCAGTCCGCTTGGTGCGTGCCGCCGAGCGTTTCCGCGAGCCAGTCGACGAAGATCCGCACGCGCGGCGCCAGGTGCCGGCCGGTCGGGAACACCACCGCCACGGGCAGCGGCGCCGCATTCCATTCCGGCAGCACCTCGACCAGCGAACCGTCGGCGAGCAGCGGCGCGAGCCCGTCGCGCGGCGCCTGGATCAGCCCGAGGCCCGCGACGCAGCACGCGAGATACGCCTGCGAGCTGTTGACCGACACGACGCTGTGCATTTTGACGGTGCGCATCTCGCCCGAATCCATGTCCGCATATTCCCAGTCCAGTTCGCGGCCCGTGCGGCTCGAAAAATAACCGACCGCGACGTGGTCCGGCAGATCGTCCGGCGAGCGCGGCGTGCCGTGGCGCGCGAGATAGGCGGGCGACGCGCAGTTGATCTGGGCCATCTCGCCGACGCGCCGCGCGACGAGCGACGTGTCGGACAGCACGCCGACCCGCACCGCGCAGTCGATGCCGTCCGCGACGAGATCGACGAAGCGGTCGGTCGTGCTGATCACGATGCGCAGGTCGGGGTAGCGCGCGTGGAAATCCGGCAGCGCCGGAATCACGTGATTCAGCGCGAAACGTTCGGGCAGGTCGACGCGGATCACGCCGCGCGGCGACGCGCCGGCGTCCTCGAACAGCGTTTCCGCGTCGTCGAGATCGGCCAGCAACCGCACGCAGCGCTCGTAGTAGGTCGCGCCCTCGGCGGTCAGCGCGACGCGCCGCGTCGTGCGTTGCAGCAGCCGGACCTTCAGGTGCTTTTCCAGATACTGGACGGCGTTGCTGACCGTCGGGCGCGGCAGCTGGAGTTGCTCGGCCGCTTTCGTGAAGCTGCCGAGATGGGCGACGCGCGCGAAGATGCGCATTGCTTGCAGATGATCCATGCGGGCGAGAACCTTGGCGGGAAAGGAACAGGCTCCATTGTTAATCAGCGTCGAATGGTTTGGTGGAGCGTTTCGCGTTTATCGCGCGGCGTCACGCGGCCAGAATCCGTTCCATCCACTCACCATTTGAAGGAAACGGACATGGACATGCGTCAACTGGGCCGCACGGGCCCGCAGGTATCGGCGATCGCGCTCGGCTGCATGGGGATGTCGGATTTCTACGGGCCGGCCGATCGCGACGAAAGCATCGCGACGCTGCACGCGGCGCTCGACCACGGCATCACGATGCTCGACACCGGCGATTTCTACGGGATGGGCGATAACGAGATGCTGATTCGCGACGCGCTGCGCGGCCGTACGCGCGACCAGGTGCGCATCAGCGTGAAATTCGGCGCGCTGCGCGATCCGGCCGGCGGGTTTGCCGGCTACGACGCGCGGCCCGCGGCGATCCGGAACTTCGTCGCGTATTCGCTGAAGCGGCTCGGCACCGATTACCTCGACATCTATCGCCCGGCCCGCGTCGATCCGGCGGTGCCGATCGAGGAAACGGTCGGCGCGATCGCCGATCTCGTGAAGGCAGGGTACGTGCGCCATATCGGGCTGTCCGAAGCCGGCGCGGACACGATCCGCCGCGCGGCCGCCGTCGCGCCGATCGCCGATCTGCAGATCGAGTACTCGTTGCTGTCGCGCGGGATCGAGGCCGAGATCCTGCCCGTGTGCCGCGCGCTCGGCATTGGCGTGACGGCCTACGGCGTGCTGTCGCGCGGGCTGCTCGGCGGGCGCTGGACGGCGGCGCGGCAGGGCGAGCGCGATTTCCGCGCGGCGAGCCCGCGCTTCCAGGGCGAGAATCTCGCGCACAACCTCGCGCTCGTCGACGCGCTGCGCGCGATCGCCGACGAGAAGGGCAGCAATCCGGCGCAGGTCGCGATCGCGTGGGTACTGTCGCGCGGCGCCGACATCGTGCCGCTGGTCGGCGCCCGCAAACGCACGCAATTGCAGGACGGTTTGCTGGCGACTGAATTGCAACTAACGGTCAACGACCTCGCGCGTATCGAAGCGGCGGTCCCCGCCGGGGCGGCTGCCGGCGAGCGCTATCCGGCCGCGCAGATGGCGCACCTCGACAGCGAGCAGGGCCGGGGGTGATTCACGGGGCCGGATGGACGCGCCTGAGCGCTCCGTCCGGCGGGCCCGAGCCAGCCTCAGGCAAAACCAGATGGCGGGCGGCATCGCAGGCGGGCACCATCGGCGCCGTACTCAACGGACGGAATGCCTCCATGCAAATGCATACGCTGACGATCGTCGTGCTGGTTTTCCTGCTGGCCGGCGCGGTGAAGGGCATGATCGGTCTCGGGCTGCCGACGATCGCGATGGGGCTGCTGACGCTCGCGATGCCGCCGTCGGCCGCGGCAAGTCTGCTGCTCGTCCCGTCGTTCATCACCAACGTGTGGCAGCTGTGGCTCGGCCCGTCGTTCGGCGCGCTGCTGCGCCGGCTGTGGCCGCTGCTCGCCGGCCTGACGGTCGGCACGCTGACGGGCGGGTTGCCGGCGCTTGCGGCCGGCAGCACGTGGACGCACGCGGCGCTCGGCGTGGTGCTGGTGCTTTACGGGCTATGGGGGCTGGCGGCCGCACGGTTGCCCGCGCCGGGGCGCCACGAAAAATGGCTGTCGGCCGTGGTCGGCTACCTGACGGGCGTCGTGACGGCCGCGACCGGCGTGTTCGTCGTACCGGCCGTGCCGTACCTGCAGGCGCTGCGGCTGTCCAAGGACGATCTGATCCAGGCGCTCGGGCTGTCGTTTACCGCGTCGACGATCGTGCTCGGCCTGCAGTTGCGTGTGACGGGCGCATTGCAGACGGTCGATCTCGGCGTGTCGGCGCTCGCGCTCGTGCCCGCGCTGGCGGGAATGGCCGGCGGCCAATATGCGCGGCGCGTGATGAGCGAGAAGATGTTCAAGCGTTGCTTCTTCGTCGGGCTGGTTGTACTGGGCGCGTATATGGCGGGGGCAGGGTGGTGGTGAACGTGTAGCCGGGCGCCGAATGGTCCCGAAGCCGGTTTCGCGAGCCGTCACGGGATCCCGGTCACGCGCCTCACGCCGGATCGGCTACTTCAGTTTCCACCCGACCGTGCGAGTCGCGCCCGCGCCGAGTGTGACCGGCTTCGGCGTGCACGCGACGTTCGAAGGCAGTTGCCCGACCGGCAGCGTCGACAGCGGATTCGTCGTGCCGTTCACCGCTCGGCGTATCGGTGTGCGAGGCCGAGCGCAGGCCGGCGCGCGCGACGGCCTGCCGTTCCGACGACGTCAAAGCTGCTTTTCGATCGCCGCCTTGTCGATCACCGACCACACCTGGCGGATCTTGCCTTCGTGAAATTCGTAGAACACGTTCTCCGCGAACGTGACCTTGCGGCCGTCGATGGCGAGCCCCATGAACGTCCCTTTCGGTGAACACGTGAAGCGAAGGCGGCACGCGACGCGCGGCGGCTCGCACGCGAGCAGCCGGATCTCGAAACGCAGATCGGGGATGTCGCGGAAGTCCTGTTCCAGCATCGCGCGATAACCGGCGAGGCCGAGCGGCCGGTCGTTGTGAATCACGTCGTCGGATACGTATTCGCCGAGCGACGGCCAGTCCTGCCGGTTCAGGCAGTCGATATACGCGCGATAGCGGGTGGCGAGATCGGTGTCGGTCATGGCCATGTCTCCGTATGTCGATCGGGTGAGTCGAATGTGGCGCGCGTTACCGCGGCGGCGTGGCGCCCGACAAAAACGCGACGAACTCGCGCGTGTACTTCGGCAGCGCGTCGAACGACCGCGCGCAGAGCGTCAGTTTCCGATGGCTCCACGGATCGGACAGCTCGACGAGCCGCACGTCCATCGTCTGCATCGCGCGCTCGGCCGCATGCCGCGACACGATGCCGATGCCCACGCCGCTCGCGATCACGCGGCAGATCGCGTCGAAGCTCTTCAATTGCACGCGATAGCGGATCCGCTTGCCGAGCGCGCGCGCCTGGTCGGCGAGATGCACCTGCAGCGCGCTGCCGTCGGTGAGGCCGATGAAGTCTTCGCCCGCGATGTCGTCGAACGCGATCTTGTCGTGCGACGCGAGCGGATGCGCGGCCGGCACGACGACGATCAGCCAGTCTTCGCGGAACGGCTTTTGTTCGAGCCCGCCGAGGCCGACCGAATCGGCGACGATGCCGATCTCGGCCGTCTTGTTGCGGATCGCATGCACGATCTCCTGGCTCGAGCGTTCCTCGACGCTGATCGACAGCTTCGGATGGCGCGGCAGGTAATCGGCCAGTGCGTCGGGCAGGTATTCGCTCAGCGATGCGGTGTTGCACAGCAGCCGGATATGGCCGCGCAGCCCCTGGCCGTATTGCTGCAGTTCGCCGCGCATGTGATCGATCTGCTGCAGCACGGTGCGCGCGTGGTGTTCGAGCGCGCGGCCCGCATCGGTCGCCTGCGCGCCCGACTTGGTCCGGTGCAGCAGCGGCACGCCCAGTTCGTCCTCCATCCCGCGAATGCGCTCGCTCGCCGCCTGCAGCGTGATGTGCGTGCGTTCGGCGCCGCTCGTGATCGTGCCGGCCTCGCAGATGTTCAGGAAGAGCCGCAGGTCGGTCAGGTCGAAGCGCATGATGGCAAGGCGATGGGGGGAATGGCCGATAAGTTAGCAGGAACCGCGGCGGCGGTCTCAGGGTTGGCCTGAGACCCGGTTCGCCGCTTCCGCATTCCCGGGGCGCGATCGATGGCCGATCATGAACGCACATCAACCGGGGAGCCCGTCATGCGGATCGATTCGTCATGGGGCGTGTCGTTCAAGATCGCGCTGCATCTGCTGTTCCTGTGCGTCGGCGTCGCGTGGGCCGGGGCCCAATTCGTCGCATGGTTGAGATGAACGTCGCGCGTTTGTCTATGAAAACGAAGTTGCCATAGTTTTTTGCGACGAAAATTCTTCCGTTTTTCTCCGAAAGGACCATCAAGTTTTTCCGGATCGGACCGTATTACCGGTAACGCATGCCGGCCGGCATCCGCTCCGTGATCGTTTGTCATCATTGTTTGCATCCGGTTACACGTCGGCCGTTCCGTTTTTGAGATGCTTGAAGGATTGTCAAACCGGAGTCGGATCGTCCATGAAAACGCGCGAGATTCACCGCAAGGCGGCGTGGCTGTCGGGCCTGGCCGCCGTGCTCGTCATGGCCGGTTGTGCAAGTACGCAGTCCGTTGCGCCGAGCGACACGCTGGCGGGGCAGCCTTCCGATTCGAGCCGGCCTGCCGCGCCGTCGGCCGGACCGATGCCGGCCGCGCCTATGCCGGCCGCGCCTAAGCCGGCCGCGCCGATTCTCGTCGCGAAAAAGTACGTCGTGAAGCGCGGCGACACGCTGACGGGCATCGCATCCGCGAACGAGTGCAGCGTGGCCGACTTGCGCACCTGGAACAAGCTGGCCGCGAACGGCAGGCTGCGCCTGGGGCAGGTCCTGCGCATCGTCAAGCAGCAGCCGCTGCCGCCCGCGGGCGCGGCTGGCACGCAGGCTGTGGCGGGCAATGGCGCGGCGGATAATCAGGCCGCTTCGCCGGCCAATCCGCAAGCCACCGCGTCGACCGCGAGCGACCGCCAGGTCGTCAAGGAAACGAAGCGCCATGCGGGCGGCGTCGCGCTGAAGTGGCCCGCAACCGGCAAGATCGTCGAAGGGTTCCGGCCCGGGCAGAACCGCGGCATCCAGATCGCCGGCCGGCCGGGCGACCCGGTTCGCGCCGCGGCCGACGGCCGGGTGATGTATGCGGGCACCGGCCTGAACGATTACGGCAGCCTGATCATCGTGCAGCACAACGCGGATTTCCTGACCGCCTATGCACACAACCGCAAGCTGCTCGTGAAGACGGGCGACATCGTGCATCAGGGCGATGCGATCGCCGAGATGGGCGACCTCGACAACTCGCGTGTCGCGCTGCTGTTCGAGGTGCGACGCGACGGCAAGCCGGTGAACCCGATGCCGTACCTGCCTTCGTCGCAAGGGTGAAGCGCGGCCGTCGCGCTGGAACGCGGCGGCGGTCGCTGCTACGCTAGGTGTTCATGCGAATCCCGCCATCGCGGGGCCGACGGGCGTCTTTCGGGGATGCGCGGCGAATGCCGTCGCGGGCCGGCCGTCGGCGTGAACGGTCGCGCGTCGCCGATGCGCGGCCGCGTTGCTTCGCGCCACCGTTTCCGACAGAACAGATCTCATCCATGGAACATTCTCCGACACGCCGCTCGCTGTTGCTTGCCGCCGTTGCCGCGCCGTTCGTTGCCGCATGCACGTCGGCGCCGGTCGCCGACCAGGGGCGCGCCCATACTGGACAAGCCGAACTCGCCGCGCTGGAAAAAGCCTCGAACGGGCGGCTCGGCGTCGCCGCGCTCGATACGTCGAACGGCGTGCGCATCGCGCACCACGCGCGCGAGCGCTTCCCGCTGTGCGGCACGTATGCGGTCATGGCGGCCGCCGCGATGCTCGCGCGCGGCGCGCTCGACGCATCGCTGCTGCCGCGCCGCATCCTGTACCGTCGCTATGAAATCGTGTCCGGCTCGCCGATTACGGAAAGCCGCGTCGACACCGGCATGACGATCGCGCAGCTGTGCGCGGCGATGCTGCAGTCGGGCGACAAGGGCGCGGGCAACCTGCTGATGGGCGTGCTCGGCGGCCCGCAGGCCGTCACGGCGTTCGCGCGCGAAAGCGGCGACACCACCTTCCGCCTCGATCACTGGGAACCCGAGCTGAACAAGGCCGCGCCCGGCGACGAGCGCGACACGTCGACGCCGGTCGCGATGGTCGACACGCTGCAGCGGCTGCTGCTCGGCGACACGCTGCGCGAACCGCAGCGCGCGCAACTGACGGAATGGATGGTCGGCGGCGCGCGCGGCGCGACCGGCATCGCGGCTGGCGTGCCGCCCGGCTGGCGCGTCGCCGACAAGGCCGGCACCGGCGGCTACGGCACGACGACCGACATCGCGGTGCTGTGGCCGCCGTCGCACGCGCCGATCGTGATGGCCGTGTCGTTCACGCAGCCGGAGGCGACTGCCGCGGCGCGCGCGGACGTCGTCGCATCGGCGGCGCGCATCGCGGCGGGCGCGCTTACCGCGACGGCCTGAGTATCCGGCGTCTCGCGCAAAGCCGGCGTTTGGCTTATCGTGTCGGTCAGCGCGCGCCGGCGTCGGCGCGCGGCCCATCCGCGCCGTTTCCCGTTTCCCGTTCGCCATGCGCCGACTTCCGCCCCTGCACGCGCTGCAGATCTTCTCGACGGTGGCTCGCCACCGCAGCTTCACGCGCGCGGCCGAGCAGCTGTGCATCACGCAGGGCGCGGTGAGCCGGCAGATCCAGACGCTCGAGGCGCATTACGGTTTTCCGCTGTTCAGGCGGCATGCGAAGGGCCTCACGCTGACGGCCGAGGGCGAGCAGTTGTTGCCGGTGGTCGACGAGAGCTTCGCGCGGATCGAGGACATCTCGATGAAGCTCACGCGGCAGCGCACCGATCTCGCGCTGAAGGTGCCGACCTGCGTGATCCGCTGGATGCTGCCGCGCATCATGCGTTTCCAGGGCGAACATCCCGATCTCCACGTGCAGATCACGACCGCGTGGCAGCACGTCGTCGATTTCTCGAGCGAACCGTTCGATGCGGCGATCGTCTACGGGACCTCGCCCGGCCCGGGCGTCGTCGCGCTGCCGCTGTTCGACGAGCGGCTGACACCCGTTTGCGCGCCCGAGTTGCGGCAAGCGTCGCCGCTCGATGCGGTCGGCGATCTCGCGCGCCATACGCTGCTGCATCCGACGCGCGACCACCGCGACTGGCGCGCATGGCTCGACCATGCGGGCGAGCGTGGAGTCGATCCCGCGCGCGGGCCGACGTTCGACACGCTCGATCTCGCGACGAACGCGGCGATGCAGGGCTTCGGCGTCGCGATCGGCGACGTGACGCTCGTCGACGACGACGTCAGCGCGCGCCGGCTCGAACGGCCGTTCGACATCGTGCTCGAGACGGGCGCGCGCTACTTCTTCGTCTATCCCGAGAACCTCGGCGGCCAGCAGAAGATTCGCGCGTTCAGCGACTGGATCGCGCGCCATCGCGACTGACGCGCGGCCGCGGCGAGCTTTACTGGTAGGTCACGACGGCGATCATCGGTGCACGACTGTTGCCCGCGCGCTTCGGTAAAACGATTGCGCCCGAAGCTTCGGTAAAGGTCGTGGTCTTGACGGCCTGCTGGCTCGCCGCGTCGACGAACGCGATCTGCCCGGTCGCGGGCCGCGGGCAATCGGCGCGTATGCGGGCGGCGTTGGCCGTGTCGGGCGCGAACGAGCAGGGCGGCTCGACGATCATGCCGGTGAAGTGGATGATGCCGGATGCGCCTTCGGCAAAGGACGAGGAAGGCGCCAGAAGCGAGGCAGCCAATGCGAACGAGGCGGCGAACAGGCGATGCTTCATGACAGGCTCCAGAGAGGAAGCGCGTCGCAGCGAGGCCGCTCGAATGGCAGTCCGTCAACGCTGCGATGCTGTATGCGTAAACGGCAATTTCATCGAACCTCTTGAGTGAGAAACCGGAAATAACGACGACGAGCAAACGACGCCGTGTTTCTTCAATCAATTTATCTCAAAATTGTGCGGCCGCAAGTCAGGGTATTGCCGATGACGTAGGCTCGGTGGATACCCGTCAATGGATGCGGGATTTGCAGGTAAATCGTTGAGGGCTCAACGAATCGGCAATCCTGAGAATGGCGATTCGCCAAAAGAAAACGGCCGCTCGCGCGGGGCGAGCGGCCGTGTTGCGCTGGCGCGCGGCGGGCGGTGTTCAGCCCGCGCGCTTGCGGATCGCGCCGACGACCACGAGCAGCACGATCGCGCCGATGATCGACGCGATCCAGCCGGCGCCCTGGCCAGGCGCGTACCAGCCGGCCGCGCGGCCGACGTAGCCGGCGACCAGCGAACCCACGACGCCGAGCACGATGGTCATCAGGATACCCATCTTGTCGTCGCCCGGCTTGAACGCGCGGGCGAGGAGGCCGACGATGAGCCCGACGACCAGGGTTTCGATGAATTGCAGCATGGATGCCCCCTGTTGCTGTTGAGTTGTTGACGAAAGGAAATGGACTCGCCCGGCGCACCGGGGTTCCCTGCGACGGCGAACCCGTGCGCGGCGTGCCGAGTATCGCATGCCGGCGCGTCGTGCGGATGTCAGGCGGTCGGCACACCGGCCGCCGGATCGAGCCGTCGATAGCCTTCGGTCGCGTTCAGCAGCGTGCGCGTGTAGTCGCGTGCGACCTGCCCGGCGCGCACGTCCTCGACCCGCAATTGCTCGACGATCTCGCCGTGCTGCATTACCGCGACGCGCTGGCACAGGAAGCCGATCACCGCGAGGTTGTGGCTGACGAGGATCATCGTCAGGTTGCGTTCGCGATGCAGGCGGCGCAGCAGGTTGAGGATCTCGGCCTGCACCGATACGTCGAGCGCGGACGTCGGCTCGTCGAGCAGCAGCACGCGCGGCTCGACGATCAGCGCACGCGCGATCGCCACGCGCTGCCGCTGGCCGCCCGACAACTGGTGCGGATAGCGGAAGCGGAACGCGGGGCCGAGGCCGACCTCGGCGAGCGCGCGGGCGATCCGCGCATCGGGGTCGTCGATCGCATGGATCGACAGCGGCTCGCGCAGCGTCTGATCGACGGTGAAGCGCGGATGCAGCGACGCGTACGGATCCTGGAACACCATCTGCACGTGGCGGCGGAACGCGCGATCGGGCGTGCCGCCCACCGGGCGGCCGTCGATCGACAGGCTGCCGGACGCGAGCGGCACGAGGCCCGTCAGCGCACGCAGCAGCGTCGACTTGCCGGAACCCGATTCGCCGACCAGCCCGAACACTTCGCCGTCGCGCACCGCGAAGCTCGCGTCGCGCACGGCGTCGACGTGACCCGTGCGGGTCGGGAAACGGATCGATGCGTGATCGACGTCGATCATCGTGCGGGCTCCTGTCGATTGGCGGGCGCGAAGGCGGGCGGTGCGGAATCGAGCCATGCCGGATCGCGCCGCAGCACCGGCAGTTCGTCGGGCGGGTTCGCGAGCGGCGGGTTGGCCGCGAGCAGGCCGCGCGTATAGGGATGCGAAGCGTCGCGCAGGTCGCGCGCGGCGCAGGTTTCGACCACGCGGCCCGCATACATCACCGCGACGCGATCGCAGAACGACATCACGAGCGGCAGGTCGTGACTGATGAACATCAGGCCCGTGCCGTGGCGCGCGATCATCGCGTCGAGCACCGCGAGCACCTGCATCGACACCGCGACGTCGAGCGCGGACGTCGGCTCGTCGGCGATCAAGAGGCGCGGGCCGGTCGACACCATCATCGCGATCATCACGCGCTGACCCATGCCGCCCGACAGCTCGTGCGGATACGCATCGGCGACGCGCGCCGGGTCGCGGATCTGCACGGCCGCGAGCGCCTCGACGATCCGTTCGCGCAGCGTGCGGCCGCGCAAGCCGGGCTCGTGCAGGCGGAACGCCTCGCCCATCTGCTTCGCGACCGTCATCACCGGATTCAGCGAATATTTCGGGTCCTGCAGGATCATCCCCATCTGGCTGCCGCACAGCCGCCGGCGCTCGCGCGGCGACATCGCGAGCAGGTCGTGCCCCGCGAAGCGCATCGTGCGCGCCGAAAAGCGCGCGGCGTCGGGCAGCAGGCCGAGCAGCGCGCGGCCCGTCAGCGACTTGCCGGAGCCCGATTCGCCGACGATGCCGAGCCGTTCGCCGGGCGCGAGGGTCAGCGACAGGTCGCGCACGGCGTCGGTCACGCTGCCGTCGTGCCCGCGAAAGCCGATCTTCAGCCCGTCGATCTCGCAGAGCGGCGCCGGCGCGGTAGTGGAATTCGTCGGCATGTCACGCTCCATGACGGGGATCGAAGACGTCGCGCAGCCCGTCGCCGAGCAGGTTGAACGCGAGGCTCACGAGCAGGATCGCGATGCCGGGCAGCGTCGCGACCCACCACGCGTCGAGCAGCACGTTGCGGCCCGACGCGACCATGAAACCCCACTCGGGGCTCGGCGGCTGCGCGCCGAGGCCGAGAAAGCCGAGGCCCGCGACGGTCAGGATGATGCCGGCCATGTCGAGCGTCGCGCGCACGATCACCGACGACATGCACAGCGGCATGATGTAGCGCAGCAGGATGCGCGGGCCCGACGCGCCTTGCAGCCGCGCGGCATGGATGTAGTCGGCTTGCGCGATGCGGATCGTCTCCGCGCGCGCGAGCCGCGCATACGCGGGCCACGCGGTGATCGAGATCGCGACCACGGCGTTGATCACGCCGGGGCCGAGCGCGGCCGCGAACGCGAGCGCGAGCACGATCTTCGGGAACGCGAGCGCGATGTCGGTGATGCGCATCAGCACGCTGTCGACGAAGCCGCCGCAATAGCCGGCCGTCGTGCCGATCAGGAGGCCGATCGGCACGACGATCGCGACGACGAGCAGCGCGATGCCGAGCGTCAGGCGCGACCCGGCGATCAGCCGCGAGAGGATGTCGCGGCCGAGCTGGTCGGTGCCGAACCAGTGCGACGGCGAGCCGGGCGGCAGCAGCCGGTCGGACAGCACCTGGCGCAGCGGATCGTGCGGCATGATCAGCGGGCCGACGATCGCGACGACGATCAGCGCAAGCAGGATCGCCAGCCCGAACAGGTTGAGCGGATTCGTGGCGAACCGGCGCCAGCGCCGGTACGCGAGGCCGAACGCGGCTTGCGAGCGCGACGCGGGCGCATCGGAAAGCAGCCACGCGCGCAGGGACAGACGCTCGGCGCTCATGGTTGGACGACCTTCGGCATCGGCGATGAAAGAAGCAGGAGGGAAGCGGTCATGTCGGGGCAGTCCTTTAGCGCGCACGCGGATCGAACACGCGGTACAGCGCGTCGGTCAGCAGGTTGACGGTGATGAACATCGCGCCGATCACGAGCGTCGCGCCGAGCACCGCGTTCATGTCGGCGTTCAGCAGCGCGCCGGTCAGGTACGAGCCGAGCCCCGGCCACGCGAACACGATCTCGGTCAGCACCGAGCCTTCGAGCAGGTTGCTGTACGTGAGCGCGATCACGGTGAGCAACGGCACCATGATGTTGCCGAACGCATGCCGCCAGATCACGCGGCGCTCGGACAGGCCCTTCGCGCGCGCGGTGACGATGTATTCCTGGCTCAGCTGGTCGAGCATGAACGAGCGCGTCATGCGGCTCAGATACGCGACCGAGTAGTAGCCGAGGATCGCGGCCGGCAGCGCGATGTGCGATACCGCGTTGCGGAACACGTCCCACTCGCCCGCGAGCGCCGCATCCAGCAGCAGGCTGCCGGTGCGCGGATCGACCATGCCGTCGTACACCGGGTCGAGCCGGCCGGGGCCGCCGACCCAGTGCAGCCGCGCATAGAACAGCAGCAGCCCCATCAACCCGAGCCAGAACACCGGCACGGAATTGCCGATCAGCCCGACGAAGCGCGCGACGTGATCGATCGGCCGGTTGTGCTTCACCGCGGCCGCGACGCCGAGCGGCACGCCGATCGCGATGCCGATCAGCGTCGCGATCGTCGCCAGTTCGAGCGTGGCCGGAAACACGCGCCGGATATCGTCGAGCACCGGGTTCGCGGTCAGCAGCGACACGCCGAGATTGCCGTGCAGCACGTCGCGCGCGTAGATCAGGAATTGCGTGGCGAGCGGCTTGTCGAGCCCGAGCGCGATGCGCTCGGCCGCGTACGCTTCGGCCGACGCGCGATCGCCGAGGATCGCGAGCACAGGGTCGATCGGCACCTTGCGGCCGATCACGAACGTCAGCGCGAGCAGCCCCGCGAACGTGACGGCGAGCGTGATCGCCCAGCGCAGCACGCGCAGCGCCCAGCGTACGGCCGGGCGCCGCGCGGGCAGCGTGCGCAGCGCTTCGAGGGAGGAGGCGGGAGTCGACATGCGGCGAATCTTATTGCTTCTTCAGGTTGCGGTACGACACGAGATCGTTGATCGGCCCGACTTCGAGCCCGCTCACGCCGGGCCGCGTCGCGACCTGCGCGACTTTCTCGAACATGATCACGAACGGCGAGCGCGCGAGCACTTCCTTCTGCATCGTCTGGTAAAGCTGCGCGCGTTTCGCGGCGGCCGGTTCGGCGAGCGCGGCGTCGGTTTGCTTCGTCAGTTGCGGGATGTCCCAGCTGTTGCGCCAGGCCAGCATTTTATAGCTCGACTTGTCGGCGTTGTCCGGATTCCACGCGAAACCCTGCGCGTTGCTGTGCGGATCGATGTAGTCGGCCGACCATTCGCCGATGTAGATGTCGTGCTGGCGCGCGCGGTATTTCGCGAGCGTCTGCTTGTTGTCGCCGGGGATCAGTTGCACCTTGATGCCGGCCTGCGCGAAATTCGCCTGCACGGCCTGCGCGATCTCCGTGTACGGATAGTCGTTGCGCACGTCCATCGTCACCGAAAAGCCGTTCGGCACGCCGGCCTTCGCGAGCAGCGCCTTCGCCTTCGCGACGTCGAGCTTGTACGGGTTCGCGTTCAGCGTGCCGAGGAAGCCTTCGGGCAGGAAGGTCTGGTGCACCTTGTAGGTCGTCTTCACGACGTTGCCCTGGATACCCGCGTAGTCGACGAGCCATTTCAGCGCTTCCTGCACGTCGGGTTTCGCGAGCGTCGGGTTCTTCGTGTTCAGGCCGAGATACAGCAGCGTCGCCTGCGGCGATGCCGCCACCTTCGCCTTGCCCGACTTCACGACCGACGCCAGATCGTCGGGGCTCAGGTCGCGCGCCGCGTCGACGTCGCCGTTTTCCAGCAGCAGGCGCTGGCTTGCCGCTTCGGGCACGTGGCGCAGCACGATGCGCTTCATCGCGAGCGGCAGCCGGTAGCCGTCGAAGCGTTGCAGCACGAGGCTGTCGCCGGCCGTCCATTTGACGAGCCTGTATGCGCCGGAGCCGGCTTCGTTGGTCTTCAGCCACGCGTTGCCGAAGTCGTTGCCTTGCTGGTGCGACAGCAGCAGCTTCCTGTCGAGCACCGACGCGGGCCACGAGCCGAGCACGTTTAGCACGAAGGTCGGCGCGTACTTGCGGTCGGTCGTGACCGACACCGTCGCGTCGTCGAGCTTCTTCACGTTCGCGACGACGTTCGCCTTCGTGAGGCCGATGCCGGTCAGCACGGCGGCCGGCCCCTTGTCGAGCAGCACCGCGCGCTGGATCGACCACGCGACGTCGTCGGCCGTCAGCGGGTTGCCCGAGTGGAACTTCAGGCCGGTACGCAGCTTGAACGTGTAGGTCAGGCCGTCGGGGCTCACCGTCCACGATTGCGCGACGTCGCCGTTGAATTTCGATGGATCGCGCAGGTCGACGCGCACGAGCCGGTCGTACGTGTTCGCGACGTATTCCTCCGGCACCAGTTCGTAGATTTCGCCCGGGTCGAGCGTCGTGAATTCGTCGAGCAGCGTGGCCATCACGAACATGTCCTTCGGCGTTTCCGCGTGGGCGGCGGCAAGCGGAACGGCGGCGAATACGGACGCGGCGGCCAGCGCCGCGACGAGCCGGGAGGTCGGGAATTTCATGGGCGCTTCTCCATCTGTCGTTTGAGTCGTTGAACGTGAACGTGCATGAAAAAGGGGGCGTGCGCTGCCGCTACATCAGGCGCCACGGGCCGCTCGCCGCATTGTCGATCTGCGGCAACGCGTGCGAGCCGGGCAGTTCGTAGTGCCACCATTCGCTGTCGATGTGCGCGAAGCCGGCCGCGTGCATCACGCCGAGCAGCAGCAGCCGGTTGCATTGCACGTGTTCGGGCAATCCCGCGTGAAAATGACCCGACGCGGCGACCATCTCGTCGAAGCCCGTGCCCATGTCGAGCGGCTCGCCGTTCGCGCCGACGAGCGTCAGGTCGAGCGCGGTGCCGCGGCTGTGATTCGAGCCGCGCCCGAGATCGGCGATGAAATTCGGATCGGGCAGGAAGTCCCACAGCACCTGCTGCGCCTGCGGCGGCCGGTAGGCGTCGTAGATGCGCAGCGTGAAGCCGGCCTGCGCGGCGACGTCGACCGCGCGGCGCAATGCGGCTTCGGCCGGCGCCAGCAGCAGGCAGTGCGCGCGGCGGTAGATCGGCTTGCCGGTCAGGTTGCGGTCGGTCGCATAGACGAGATCGATGTCGACGCGATGCGTGGCGGGCGTGATTTCGACGAGGCGGTGATCGTTCATCGGCGGGGCGGCTTCGCTCAGGATTCGAATTGGTCGAACGTGCGCTGCAGTTCGCGGTTGCGCGCGACGCGCCGGTCGATCGCGGGGCCGAGGCGGTCGACCACGGCCGTGATCAGCAGGTTGAACAGGCAGGTGAGCGGTGCGAGCGAATCCCAGAACTGGCCGACGTCGGTTTTCACCTGCAGCAGATCCGCCGGCCATTCGCGCGCCCACGGGCAATACAGATCGGTGACCAGCGCGAACGGCTGCCCGCGCTCGGCGGCCGCCTGGCAATAGCGGCGCGCGCTGCGCGAATACGCGCGCGTGTCGGTGACGATGCAGTACGGCCGTTCGAACTCGGAATTCAGCGAATCGACGTACGAACCCGACTGGCCGTCGGAATAGAACACGCGCGGGCGCAGGTATTCGAGGTAGCTGCTGAATGCGTTGCTGATGCCGCGCGTCGACTGGATGCCGAGGATGAACACGGCGTCGGCATGCGCGATCCGGTCTGCCACCTGCGCGAACACCGGGCCTTCGGCCAGGCGGTACACGTGGCGGATCGCGTCGAGCTCGCGCTCGAGCGACGACGCGAGCGTGCTGCCATTGCTGTTGCTGTCGCGCTCGCCGGCGGTCGTTTGCGTGGCGCTGGCGCGGCGGTACTCGTCGAGCCGGTCGGTGATCATCCACGGGCGATCGCCGCCGCCGCGCAGTTCGCGTTTCAGGTCGTCGAGATTGCGGTAGCCGACGCTGCGCAGGAACCGCCCGACCGAAATGCCGCTGGTGCCGGCTTGCTGCGCGATCTGGTCGGCGGTCTCGAGGCCGAGCCGATCGAGGTTCGCGAGCATGTAGCTCGCGATGCGCTTGGCGGTCGGCGTCAGCTCGGCATAGCGGGACTCGACGGTATGGGCGAACGCGCAGGTCATCGGCTGTTAGATCGTTGTCATTTGATGATTCGATGTCATCTATCTGACAAAACCAAAATCATTGGCGCCAGCGAATAAAAACTATGGCTGGCTCACGATGATAGGGGCGGGGAACACCCGATGAGCGGAGACGGGTGGCCCGCATGACGGATTATTCCTGACAGGCATATTGCGCGTTTATGTTTGACGGGAATAATTTGCGTTTATTTCTCACAGAGATATACTGCATGGATCGTATACCGAGCCCATCCCCGTGAATCTCATCGTCAATACCCCCGTGCAACTGGCTGAAATCCTGTCGTCCGCACGTCAGGCCAAGGGGCTGACGCAAGCCGAAGCGGCGGCGCGCATCGGCGTCGGCCAGTCGCGCCTGTCGTCGCTCGAAACCACTCGCACCGAAAGCCTGTCGCTCAGGCAGTTGCTCGAATTGACCGCGCTGTACGGTCTCGAACTCAGCATCTGCACGAAGGACGGGCGCGACGCTGCCAACGTCGACTGGTAATCGATGGGACGCAAATCGCACGGCCGCGCGCTATCGATCTGGGCCAACGGCGTGCGGGTGGGAATCTGGCGGATTCCCGCGCGCGGCGACATGGAACTGCTGTACGACGCCGGCTGGAAACAGTCGGACGCCGGCCGCCCGTTGTCGCTGTCGCTGCCGTTCGGCGTCGGCGATGCGCCGTTGCGCGGCGAGCGCGTCAATCACTACTTCGACAATCTGCTGCCGGACAGCGATGCAATTCGTCGGCGGCTTGCATCGCGGTTCGGCACGGCGACGATCGAGCCTTTCGATCTGCTCGCCGCGCTCGGCCGGGACTGCGTCGGCGCGGTGCAGTTGCTCGGCGAGGATGAAACCCCGGCAGGCCATGACCGGATCGACGGCACGCCGTTGTCCGACGACGAGGTGGCGCGCGTGCTCGATCAGGCGAGCGGGGCGGTGGGCGGTGCGCAGGACGACGACGATTTCCGCCTGTCGCTGGCCGGCGCGCAGGAAAAGACCGCGCTGCTGTTTCACGACGGGCGATGGATGCGTCCGCATGGCGCGACCCCGACGACGCATATTCTGAAGTTGCCGCTCGGGCTGGTCGGCAACAAGCGTGCGGATCTGACGACATCCGTCGAAAACGAATGGCTGTGCCTCGCGATCCTGCGTGCGTTCGGCCTGCCGACGGCGGAGGCCGACATCGTGCGTTTCGGCGCACACAAGGTGCTGTCGGTCACGCGCTTCGATCGCGCGCTGCATCGTGACGGCGGCTGGCTGTTGCGCTTGCCGCAAGAAGATTTCTGTCAGGCGCTCGGCGTGCCGCCGCATCTGAAATACGAATCGCAGGGTGGCCCCGGGGTGCCCGATCTGGCCGGCATCCTGCGCCGGTCGGAAACGGCGCAGGCCGACCTCGACACGTTGTTCACCGCGTTGGTGGCGTTCTGGATGCTTGCCGCACCGGACGGGCATGCGAAGAACTTCAGTCTGCGCCTGCTGCCGGGCGGCCGCTTCCGTCTGACGCCGCTCTACGACGTGATGTCGATCTGGCCGGTCGAGGGAGATGGCGCGAACCAGTGGTCGTGGCACAAGGCGAAGCTCGCGATGGCGGTGCACGGCAAGCGCAAGCACTACGCGATGCGCGATATCACGCGCCGGCACTTCACTGCGATGGCGGAGCATTGCCTGCTTGGCGATATCGCGACACCGATCGTCGACCGGCTCGTCGCGATGACGCCCCAGGTGATCGAATCGGTCGGCGCGGCGCTGCCGGCCGGATTTCCGGCGAGGATCGCCGAACGCATTCTCGGCGGATTGCGCTTCGCCGCGCAACGACTCGCCGACATGCCGCGGGAGTGACCCGCCCCGGTTCCGCTCCGGGCCGGTGAAAGCCGGCGCATCCGCATTTTTCCGTTCCGGTTTGCGCGCCAGGAAACCCGAATCGATGGCATCGGGCGGCAATCGCGCGGTGCGCATATCGAGCACAGCTTGCCGCCATTTACAGTCTGCTGCATCGCAATAATTACAAAATTAAAGTCGATCAGTTTAACTCATCAATCAAGATTAATAATTCATTTAATTTTTAGATGGTTTTGTATTTAACTTGCGTCACGGGATGTTTGATTTTCGGTAATTCGAAAAAGCGGCAAGTATTCCGTAATGGAAATTCTCTCGATTGCACGAATAAGAGGAAATCATGACGAATCTTTCTCGACGCAAGATGTTGACGAGCACGGCCGGCGCGATTGCCGCCGCGGGCATCGCGGTAACCGCCAAGGCCGCCTCGTTCGGTAATCCGGACAGCCCGCCGGAAGGCGCGGTGAATGCGCGCAACCGCCAGAGCCTGACCGATCCGGGGCCTAAAAATCCGGCCATCGCCAATCAATTCCCGTCCTTTCAGGATCCGCCGGCCACCGATATCAACGGGATGCCGTTATTCTGGGCGTCTTTCAATAATGCGCATAAGCGCATTCAAAATGGCGGATGGGCGCGCGAAGTCACGCAGGACGATTTCGCGATTTCCGAAACCATTTCCGGCGTCAACATGCGCCTGACGCGCGGCGGCATTCGCGAGATGCATTGGCACCAGCAGGCCGAGTGGGCGATCATGCTCGACGGCCGCTGCCGGATCACGGTGCTGGACGAACTCGGGCGGCCGTCGGTGCAGGACGTCAAGACCGGCGACCTCTGGTATTTCCCGCCCGGCCTGCCGCATTCGCTGCAGGGCATCGGCAGCGACGGCGCCGAATTTCTGCTCGCATTCGATAACGGCCGCGCATCGGAATTCAACACGCTGTTGCTGACCGACTGGATCGCGCATACGCCGCCCGACGTGCTTGCGCTGAACTTCGGCGTGCCGTCCGACGCGTTCAGGAACGTGCCGCTCGACAACCTGTGGATCTTCCAGGGCGACGAACCGGGCCCGCTTGCGGACGCGCAGCGCGCGTCGGCCGCGTCGGCCGGCGCGCCGCCGCATCCGTTCGTCTTTTCGCTCGGCGACATGAAACCGGTCAGGAAGACGCGCGGCGGCGAGGTGCGGATCGCGGACAGCACCAACTTCAACGTATCCACGACCGTCGCGGCGGCGCTCGTCACCGTGCACCCGGGCGGCATGCGCGAGTTGCACTGGCACCCGAACGCCGACGAATGGCAGTACTACCTGCAAGGCGAGGCGCGGATGACCGTGTTCGACACGGGGCCGAAGGCGCAGACGGCCGACTTCCGCGCGGGCGACGTCGGCTACGTGAAGAAGAGCCTCGGGCACTACGTGCAGAACACCGGCAAGACCGACCTCGTATTCCTCGAGATCTTCAAGACCGACCGCTATGCGGAGGTGTCGCTGTCCGACTGGCTCGCGCACACGCCGCCGAAGCTCGTCGAAGCGCACCTGAACATCGCGCCGGACGTGATCGCACGGTTTCCGCGCAACCGTCCCGACGTCGTGCCGCTGTGACGCCGCCGGCGTCCTGCCATGGCCGGCACGCGGCATGCTGGTTGTGGCGGGGCGCGATCCCTGAATCAGCCGTCCTCATTAGAACGGAATACTTGCCATGATTCCCGTCCCGAGCAAACCTGCCGGCGGCTTTGCGCTGCCGGGACTGTCCACCGAGCAGACCGACGGCGCGGCGCGTGCCGCGCTGGAAGGGCGCCGCACCGGCGTCGCCGCGTTGCTGCCGTTCGTCGGCCCGGCCGTGATCGCATCGATCGGCTACATGGATCCCGGCAACTTCGCGACCAACATCCAGGCCGGCGCCGCGTACGGCTACCGGCTGCTGTGGGTCGTGCTGGCCGCGAACGCGATCGCGATGCTGTTCCAGGCGATGTCGGCGAAGCTCGGCATCGTGACCGGCCGCAATCTCGCCGAGCTGTGCCGCGACCGCTTCCCCGCGCCGGTCGTGTGGGGCATGTGGGTGGCGTCGGAGATCGCCGCGATGGCGACCGATCTCGCCGAATTCCTCGGCGGCGCGCTCGCGTTCGGGTTGTTGTGCCACCTGTCGCTGTTCGCGGGGATGATCGCGACCGCGTTCGCGACCTGCGCGATCCTCGCGCTCGAAAAACGCGGCTTCCGGCCGCTGGAGGCGGCGATCGCGGCATTGGTCGGCGTGATCGGCGCGTGCTATCTCGGCGAACTGCTGATCGCGCCGCAGGACTGGCATGCGGCCGCGTTCCATCTGGTGGTCCCGCAGATTCCGGATCATGCGGCGCTGACGATCGCGGTCGGCATCATCGGCGCGACGATTATGCCGCACACGCTGTATCTGCATTCGGGCCTCACGCAGGATCGCACCGCGCCGCGCGACGACGCCGAGCGGCGGCGGCTCGTGCGTTTCTCGAACCGCGAGGTCGTGGTCGCGCTCGGGCTCGCCGGGTTCGTGAATCTCGCGATGGTGATGATGGCGTCGTCCGCGTTTCATGCGGCCGCGCCGGGCATGACCGACATCGGCGACGCCTATCACACGCTGATCCCGGTGTTCGGGCCGGCGGCCGGCGCGCTGTTTCTCGTCGCGTTGCTGACGTCGGGCGTGTCGAGCTCGGTGGTCGGCACGATGGCGGGGCAGGTCGTGATGCAGGGCTTCATCCACCGCCGCATGTCGATCTGGGTGCGGCGCGCGGTGACGATCGCGCCCGCGTTCGTGGTGGTGGCATTGGGCTGCGACGTCACGCGCGCGATGGTGGCGAGCCAGGTCGTGTTGAGCTTCGTGCTGCCGATGCCGATGATCGCGCTGCTGCTGCTGTCGGCGCGCACGGACGTGATGGGCGCTTACGCGATGCGGATGCCGCTGCGGATCGTCGCCGGCGCGGCGACGGTCGTGATCGTCGGGCTGAATGCATACCTGGTGTGGGCGGCATTCAATTGAACGGGTGCGGGCGGCCGCCTGCTGCCGCATGTCCGGCGCCCCGCGCGGCCGCCGGATCGCGTGGCACTGCCGGCCGCCGACGCGCGTCGCGGCCAGCGCGGGCGGCCGCGATTACTTCGCGAGCGTGCGGTACGACACGAGGTCGTTGATCGGCCCGATTTCCGGCCCGGTCGCGCCGGGGCGCGTGGCGACCTGCACGACCTTCTCGAACATGATGATGAACGGCGAGTTCGCGAGCACGGCCTTCTGCAGCGCCTCGTAACGCTGCGCGCGCTTCGCGGGCGACGGCTCGACGAGCGCGGCCTCGGTGTCCTTCGTCAGTTGCGGAATGTCCCAGCCGTTGCGCCATGCGAGCATCTTGGTCGGCGACTGGTCCGAGTTGTCCGGATTCCACGCGAAGCCGCGCGCGTTGCTGTTCGGGTCCATGTAGTCGGGCGACCATTCGCCGATGAAGATGTCGTGCTGGCGCGCGCGGTACTTGCCGATCGCCTGCTTCGCGTCGCCCGGGATCAGCTTCACGCGGATGCCCGCCTGCGCGAAGTTCGCCTGCAGCGCCTGCGCGATCTCGAGGTACGGATAGTCGTTCGGCATGTCCATCGTCACGTCGAAACCGTTCGGCAAGCCGGCCTTCGCGAGCAGCGCCTTCGCCTTCGCGACGTCCTGCTTGTACGGCCGCGCGTTCAGCGTGCCCAGGAAGCCTTCGGGCAGGAAGGTCTGATGCACCTTGTACGTCGTGCTGACGATATTGCGCTGGATGCCGTCGTAATCGACGAGCCACTTCATCGCCTGCTGCACGTCGGGCTTCGCGAGGTTCGGGTTCTTCGTGTTCAGGCTCAGGTACAGCAGGGCGGACACCGGCCACGACGCGACCTTGATCTTGCCGGCCTTCGACAGCGCGGCGAGGCTGTCGGGGCTCAGGTTGCGCGCGGCGTCGGCGTCGCCGTTCTCCAGCAGCAGCCGTTGCGCGGAGGCTTCGGGCACGTGGCGCAGCACCACGCGCTTCATCGGGTACGGCGTGCGGTATTTGTCGAAACGCTGCAGCACGATGGTCTCGTTCGGCGTCCACTTGACGAGCTGGTACGGGCCCGAGCCCGCGTCGTTGGTGCGCAGCCAGCCGCTGCCGAGATCGTTGCCTTGCTGGTGCGACAGCAGCAGCTTCTTGTCGAAGACCGATGCCGGGCACGCGCTCAGCACGTTGAGCACGAAGCTCGGCGCGTACTTGCGGTCGGTTTCGAGCGCGACGGTTTGCGGATCGACCACGCGCACCTTCTGCGTCACGTTCGCCTTCGTGAGGCCGAGATCGGCGAGCACGCCGGCCGGCCCCTTGTCGAGCAGGATGGTGCGCTGCAGCGACCACGCGACGTCGTCGGCGGTGACCGGGTTGCCGGAATGGAACGTGAGGCCGGGGCGCAGCTTGAACGTGTAGGTCACGCCGTCGGCGCCGACCGTCCACGATTGCGCGATCTGTCCGTCGAAGCGCGTCGGGTCCTTCAGGTCGACGCGCACCAGCCGCTCGTAGGTGTTCGCGACGTATTCGGACGGCACCAGCTCGTAGATCCCGCTCGGGTCGATGGTCGTGAATTCGCCGAGCTGCGTGGCGACGACGAAGATGCCGGGCGGCGTGGCCGCCTGCGCCGGCAGCGCCGGAACAAGCGCGACGAGCGCGGCGCTGACGAACAGCCGGGACAGCAGGTGCTTCATGCGGGCTCCATCGAAAGGGAATCGTGGTGCGATTCTCTCATCGACGGGCACCCGGATGAAAATATTCGGCACGCGCGCCGGGCGGCGCACAGCGGCGGGCCGGGCGGGCGCCCGGCGCCGGGGGCGTCAGATCGCGCAGCGCGCGATCGCGAAGCGCATCGCTTCCTCGGCCGGCTCGTTGCCGGAGCCACGCACGACCTTGATCACCGAGCCGCTGCCCGACGGCGTCAGCGTGACGAAGTAGGAATTCGAGCCGACGGCGATGTCGGTCACGCCGTTGTGCTGCGATTGCTCGGTGCCCGACAGGCGGCTGTCGAGGCAGTTCGCGACCGCGTAGGCCGGACGTTGCGACGACACGTAGATCATCGGCGCGGCGCCCGAGCCGGCCGAGTCGGACGAGGGCGAGGAACCGCAGGCGGCGAGCAGCGCGGCGGGAAGGAGCAGCAGGAATCGTTTCATGGTCGGCGTCGGGTGTCTCGTGTCGAGGCTGGGGCGCGGGGGGCGAAACGCGAAGCTTCGCGACGAAACCGCCCGGAATCGGGCCGCTTTTGACGGACGACGAGACGGCAGGCGGCTGACGACGGAGTATACCCGCGGCATCCGACGCCGTTGGCGCGTTGAAACGATTCGATACAACACGGGCTCGCTGCCGCATGGGCGCCTGCCGATGGTGCCGCCCTGACAGGCGAGTTCCGCCGTCCGCGCGACGCCGGCGCTGCGTCCCGCGCAACGAATGCCGATCAATGCGCGCCGGCCGCCGCCGCATCGGCATCGCCGCCGCCCGAGCGCACCGGTTTCGTGATCCAGATCAGCGGGATGATCGCGATGAAGATGATCGCCGACACGTAGAAGATGTCGTTCAATCCCATCACGGCCGCCTGCGAATCGACCGATGCATTGAAGAACGCGAGCGCCGAATCGGGGCTCAGGTGCAGCAGGGAACGGGTCGTGTCGAGCTGCTGCGTGAAGACCGGATTGGTGACGCTCGCCTGTTCGGTGAGCCGCACGTGATGCAGGATCGTGCGGTCGTTCCACGCATTGCTGATCAGCGACGTCCCCACCGCGCCGCAGAACGTGCGGCCGAAATTCGACAGGCCGGCCGCGGCCGGAATCTTCTCCGGCGGCAGCCCGGACAGGATGATCGACGTCAGCGGCACGAAGAACATCGCCATCGGAATGCCTTGCAGCAGCGTCGGCAGCACCAGATCCCAGCGCGACACGTCGGTGTAGAACGTCGTGCGCATCATGAACACGACCGCGAAGCCGACGAACGCGAGCGTCGCGATATAGCGCGGATCGGTGCGCGGCAGCAGACGCCCCATGACCGGCGTGAGCAGGATCGCGAACAGCCCGAGCGGCGCGGTGGCGAGCCCCGAATCGACTGCCCGGTAGCCGAGATAGCCCTGCATCCATTGCGGCAGCAGCACGAGCGTGCCGAAGAACATCCCGTACGCGACGGAGATCGCGATCGTGCCGCCCGCGAAGTTGCGCTGCGTGAAGAGCCGCAGGTCGACGATCGGGTTGGCCTCGTTCAGCTCCCACACGAGGAAGAACGCGAAGCCGATCAGCGCGACGATGCCCAGCGCGACGACGACGGGTGAATTGAACCAGTCGAGATCCTTGCCCTTGTCGAGCATGATCTGCAGCGACGCGACCCACAGCACGAGCAGGAGCAGGCCGACCGTATCGATCGGCAGGCGGCGCGTGGCCGATTCGCGATCGCGGAACACGAACCACGTGACGGCCGCCGCGAAGAAGCCGACCGGGATGTTGATGTAGAAGATCCACGACCAGTTGTAGTCGTAGGTGATCCAGCCGCCGAGCGACGGCCCGGCGATCGGGCCGACGAGGGCCGTCATCGACCACAGCGCGAGCGCGGTCGACGACTTCTGCCGCGGCCATGCGCCGAGCAGCAGCGCCTGCGACAGCGGCGCGAGCGGCCCCGCCACCGCGCCTTGCAGGATCCGCGCGGCGAGCAGCGTCGGCAGGTTCGGCGCGATCCCGCACAGCCACGACGCGAACACGAACAGCAGGATCGACGCGACGAACAGGCGTACCTGGCCGAAGCGTTGCGTGAGCCAGCCGGTCAGCGGAATCGATACCGCGTTCGCGGCCGCGAAGATCGTGATCACCCACGTGCCTTCATCGACGGACACGCCGAGGTCGCCCGAGATCGTCGGGATCGCGACGTTCGCGATCGACGAATCGAGCACGTTCATGAACATGGCGAGCGATACCGCGATCGTGCCGATCGCGAGCTTGCCGCCCGACAGCGGTGCCTGGGGTGACGGAGATGACATGGGGTTCCTGCGTGATGGATGAAGGCCATACGGCGCGCGCCGTCCGCCGCGCATGCACGCGACGGGCAGGCGCGCGGCGAAGCGCGAAACCGACGGACGGACGCCGCCCGGCGGTCGGGCGAGCGGCGCCGTCGCGTGCGGCGTACGGTTCGATCGGTGATCGGAATGGCGAAGCCGGGGCCGGCTTCGCGGGGCGGACTATCGCCGGTCAGGAGGGTGCGACGCGCGTGATGCGTCGGCGGGCAGCGGGCACGTGGCTGCCGTCGCGTGTGTGGTCGTTTTTCATCGTCACAGGCTAACCATGCGGAGAACGACGATCAACGCCTGCGCGCTCATTAATTCCTTTCCTGCGTCGCAATAATGTAGTCGACGTGCATCGATTGCCGGCCGTGCGAGGCCGGTTACGGCGCGGTTCGCCAGGTGGCGAACAGTTCCGTCAGAAACTCGACGAACGCACGCACCTTGCTGTCGAGCGTCGCGCGGCGCGGGTAGAGCGCGTGCAACTCGACGTCGTTGGTGCGATGCCAGTCGGGCAGCACGATCTCGAGCTCGTTCCTCGCGAGCTTCCGTGCGGTGAAATGCGTGGAGATCAGCGCAATGCCGCCGCCGCTCGTGGCCTGGCGCAACACCGTCACCGATTCGTTCGAGATCAGCACGGGTTGCACCGGGACGTCGGCCCGATCGCCGTTGGAGTTGCTGAGCCGCAGCGTCAGGCCCGGCGCATCGCGGCCGACGAACAGGATGTCGTGTTGCGCGAGATCGTTCGGCGTGCTCGGCCGCCCGGTGCGATCCAGGTAGGCGGGGCTCGCGGCGAGCTTCGCATGCGACCAGCCGAGCGAGCGCGCGACGTAACCCGAATCGTTCAGCAGACCCGCGCGCAGCGCGACGTCGAAGCCATGCTCGACGAGGTCGAGTGGACTGTTGTCGTAGATCAGCACCAGTTGCACGAGCGGGTAGCGCCGGCGGAATTCGGCGAGCGCCGGTTCGAGCTGGAACAGGCCGATCGCATAGGGCACCAGCACGCGCAGCGTGCCTTCGGGGTCGGTGCGAAGCGTGCGGACCTGGCGGTCCGCGTCGAGCAGGATGTCCTCGGCGCGCAGGCAGCGCTCGTAGTAATCGCGCCCGGCTTCGGTGACCGACACGCGGCGTGTGGTCCGGTACAGCAGTTGCACGCCGAGATCGTCCTCGAGGTGCTTGACCTTGCGGCTCACGCGACTGAGCGGCATGTCGAGTTCCACGGACGCGGCGGTGAAGCTGCCGCGCTCCACTACGCGCAAGAATATTCGGATGCTATCGAGGTCCATACAAATTTGTTACGTGTTCAGCCTGCGCGCATCTTACCGTTGTCGGTCCTGCCTCTGCATTTTCATGTCAGTTGTCCCGATTATTCCGTGCACTGCAATACCGCATTCCGTTTTCCCCGGTAGTGGCGCGTGCCGCACGATCGTATGCTCGACGCATGAAATTTTCCGTCCCCGGCCTGCCGCCGATTGCGGCCATCCGCGCCGCGCTGCGCGATGCGTGGCCCACCTTGCCGCCGGGCGCGCTCGGCTTCGCATTGCGCAATACCGCCGCGTCGTTGCTCGCGCTCCATATCGCGTTCCGCATGAATCTCGACGACCCGATCTGGGCCGCGTCGACCGTGTGGATCGTCGCGCAGGGCAGCCGCGGGATGGGGCTGTCGAAGAGCCAGTACCGGATTCTCGGCACCGCGATCGGTGCGGCCGTGGCGCTCGCGCTGACCAGCGCATTCGCGCAGACGCCGCAATTGTTCCTGCCCGCGCTCGCCGCGTGGATCGGCCTGTGCGCGGGCATCGCGACGTTCCAGCGGAATTTTCGTGCGTATGCGGCGGTGCTCGCGGGCTATACGGCCGCGATCGTCGCGATGGACGCGGTATCCGCGCCGCTGCATGCGTTCGACATCGCGGTCGCGCGGTTTCTGTACGTGGTGGTCGGCATTCTGTGCGGTGCGCTGTTTGAAACGGTCTTCGCGCCGGGCGCGCCGCTGAAGGAGGTCCGCACGCGGCTCGCGCGCTATCTCGACCGCGCGGCGGCGGTCGGCGCGGGCGCGCTGCGCCGCGAGCCGAACGACGCGGCCGTCCACCGGCTGTTCGCGGACGCGCTCGAACTCGATACGGCAGCCGAATATGCGGCGGCTGGCGCACCGCCCGTGCGTAACATGATCGGCCATCTGCGCGTGGCGGCGCTGGGCGTGCTCGCCGCGCAGGCCGCCGGGCAGGCGATCCGCGAGCATGCGGCGCGCAGCGGCGACGCGCCGGAACCGCTCGTCGACGAGGCGGCAAGCGTGCTCGACCGGGTCGCCGTGTCGGGCGACTCGGGGCACGAGATAGTGGCGCTACGCGCGCGCGTGGACGACGCGTTGCGTGTCGAAGCGGCCGTGCCGGCCGGCACGGACACGTCGCGCCTGCTCACGCTCGACCGGCTGTCGGCGCTGCTCGGCGGTTTCGGCCGCGCATTCGCGAGCCAGGCATTGCTCGACCGTCCGGTGCCGCCGCCCGCACGCGTGCGCTATGCGTTCCACCGCGATCCGGTGCTCGCGTGCCACAACGGCGTTCGTGCGTTCATCGCGGTGCTGGCGGCGTCGGCGATCTGGATCTTCACCGCGTGGCCGGCGGGGGGCGGGTTCGTCACGATCACGGCCGTGGTGAGCGCACTGTTCTCGACACGTCCCAATTCGGTGCGGGCGATCGTCGGTTTCCTGAAAGGCACCGCATGCGCGGCGGTCGCGGGCGTCGTCTGCAACTTCGCGCTGCTGCCTGCGGTGTCGGGCTTCGAGATGCTCGCCTACATCCTCGGCGTATTCCTGATCGGCACCGGGATCGCGATGCGCCATCCGCGCACGGCGGCGATGGGCAGCGCGTTCTCGATCTTCTTCTGGAATTTCACGTCGCCGGACAACACGACGCGCATCGGCGATACCGCGTTCCTGAACAGCGCGCTCGCGACGCTGCTCGGTATCGCGTTCGGCGCGCTGATCTTCGCGCTGGTGTTTCCCGGCGATCCCGGCACCAGCCGGCGCCGCCTGCATCGCGCGGTGCGCCGCGATCTGGCCGGGATCGCGCGCGATCCGCGTGCGTGGCCCGCGAGTGCATGGTTGAGCCGCACGGCCGACCGTCTCGCGCGCGAGCTCGGCTTCGCGGGCAGCCTGCCGCAGACGCTGATCGAGCGCGACATGCGCGATCTGCTCGCGATCTGGGGACTCGGCGACAGCCTGCTGTCGCTCGCCGAACTGGCCACGCACGAACCGGCCGTGCGCCGTGCGGCAGCGGTGGTGCGGGGGCGCATCGTTCAGGCGGATTTCGCGCGGCTCGAACACACGTGCGCCGCAGCGGCCCGCGTGTTGCGGCGTCGCGTGGCCGCGCGCGACGGCGACGCCGCGCATGCGTTGCTGAGCGGCGTGGTCCTGCTGCATCGGATCGCGGACGCGGCCGCCGAGCATGGCGGCTTCCTGCGTGGCCGTCGCGATTGGGCGGGGTGGGTCAGGTGACGCGGCAGGGCGGGTCGGGCGTCGCCTCCGCCGGCAGCGGCTCGCGGTTCGGGGCAGGCAGCCTCCGCAGCCGGTGCGCGCGCGGACGAACGATCTTCGCCGCGCTCCGTCAGGCGGCGATCGAGGCCGGCGCGGCCGCGCGATGCAGCAGCACGGGCAGCGACTTCGACGTCGGCGTGTTGCACACGTCGCCGACGCTGTCGAGCGGCACGAGCGGGTTGGTTTCCGGGTAGTACGCGCCGATGCAGCCGCGCGGGATGTCGTACTCGACGAGCAGGAAGCCGTTCGCGCGGCGCTCGATGCCGTCGTGCCACACGGTTTCCATGTCGACCCAGTCGCCGGCCGCAAGGCCCAGCATCGCGAGATCGTCGCGGTTGACGAACACCACGCGGCGCTGGCCGAACACGCCGCGGTAGCGGTCGTCGAGCCCGTAGACGGTCGTGTTGTATTGATCGTGCGAGCGCGTCGTCATCAGCGTCATCAGCCGCTTGCCGTGCAGCGCGCGGGCGCGCTGGATCGGCGTGTCGGTCGGCAGTGCATGCGCGATGAAGTTCGCCTTGCCCGTCGGCGTCAGCCATTCGCGGTCGCGCGACGCCACGCGCAGGTGGAAGCCGCCCGGCCGCGCGATGCGCGTGTTGTAGTCGTAGAAGCCGTCGAGCGTCGCCTCGATCGCGTCGCGGATCTTCGCGTAGTCGTCCTTGTACGCGAGCCAGTCGATCTTGTCGCTGCCGAACAGCGCGTGCGCCATGTGCGCGACGATCGCGGGCTCCGACATCAGGTTCGGCGACGCCGGCTTGTTCATCCCGTACGACACGTGGACCATGCTCATCGAATCCTCGACCGTCACGCCCTGCGCGACGTTGTCCTGCAGGTCGATCTCGGTGCGGCCGAGCGTCGGCAGGATCAGCGCGTCGCGGCCGTGGATCAGATGGCTGCGGTTCAGCTTGGTCGTGATGTGCACGGACAGTTCGCAGCGGCGCATGCCTTCCCACGTGCGCGGCGTGTCGGGCGTCGCCATCGCGAAGTTGCCGCCGAGGCCGATCAGCACCTTCACGCGGCCGTCGAGCATGCCTTCGATCGTTTCGACGACGTCGTAGCCGTGATGGCGCGGCGGTTCGAAACCGAACACGTGGCCGAGCCGGTCGAGGAACGCCTGCGACGGTTTTTCCTCGATGCCGACCGTGCGGTTGCCCTGCACGTTCGAGTGGCCGCGCACCGGGCACAGGCCGGCGCCGGGGCGGCCGATGTTGCCGCGCATCAGCATCAGGTTGGTCAGCATCTGCACCGTCGCGACCGAATGCTTGTGCTGCGTGATGCCCATCCCCCACGTCGCGATCACGCGTTCGCTGCGCGCGTAGCGCTGCGCGAGCGCATCGATCTGCTCGTACGGCACGCCGCTTTCGGCGGTCAGCGCGGCCCAGCTTTCGGCGCGCAGATCGTCGGCGAACGCGTCGAAGCCCGCCGTGTGCTCGCCGATGAACGCGGTGTCGACGACGCGCGGCGCCCCGGCGGCGCGCGCGGCGTCGTCGAGTTCGAGCACGCGCTTGGCCATCCCCTTGATCAGCGCGAAATCGCCGCCGATCGTCGGCTGGATGAACGTCGACGCGATCTTCGTGCCCGACATCGTCAGCATCTCGAGCGGGCTTTGCGGATCGGCGAAGCGTTCGAGGCCGCGCTCCTTCAGCGGGTTGATCGACACGATCGTCGCGCCGCGCTTCGCGCACTCGCGCAGCTCGCCCATCATCCGCGGGTGATTGGTCGCGGGGTTCTGGCCGAAGATCAGCAGCATGTCCGCATGCTCGAAATCGTCGAGCGTGACCGTGCCCTTGCCGACGCCGACCGACGCCGGCAGCCCGCGGCTCGTCGCCTCGTGGCACATGTTCGAGCAGTCGGGGAAGTTGTTCGTGCCGTACAGCCGCACGAACAATTGATAGAGGAACGCGGCTTCGTTGCTTGCGCGGCCGGACGTGTAGAACGCGGCCTGGTTCGGGTCGGGCAGCGCGCGCAGATGGCGCGCGATCAGCGCGAACGCATCGTCCCACGCGATCGGCACGTAGCGATCGGTCCGCGCGTCGTACACCATCGGGTCGGTGAGCCGGCCGTGCTGCTCCAGCTCGAAATCCGACTGTTCGAGCAGTTCGGTCACCGTGTGCGCGGCGAAGAATTCGGGCGTCACGCGCTTGCTCGTCGCTTCCGCGGCCACGGCCTTCACGCCGTTCTCGCAGAATTCGAACGTCGATGCGTGCTGGCGGTCCGGCCACGCACAGCCCGGGCAGTCGAAGCCGTCCGGCTGGTTCTGGCGCAGCAGCGTACGGTAGTTGCCGCCGGCGACCTTTTCCTTGATCAGGTTGATCGTGACGGCTTTCAGCGCGCCCCAGCCGGCGGCCGGGTGGGTGTACGGTTCGATGCGCGCGGTGGCAGATTTCTTTTTCATGATGCCGGGTGTCGGGGTCGATGCGTGCAGAGTACGCGCGGCGCCCGTGCGGCTGTGTGTACACCTGTTCACTTCAAAAAAGAGTACAGTTTCGGCCATTCATCCCGTGCGGATCGCAACTGTGTTGCTGAAGGGAAGTTGAAAGGGAGGCGCGTGAAGCGTTACGAACAACTGGCCGACGATCTCCAGGCGCAGATCGAGCGGGGCGTGTACCGGCCCGGCGAGCGGATTCCGTCGGTGCGGCACGCGAGCCGGCAGCAGCAGCTCAGCGTCACGACCGTGCTGCGCGCGTACCTCGTGCTGGAAAGCCGCGGCCTGATCGAGAGCCGGCCGCAGTCGGGCTATTTCGTACGGGCGCGCACGGCGGCGCCGGCCGAGGCCGAGCTGCATGTTTCCGCGCCGGCCGCCGAGCCGTCGGCCGTGGACGTGAGCCGGCTCGTGCTGTCGACGCTGCGCTCGATCGCGCGCGACGACGCGGTGCCGCTCGGCTCGCCGTACCCCGACGCGTCGCAATTTCCGGTGCAGCGCCTCGCGCGCTATGCGCAGGCGATCGGGCGGCGCCGCACGCGCTGGGGCGTGATCGACGATCTGCCGCCGGGCAACCAGGAACTGATTCGCCAGATCGCGCGGCGCTATGCGGAGCGCGGGGTCGCGGTCGAGCCGGGCGAGATCGTGATGACGATCGGCGCGACCGAGGCGATCAACCTGTGCCTGCAGGCGGTCGCGAAGCCGGGCGACACGATCGCGGTGGAGTCGCCGACGTTCTACGCGATGCTGCACGCGATCGAGCGGATGGGCATGCGCGCGCTGGAAGTCGCGACGCACCCGGGCGACGGCATCGATCTCGACGCGCTGGAGCGGGTCCTCGCGCGCGAGCGCATCGCCGCATGCATGGTGATGCCCAATTTCCAGAATCCGCTCGGCTTCCAGATGCCCGATGCGCGCAAGCGCGCGCTCGTCGAGCTGCTCGCGAAGCACGACGTGCCGGCGATCGAGAGCGACGTCTATCACGAGCTGCACTTCGGCGACACGGCGCCGAGCGCGCTGAAGTCGTTCGATCGCGACGGGCTCGTGCTGCATTGCGCGTCGTTCACGAAGAGCCTGTCGCCGCGCTACCGGATCGGCTGGGCGATGCCGGGCCGTTACCGCGACCAGGTCGAGAAGCTGAAATTCCTGAACACGCTCGCGACGCCCGCGATCGAGCAGCTCGCGATCGCCGAGTACCTGAAACACGACGGCTACGATTTTCATCTACGGCGCATGCGCAAGCAGTATGCGCAGCAGGCAAGCCTGATGAGCGCGATGGTGCGGCGTTTCTTCCCCGAAGGCACGCGGCTGTCGCAGCCGCAGGGCGGGTACGTGCTGTGGGTCGAGCTGCCGCCGCGGGTCGATGCAATGAAGCTGTACACGCTCGCGCTCGCGCAGCGGATCACGGTCGGGCCCGGGCACATGTTCTCGGCCGGCACCGATTACCGGCACTTCATCCGGCTCAACTACAGCTACCCGTGGTCGCGGCAGATCGAGGACGCGCTGAAGGTGCTGGGGCGGCTCGCGTCGGAGTGCGCGGCGCGCTGAGCGTTGCCGCGCGGCGGCCGGCCGCCGCGGCCGGTATCAGGCCGCGCGCCGCGTGTGCGGCCCGGCTTGCGCGGCGTCGACCATCTGCCGCATGTCGAAGCCCGACGGATGCTGATACACGCGCAGCCCGAACTCGGGCAGCACCGCGATCAGGTGGTCGAACAGGTCGGCCTGGATGGTCTCGTAGTCGACCCATGTCGTCGTATCGGTGAAGCAGTACAGCTCGAGCGGGATGCCTTCGGCCGTGAGCGGCAACTGTCGCGCCATGTTCATCATGTCGCGGCGGATGCGCGGATGGCCCTTCAGGTAGTTCGCGACGTATGCGCGGAACGTGCCGAGATTCGTCAGCTGGCGGCGGTTCGCCGGGCACTCGCCGGCCGCGCCGAGCGTGCCGTTCCATTGCTCGATCGCATCGACCTTGTCCGCCAGATAGTCCTTCAGCAGCGTCAGGCGTTCGAGCCGTTCGATCTCGTCGTTCGTGAGAAAGCGCACGCTCGTCGCATCGACGAACAACGCGCGCTTGATGCGGCGACCGCCCGCTTCGGTCATCCCGCGCCAGTTCTGGTAGCTCTCGGTGATCAGTTTCCAGGTCGGCACCGTGATGATCGTGTGATCGAAGTTCGCGACCTTGACGGTGTTCAGCGTGATGTCGATGACCGTGCCGTCCGCGCCGGCCGACGGCATCGTGATCCAGTCGCCGATCCGCAGCATGTCGTTCGACGACAGTTGCACGCCGGCGACGAGGCCGAGCAGCGTGTCCTTGAAGATCAGCATCAGCACCGCGGACATCGCGCCGATGCCGGACAGCAGCAGGCCGATCTGCTTGCCGGTCGCGTCGCCGATCACGACGAGCGCGGCCGTGATGAACATCACGAGCTTGACGAGCTGCATCGCGCCTTTCAGCGACAGCCGCGGCTGGTCGCGTCGGGACGTGCGGTGCGTATGTTCGAGTGCGGACAGCGTCGCGCTGATGGTCATCGTCACGAGGAACACGATCAACGCGAACAGCACCTTGTCGACGACCTGCACGACGAAGCCGGGAACGCCGGGCACCGCGCCGAGCCCGAGCTTGATCACGACGAACGGGACGATGCGGTTCAACCATTTGAAGGCACCGAATTCGAACAGCGCGTCGTCGACGCGCGTGGCGGACAGCCGCGCGAGCCGCGCGACCACGCGAAACAGCAGGAAATGGACGACGGCGGTGATTGCACCGGCGGCGGCGAGCAGGACGACGATGCCGACGAGCGGCGTCAACCAGGATTCGTTCAGGGGCATAGGGGCAGGCTGGGTCCTTCTTGTGCGTTGAATCGGCGCCGCGACGCGGCGCGCGCCCGGTGAAGGGCATATGAAAGGGACCGTGATTGTGCCATCGGGTTCCGGATGCGTATCGCAAATACATGTCGAGCGGCTCCCGTATCGGCTCACCATTGCACAGGTATCCTCTGCATCGACGTGAAGGAAGAGGCAATCCGCATCACCGCACGCTGACGTGCGAGCCGCTTGCCCGGCATGGCGGACGCAGGAGGGCGATCGGCTGGACGTCATGACGCAGGCCTTCGCGCGTCGATGCGCTCGATGGGCGATCCATGCAATCATGCGAACGTCGCAGGCGCTGCCGGCATGCCGTTCGCATTGGCGCGCAGTCCGTCCGGCGACGGTGAGCGACAGGCAACACCGTCGCGCACCCGTTCGTGGCTCCCGTCACTTCGACCTGACGCATTTCACGCATGCAAGATTCCAACGAAAGCCGTCCGTCGCGCGTGCGGCTGCTGAAAGGCATCCTCCCGGTCCGTCGCGGGGGCGCCATCCGCGACATCTTCGCGGGCATGTCGCTCGCGTCGATGGACATCCCGCAGGTGCTCGGCTACGCGCGCATCGCCGGCATGCCGGCCGTCACGGGGCTCTATACGGTGTTCCTGCCGCTCGTTGCGTTCGCGTGCTTCGGCGCGTCGCGCCATCTCGTGGTCGCCGCCGATTCCGCGACCGCGACGATTTTCGCGAGCCGGCTGTCGTCGATGGCGCCGGCCGGCAGCGCCGACTATGCGGCGCTGGCCGGCATGGTCGCGTTGCTGACCGCCGCGATGCTGCTGCTCGCGCGCATCTTCAAGCTCGGCTTCCTCGCCGATTTCCTGTCGCGCACGGTCCTGGTCGGCTTCCTCGCCGGCGTCGGCGTGCAGGTGTCGATCGCGATGCTCGGCGACATGCTCGGCCTGTCCGTGCCGTACCCGGCGTCGCGCAGCCTCGCGCAACTCCACTACGTCGTCACGCACCTCGTTCACGCGCACCGGCCGACGCTCGCGCTCGCGGCGCTCGTCGTCGCTGCGATTCTCGCGTGCAAGCGGTTCCTGCCGCGCGTGCCGATGCCGATGATCGCGGTCGCCGGCAGCATCGCCGCGAGCGCCGCGTTCGGCTTCGCCGCGCACGGCATCGCGGTGCTCGGGCCCGTGGCGGGCGGGCTGCCGCCGCTGCGCTGGCCGTCCGTCACATGGCAACAGTGCCTCGATCTCGTGCCGGTCGCCGCTTCGTGCTTCGTGATGATCATCGCGCAGAGCGCGGCCGCCGCGCGCGCGTTCGCGCAGCAGTATGGCGAGGCCGTCGACACCAATGCCGACATCCTCGGGCTCGCGGCCGCGAACGCGGCGGCGGCGCTCGGCGGTGCGTTCGTCGTCAACGGCAGCCCGACGCAGACGGCGATGGCCGACGGCGCGGGCGTGCGCAGCCAGATCGGGCATCTCGCGTTCGCCGCGGTCGTCGCCGTCGTGCTGCTGTTCTTCAGCCCGACGCTGCAGTACCTGCCGCACGCGGTGCTGGCGGGCATCGTCTTTACGATCGCGCTCGGGCTGATCAACGTGCGCAGCCTCGAGGCGATCCGCCAGGAAAGTCCCGGCGAATTCACGCTCGCGCTGATCACGGCCGCGGCCGTCGTGACGGTCGGCGTCGAGCAGGGCATCCTGCTGGCCGTCGCGTTGTCGCTGATGCGGCACGTGCGTCACAGCTACCAGCCGCACACGATGGTGCTCGAACCCGTCGCCGGCAACGGGCGGTGGCAGCCGGTGCCCGCACGGCGCGGCGCGATGACGGCGCCCGGGCTGATCGTCTACCGGTTCGGCTCCGACCTGTTCTTCGCGAACGATCACTTGTTCGCTGCCGAAGTGACCGCGCTCGTCGACGCGGCGCCGGTGCCGCCGCGCTGGTTCGTCGTCGATGCGGGCGCGATCACCGATATCGACTATTCGGCCGCGCGGACCTTGATCGATCTCGTCCGGGCGCTGCATGCGCGCGGCGTCGGCGTGCTGTTCGGGCGCGTGAGCCGCTATCTGCGCGCTGACATGGATCGTCACGGGATCACCGACGTGGTCGGCGCGTCGTGCATCTTTGCCACGCTGCATCAGGCGCTGGAGGCGGCGGGCACGACGCCCGCGTCGCAGGAGCCGGGCACGGTGTAGGGCCTGCGCAAGCCTGTCATTGGCATGGACAGGCCCTGGCGCCGCGGCGCTACGCGAGCGCGCGCAGGCGTGCGAAACCGTTGCGCAGGCAGCGGGCCAGTTCCGTCGCGGCCGGTGTGTGCTGGCCGCGCGGCACGTGCAGGTTGATCGAGAAATTCGGCAGGGCGGGCAGGCCGCTGCCGGCCGGCAGGATGTCGAGATCGGGCGGCACGGTGGACGCGAGCCAGACGGTCACGGCCAGATCGGCGCGCACGGTCGCGGCCGTGGCATCGAAGCTGCCGTTCTCGAACACGGTGCGCCACGGGCGATCGCAGCCGCGCAGTGCATCGAGCACCGTCGGGCGGAATGCGCAGGTCTGCGCGACCATCGATACCGGCAGCGGCGAGTGCCGGTGCGCGGTGCCGCCTTTCGCGCCGACCCACACCAGCCGGTCGACGGCGATGCACTCGCCGCGCGACGATCCGACCGGCGCCTCGATCAGTGCGACGTCGAGGTCACCGTGCGTGAGCCCGCGCCGCAGCTCCGGCGATGCCGCGCACACGAGCGTGAGCGCGACCTGCGGATGCGCGTGGGCATAGCTTCTCAGGATCGGCGCGAGACAGGTGCCGACCAGGTCCTGCGGCGCACCGAGACGCACCGCGCCTTCCACCGCACCGGCGCTCAGGTCGGCGAGCAGCGCATCGTGGACGGCGAGCAGCCGGCGCGCCTGTTCGAGCAGCCGCTCGCCGGCGGCCGTCAGCAGCAGATTGCGATGCTCGCGGACGAACAGCGGGCCCGACAGCATTTCGAGCCGCGCGACCTGCTGGCTGATCGCGCCCTGCGTCAGGTGCAGCGCGTGGCCGGCCGCCGTCATGCTGCGATGATCGGCCACCGAGACGAATGCGCGCAGCAGCGCGAGGTCGAGATTGCGTGCCATGCGTCGCATTATGAATGCTAATGCAAGGCATAAAAAGCTTTCGCTGTCGTAATGCCGGAATCACAGGTAAAAACGGGGCTTCAATAACGACAACCGGGAGCCTTCGTGCCGCTTCACGACTATCTGCCGCTGGTGCTGTTCGTGATCGTCTCCACCGTGACGCCGGGCGGCGCGACGACGCTCGCGACCGCATCGGGCGCGCATTTCGGTTATCGGCGTTCGCTGCCGCTGATGGCGGGCATCGCCGCGGGCCTGGCGTCGATGGCGGCGGCGGCCGCGGCCGGCCTCGGCAGCGTGCTGCTCGCGCTGCCCGCGTTGCAGCTCGCGATGAGGGCGGCCGGTTCGGCGTACCTGATGTGGCTCGCCGTGCGCATCGGACGTGGCGGCAAGCCGCGGCTCGATGTCGACGTGCACCGGCCGCAGGGGTTCGTCAGCGGCGTGTGGATGCTGTGGCACAACCCGAAAGGCTGGGCGATGACGCTCGGCGCGGCCGCGTCGTTCGCGGCGCTCGCGTCGGGGCCGGCACGGCTCGGCGTGCTGCTCGGCTTTGCATTCGGCGTGGCCGCGATGGCGTCGCTGTCGCTGTGGTGTTTCGCCGGGCTGCTGTTCGCGCGCGTGTTGCGCACGGAGCGGCAGTGGCGTTGCCTGAATGCGGGGCTCGGCGTGCTGCTCGCGGCGTCGATCGTGCCGATGTGGCTGCCGTAGCGGAAGGCCGCGCACGCGGCGCGGCCCGTGTTCAGCGCGAACCGGCCGGTGCGTTGCCGGCCCGTCGGTCGCCGGCGCCTGCACCGGCCGAGCGCAACGGCAGCCGCAGCGTCGTCACGAAGCTCGCCGCATGCAGCGCGCACAGCAGGCCGAACGCCCACGCATACGCGACGCCCTGCGTGCCGCCCGCCGCGACCGATTCGGCCTGCAGCCGCCACGCGAGAAACAGCGTGCATAGCGTCGTGAACGTCGGGCCGCCGAGCCGCTGCACGATATTGAGCGACGTGGTTGCCATCGGCAGGTTGCGGCGCTCGACCGACGCATACGCGGCGGCGATCGACGGTGCGCCGATCGCACTCTGGCCCATGCCGCGCAGAAACAGCGCCGGTACGAGCACGAGCGGATCGTAGCCGGTCAGCGCGAGGAACACGAACGGCAGCGTGGCGGCGAGTGCGAGCAAGGCACCGCCGGCGGCGAGCCGGCGTACGCCGAACCGGCTCGTCAGCGCGCCCATCGACGGATAGGTGACGAGCATGCCGAGCCCGAGCGGCGCGAGCAGCCAGCCCATCTCGCCCGGCGAGCGCCCACAGGCCTGGATCAGGAACACGGGGATCAGCATCTGGCCGGCGTACAACGCACCGTTCGACAGGAACTGCGTGCCGGCCGCCGCGCCGAACACGCGCGAGCGAAACAGCGCGAGATCGATCAGCGCACGCTCGCCCCGGCGGCGCTCGAAGCGCACGAACGCGACGAGCAGGAGCGCCGAGCCTGCGACCGCCGCGATGCCGGTCATCGCGCCGATCCGCTCGACGCCGTACAGGAACAACACGAGGCCCGGCGACAGCAACGCGAGGCCGATCCAGTCGAGTTCGCGCCGCGGCGCATCGTCCCGGTCGCCGGGCAGGAACCGTACCGCCAGCGCGAGCGCGAGCGCGCCGACGGGCAGGTTCACCAGAAACAGCCAGCGCCACGACGTGTGTTGCAGGATCGCGCCGGCCACGACCGGGCCGAGGATCGGCGCGAGCAGCACCGGCACCGCCGCGTAGCCGATCACGCGCGCCATCTGCTGGCCGGCGACGCGCGCGATCATCATCTGCGCCATCGGCGCGAGCAAGCCGCCGCTGACGCCTTGCAGCACGCGAAACGCGATCAGCGACGGCGCGGACCACGCGAGCCCGCACAGCGCCGACGTCAGCGTGAACGCCGAGAAGCACCACAGGTACAGCGCCTTCGCGCCGATGCGATCGACGAGCCAGCCGCTCAGCGGCAGCACCAGCGTCAGCGCGAGCAGGTAGCCGCTCGTCACCCACTGGATCGTCGACAGGCTCGCATGCAGGTCGGTCGCGAGGCTCGACAGCGACACGTTGACGATCGTCGCATCGAGCTGCGACAGCAGCGAACCGAGCGTCGCGACCGCGCTGACTTTCCAGATCGACGGATCGAGCCGGCCGGGCGCGCGGTCCGGTGCCGGCCGGATGCGTGGGGCGCTCACGCGCCGCGCCGGTCGAGCAGCGCGACGATGTCCTGCGTCGCGCCCGTCTCGCCGAGGCGCGGGAACAACCGCTCGACGCTGTTGACGTGCGCGTCGGCATTGAGGTCGGTCATCGCGTCGACGGCGAGCGTCACGTGATAGCCGAGTTCATGCGCCTGCCGCGCGGTCGATTCGACGCCGATGCTCGTCGCGACGCCGGCCAGCACGATCTGCGTGACGCCGGCTGCCTTCAGATGCGCGTCGAGACCGGTGCCGGTGAAGGCGCCCCAGGTGTGCTTCGTCACCACGTGGTCGCCTGGCTGGCGGTTCAGTTCGGGTACGAGTTCGGTCCAGTCGGCGGGAAGTTGCGCCGTGCGCGGCGGTTGCTCGGTGCGGCCCGGCGCGCCGCCCGCGACGTTGACCAGCACGACCGGCAGGCCACGGCTGCGGAATGCGTCGAGCAGTTCGCGGGCGTGCGCGATCACCGGTGCGACCGGGTGCGCGGTGGGGAGGGCGACGATGCCTTTCTGCAGGTCGATGACGACCAGCGCCGTGTTCGTGTCGAGACGGGTTGCGCTCATGATGGGGCTCCGGGGAAAGGGCGAAGAAAGCCGGGCGCGCGCATGCCGCGCGGCGCACCGGCCGGGTTCATTGCTCGCCGATGCGGCGGATCAGCGGGATGGCCGCGGCGAGCGTGTCGATGTCTTGCGGATCGAGTTGTTCGATCGCCGCGCCGAGCCACCTGTGTTTCGCGGCATTGCGCTTGCGCCGCGCGTCGAGGCCGGCCGCGGTGAGTTTGAACAGGATCTGGCGTCCGTCGGTCGGATGCGGCTCGCGCTCGACGAGCGCGTCTTCCTCGAGGCTCGCGAGGATCGCCTTCATCGACTGCGGCTTCATCGCTTCGGCGCGCGCGAGATCGGCGGTCGTCATCGGCCCGTGCCGATCGAGCCGCGCGAGCGCGCTCGTCTGCGACATGCCGAGCCCTCCGGAATCGACCTCGGAGCGCAGCCGGCGGATGAGCTGGCCGACCGCGAGGGTCAGGTCGGCGGCGACGGTTTCGGCGGTAACGCCGGGTTTGCGTGGCGGGTTCATGCGGCGAATCTTAGGACACGACAGCTAAACTTGCAAGTTTAGCTGTCGAATTGATCGCCGGCTGGCGACACCGTCAGCACGCGATTACATGCGCCGATGCACGACCCGTACGACTTCGCTGTATCGCGGGGTCGCGTTTTCGTGCAGCAGATCGCCGAGGTACTGGCCGAGTTCGTCCGCGGCGAGCGCGGATGGAATCTGCAGATTGGCCGGGCGCCGTTTGCCTTCGACGCCGAGATCGAATACGGCCCAGCGGCCGTCCGTGCGCACGACGGCGAGCAGCCGGCCGAATGCGTTGAAGCGGTATTCGTGCTGCATGGCGTCGCTCCCGTGGCGTGAACGCGCCGGCTGCCCGTACGCGTTTACTGGATCGAACAGGACAGCCAGCGATGGATTTTGATTGCGTCGCTCGAAACGCCGGCACGCGTCGGTGCGCCGAGCAGCACGACCGTTTCGCGGCGGCCTTTCACGCGCATGCGCATCACGACCCCGTGCCCCGATTCGTTGATGAAGCCGGTTTTCTGCAGCCGGATCGGCAGGCGGCGGTAGCGCACGAGCGGGTCGGAATTCACGTACACGAGTTCGCCGTCGCCGGGGCGCACGGTGGTCGACAGATCGGTCGAGAAATAGCGGATCAGCGGATCCCGCGCGGCCGCGCCGACGAGCCGCGCGAGGTCTTCCGCCGTCGACACGTTGTGCGGAGACAGGCCGGTGGGTTCGCGAAAATGCGTATGCCGCATGCCAAGCTTGCGCGCTTTCCGGTTCATCGCGTTGACGAACGCCGCGCGGCCGCCCGGGTAGTCGCGGCTCAGCGCGGCGGCCGCGCGGTTCTCCGACGACATCAGCGCGATATGGAACATCTCGCGGCGCGACAGTTCCGAGCCGACCTGCAGGCGCGAACCGGTGAACTTGATCGTGTCGCGGTCGCGTGCGGTCACGCGCAGCACGCCGTTCAGCGGCCGATCGGCGTCGCGCGCGACGACCGCCGTCATCAGTTTCGAGATCGACGCGATCGGCCGCACGGTGCGTGCGTGGCGGGCCAGCAGCGGCGTGCCGGAATCGACGTCGAGCACGTAGGCCGCGCGGGAATGCAGCGTCCCGACCGCGCGCGGGGTGTAGCCGCAGCTGGCGAGCAATTTCGGTTTCGCGGGCGGACGCGGCCGCACGGCAGTCGTGCGTTTCGCGCGCCGCTGCTGCGGCGCGGGTGCCGCGTGGCGTTTGGCCGCCTGATGCGTCACGCGCGAGCGGCGATGCTTGACGGCCTTTTTCTTGCGATGGGGTTGCTTCTTGACGACCTTCGTGTGTGCATGCGGCTGCGCATGGGCGGTGCGATGCGGCTGCACGCGCTGCGCGGACGCATTCGTGGCGAATGCCAGCAGCAGGAACGACAGGGCGAGGATCAGGGTGATCCGGGCGCGAGGCACGCGCGCGATGAGGCCGGTCAAGCGAAAGTCTCCTTTTCACGCGCGATGCAGCTGCGCGGATGCATGGGCGGTCGGCGGGTGCGGGAAATTATACGGTCGATCGCGGAGCGATGACGATTCGATGACGCGCAATGACGCGCGATACGGGAGGATTCCGATCGTTTTCGAATTGTCGGGCAGCGGTGCGCGTGGGACAGGACGCGAACAGAAGGCGAGCAGATGTGCGGGTCAGCGCGGCCAGTTTCGCCGCGATACGACCGCGAAACTGACCGCGATCGAACCCGTCACCGCGCGCGGCGGCGTGTCGTCCAGCGCATCGCCGAAGCGAAAGCGGCGGCTGCGCCCGTCGGTGCGTTCGGTACGGCGTTTCGGTGCGCGCGTATCGGCGGCGACGACGCATGCGTTTGCGTCCGCGACATCGCATGGTGGCTCGGCTACGCAGTCGGCAGCTTGATCGACGGACATGAAAGTGGGTTCCGGGAAGGGCATGTCCGTATTGAACGCCATTGCGTTCGATCGGTAAAATGAATATTTCAATCGTTATGATTCCACGAAAGAATGGAACTGAAACTGCTGCGCACGTTCCTGACGGTCACCGAGCTGTGCCATTTCAGCCGTGCGGCCGATGCACTGCACATGAGCCAGCCCGCGCTCAGCAAGCAGATCGGCGCACTCGAGGCGAGCCTCGGCGGCAAGCTGTTCGAGCGCGGCCGGCATGGCGCGGAACTCACGCCGTTCGGCGAACGCTTCCTGCCCGACGCGCAGGCGCTCGTGCGCGATGCCGACGAAATCCTGGCGCGTGCGCGGGAAGCGACGAGCGGGCAGCGCGGGCATTTGCGGCTCGGCATCTGCCTGTCGGTGCTGACGCTCGTGCCGAAGCTGATCGCCGAATTCCGTCGCTGCAATCCGGGTATCGCGGTGACGCTGAGCGACCTGTCGTCGTCCGAACAGACGCGCCGGCTGCGCGCCGGCAAGCTCGACGCCGGTTTCCTGCGCCTGCCTTCCGACGAAGGCTTGTCGTCGTTCAAGGTGACCGACGAGGCGCTCGCGCTCGCGGTGCCGCCGCATCTCGGCTTCAAGCGCGTGCCGGCCAACCTCGACGTGCTCAATGAAATCGGCTTCATCGCGCTGCAGCGTGCGCGCGGCCCGGGGCTGGCCGCGCAGATCGACCGGTGGTGCGTCGAGCGCCGCTTCGTGCCGCACGTGATGCAGCAGGCGGAAGACGTGCAGTCGGTGCTGACGTCGGTCGCGGCCGGCGTTGGCGTCGCGTTCATCCCGTCGAGCGCGCGGTATCTGTTGCGCGACGCGACGGTGCTGCCGCTCGACGGCCGGGACGCGAAGTGGCGCGTGGGGCTCGCATGGCGGTCCGAGCGCGACGATCCCGTCACCGCGCGTTTCGTGTCGTTCATGCGCGCGGCGCTCAAGGGCGCGTGACGCGGCGTATAGTGTCCGCGATCGTTTTCTCCATGCATGCCGGCCCGACGCCGGCCGACGAACCCGAACCGATGACTTCAGAATCCGACGAATTCCCGCTCGATCCCGCACTCGTCGCCACGCTCGCGACGCTGAACGAAGCCGCGAGCGATCCGGCCGGCAAGACGTGGTCGCTGCCGAAGATCGCGAAGCGCACGCAACTGCCGATGAGCACGCTGCGGCGCGTGCTCACGCAGTTGGACGCAGCAGGCCTGAGCGCGACGACGTTGAACGAGGACGGTACCGGCAGCGCGGCGCTGACCGACGAAGGGCGCGCGGTGTGCGCGCAACTGTTCGGCGCGAACGACGCCCAATGAATGAAAAACGGGCCGCTGAGGCGGCCCGTTCGTCACCGAACGACGGCAGGTCCGGTCGTGCGGCCCGCGCGGGTAGTGCACGGGCCGGCACGCCGTCATCGGTGCGACATCAGAACCACTGCTTGTAGCGGCGCACGTAGATCGTCTTGACGATCTGCGCGAGCACGATGTAGCCGACCATCGTCGCGGCGAGCCACAGCCAGTAGGTGCCCGGCAGGTGCATGAAGCCGATCGCCTCCGCGAACGGCGAGAACGGCAGCCAGCAGCCGATCGCGATCGCGGTGAAGGTCGACAGCAGCACCGGCAGCGACGCCGTGCTTTGCAGGAACGGGATCTTCTGCGTGCGCAGCAGATGCACGACGAGCGTCTGCGACACGAGACTCTCGATGAACCAGCCCGAATTCATCACGATCTGGCCGCCCGAACCGCCGTTCAGGTGATACAGCGCGCCCGCACCGAACACGGTCCACATCAGGACGTACGTCGTGATGTCGAACACCGACGACGTGGGCCCGACCCACAGCATGAAGCGGCCGATGTTGCCGGCTTCCCACTTGCGCGGCTTCTTCAGGAACTCGGGGTCCATCCTGTCCCACGGCAGCAGCATCTGCGACGTGTCGTAGATCAGGTTCAGCACGAGCAGTTGCGTCGCGAGCATCGGCTCCCACGGCAGGAACGCGCTGGCGACGAGCACCGAGAACACGTTGCCGAAGTTCGAGCTGGCCGTCATGTTCAGGTACTTCAGGATGTTGCCGAACGTCTCGCGGCCCTTGATCACGCCTTCCTCCAGCACCATCAGGCTCTTTTCGAGCAGGATGATGTCGGCGGTTTCCTTCGCGATGTCGGCGCCGCTGTCGACCGAGATGCCGACGTCCGCGTCGCGCAGCGCGGGCGCATCGTTGATGCCGTCGCCGAGGAAGCCGACCGTGTGGCCGTTCGCCTGCAGCGCTTTGACGATGCGCGCCTTCTGCAGCGGCGTGAGCTTCGCGAACACGGTCGTGCGTTCGACCGCCTGCGCGAGCGTCGCATCGTCGAGCGCGTCGATTTCCGTACCGAGCATCGGCTTGCCCGGGGCAAGGCCAACCTGGCGGCACACCTTCATCGTGACGGTCGCGTTGTCGCCCGTCAGCACCTTCACCGCGACGCCGTTCTCGCGCAGCGCGGCGAGCGCCGGCGCGGCCGATTCCTTCGGCGGATCGAGGAAGGTCAGGAAGCCGCGCACGACGAGATCACGTTCGTCGGCGGTGCGGTATTGCGCGCGTTCGTCGCCGCGCGGGATCGTGCGCGTCGCAAGCACGAGCACGCGGAAGCCGTCCTCGTTGTACGCGGTGGCTTGTTCGAGCAATCGCTTGCGGGCCACGAAGTCGAGCGGGCGCACGCCGTCTTCGTCCTGCACGTGCGTGGAGACCGCCAGCATTTCCTCGACCGCGCCCTTGCAGATCAGCAGGTGCGTGCCGCGCGTGTCCTCGACGACGACCGACAGGCGGCGCCGCACGAAATCGAACGGCAGTTCGTCGATCTTCTTGTAACCCTGCGGCTTCACGCGTTCGCCGATCTCGTCGGCGCGCGCGACGACCGCGATGTCGATCAGGTTCTTCTGGCCGCTCTGGTGGAAGCTGTTCAGCCAGCCGAGCCGCAGGATGTCCTCGTTCTTGTGACCGGACAGGTCGAGGTGGTGTTCGAGGATGATCTTGTCCTGCGTGAGCGTGCCGGTCTTGTCGGTACAGAGTACGTCCATCGCGCCGAAGTTCTGCACCGAGTTCAGCCGCTTGACGACGACCTTGCGGCGCGCCATCGCGACCGCGCCGCGCGCCAGGTTCGCGCTGACGATCATCGGCAGCATCTCGGGCGTGAGGCCCACGGCCACCGCGAGCGCGAACGTGAGGGCACTCAGCCAGTCGCCCTTGGTCAGGCCGTTGATCATGAACACGATCGGCACCATCACGAACATGAACTTGATCAGCAGCCAGCTCACGCTCGTCACCCCGCGGTCGAAGCTCGTCTCGATGCGCTTGTGGCTCACGACGTTGCGCGCGAGCGAGCCGAAGTACGTGTCCTCGCCGGTCGCGACGACGACGGCCGTCGCCGTGCCGCTGACGACGTTGGTGCCCATGAAGCAGACGTTCTCGAGATCGAGCAGCGACGCCGGTGCGTCGTTGGCCGCGCCGGCCGCGGGCGCGCCCGCGGATTTGCCGGCCACCGCGCCGAGCGTGTCGTACTTCTCGACCGGCAGCGCCTCGCCGGTCAGCACGGCCTGGCTGATGAACAGGTCGCGCGACGCGAGCAGGCGCACGTCGGCGGGGATCATGTCGCCGGCGGACAGATGCACGATGTCGCCGACGACGACCTCGCGCATCGGCACTTCGCGGCGTGACGGCTCGGCCGTGTCGGTCACCGCGCGCTGCACGGTGGCCGTCGTACGGACCATCGCCTTGAGCTTCTCGGCCGCGCGCAGCGAACGGAATTCCTGCACGAAGCGCAGCAGCGCGCTGATCGTGACCATCGTCAGCAGGATCGTCATGCCGACGTAATCGCGATCGTCGGGCGCCGCGAAGTAGACGTCGGTAAAGAAGCTGATGGCGGCCAGCACCAGCAGCACGTAGACGAACGGGTTGTGGAACGAGAGCAGCAACTGGCGGGTCCAGTGCGGCGGCTTGTCGTGCGCGATTTCGTTCGGGCCGTCATGCTGCAGGCGGTCGGCGGCCTGGTCGTAGGTGAGGCCGCGCGTGCTGGTGCGCAGCGACTTCAGCGTGTCTTCGAGCGGGCGGGCCGCTTCCCGCGCGGCGCGCATGATGCGCGGTTCGTTCTGCTGGCCGGCGCCGGCCTTGATGAAGCCGCGCTGTTTGTTGTGCGAGGTGTTGTGTCGTGTCGTCATGAGTCGCTCCTTGCGCACGAGGCGGCGGGCGGGGAGCGGCCGTGACGTTATCGACGCACGAACGCTCCCCGCCGCGTCGCGTCAGGCGCGATCGGCTGTGGATCGGTAAAGGCGGGAACGCTCGCCGGCGCGCGCGCGGCGCACGGCGTGTCGATGCGCGGCGTCGCACCGGCGAGCGGTAATCGACTACTGTCGTCTGAGTTCATCTGCACTCCTGTCGGTTGCGAATGGTCGGCACGGGCGATCGGCAGCGGCGCGCGCAACGAGGCGCGCGGCCGGACGGCACGCGAACGGAGGGCGCACGCGGCTGGCGCCGCGCGCAGCACGAACGCACACGCGCGACGGCGCGTCGCGTGCATTCGACAACATCGAAAATTCGGCGGGAGATCGGGCCGGTAGTCAGGCCGGAAGGGCGCCGCATCCTGCTTCCCGGGATGCGGCAGAAGACGAGGCTCTGCGCGTTTTCCTCAGGCAGCAGTCAAGTTGGTCATGCACCAACTACAACTCGCATCGGTGTTCACAGAACACTCCATGTAACTAGACGGGGGCGATGGTAATGGCTCGCCGTGCGAAGCGTCAACCCTTTTGTCGGGCGTTATTTCGAGATGCTTGATCGCGTGGGTGCATGTTCGCGGTCGCGCCCGACAACCCGCAATGAAACAGCCGCGCGCACACCTTGTCGGCATGCGCGCGGCCGCGTCGAACGAGATGCCGGTTACTGGTTCGCGGTCGCGACGGCGGCCGCTGCATCGAGGATGCCCGAGCCTGCCGGCATCGCGGTGCACGACGTGCCGGCCGAGAGCTTCGCCGCGCGCGTGCCGCCTTGCAGCTTCTGCATGATCTGCGCGGGCGTGAGGTTGCCGTTCACCGACAGCATCAGCGCGGCAACTCCCGTCACCTGCGGCGTCGCGAGGCTGGTGCCGGTCGCGGGGCCATAGGTGTCCGAGCCCGGCGTCGTCGTGCCGGCGTTCGACGTCGACAGGATGTTGACGCCCGGTGCGCTCAGCGCGACGTCGGCGCCGAAGTTGCTGAACGATGCGCGTCGGCCCGTCGCGTCGGTCGCGCCGACGGTGATCACGCCGCGGCAGTTCGCGGGCTGGTCGAGCCCGGTCGACAGGCCGTCGTTGCCGGCCGCGACGATCACGGTCACGCCTTTCGCGGTCACGTCGTCGATCGCCCGCTGGAACGTCGTGCTGCACGCGCCGACCCCGCCGAGGCTCAGGTTGATGATCTTCGCCGGGCGCGGGTTCGTCGGAACGCCGGACACCGGAATGCCGGCTGCCCAGCGCATGCCGTCGGCGATGTCGCTCGTCACGCCGCCGCACTTGCCGAGTACGCGCACCGGCAGGATCTGGCCGAGCCACGACACGCCGGCGACGCCGGTGCCGTTGTTGGCGGTCGCGCCGATCACGCCCATCACGCGCGTGCCGTGCCAGCTGCTGTTGCTCGGCTGGCTCGCGCAGTGATAGAACGGGCCGTTGACGTCGTCGAGTTCCTGCTGCGTGACCCAGTCGCCCGGATCGGTTGCGTCCGGGCCGCGCCTCGAGCCGTTGTTGCTGGTGTTGATGTTGCTGATGAAGTTGTAGCCTTGCTGTATCAGATTGCCGACGAGGTCGCCGTGCGGCCGGTAGCCGGTATCGAGCACGGCCGTGACGACGGTCGGCGAACCCTTGGTCACGTTCCATGCGGGCGGCAGGTTGATGCCGGCGGTCGGATCGGACAGGTACCACTGCTGGTTGTAGAGCGGGTCGCTCGGCGTGTCGCGGATCTGCATCGGGTGATCCGGTTCCGCGTAGTCGACGTCGCTGTCGGCCGCGAACGCCTCTGCGAGCGCGGCGGCATCGGTGGCGGCCATGCGCTGGCCGAGCGACAGCACGGCCGCGCCGTTCGAGATCGTTCGCTCGACCTGAACGTTCACCGGCGTTTGCGCGATGGTGCTCGCGTACGCGCGTGCGCTGCCGGTCACCGGCGCCGTCCAGCGCGTCATCGCGCGCTGGATCACCGCGTCGAGTCTCGAACCGTCGTCGACGGCCGCCATCGCCCGCGTGGCCGTCAGCGTTTTCAGCTTGACGATGAGGTGATCGACCGGCGGCTCGACCGGCGCCGTCTGCGCGGCCATCTGCACGGCGGCCTGCTGCGACGAGCACGCATTGCCGCCGGACGACGCCGGCGGAGTGGTCGGGGTGGGCGCGGGTGCGGGCGTGGGAGCGGGCGTCGGCGCGGGCGCCGGTGCAGGTGACGCGTTGGACGGAGACGGGTCGCTGCCGCCGCCGCCGCCTCCGCCGCAACCGGCGAGGGGCAGGAGCGCGGCGGCGGACAGCATACCGGCGAGCATGCGCGCATGGGCCGAACGGGCCAGCGCGAAATTGAAGCGTTTGGCTTTCATGTTGAAAGTCGATCCTCGTAGATAACCGTCGTGCCGGCGGTGGTGCCTGGTCCGGCATAAACCGGACCTTGTTCTTGTCGGGCGCACGCAGCGCTGCTGCGACGCGCCATGCATTGGGTAACGGCTGATGAGGCGGCTTCTTGAGTACGTTTTGTGCGAAAAAGGCGCGACACGCAAACGGTTGCGATGCTGTCTTGCAGCATGAACGCGCGTTTGGAACGGGCGACCTGTTCATGGGGTGCAAGATTGCAGGCAGTGGGCCCGGCGAAACGTGCGCCGCAGGCGCTTTTGCGCGTCGCGGAAACGATGCCTCACGGTGATGCGCGCGACGGGGGCCGCTTGACGCTTTCCCCGATGTGGGACGAATTTTGTCGGGCGTAGGATCGCGATTCGATCAAGGTTTCTTCAGGAGAAAAGCATGGATCACCGCTTCCGTTGGCTGGCTGTCGCGCTGGCCTGTGCGCTGGCCGGCGCCGCGCACGCGCAGGCCCTTACCGGTACGCTGAAGAAGATCAAGGACACGGGCGTCGTGTCGCTGGGCATTCGCGAGTCGTCGGTGCCGTTCTCGTATTCGGACAATCAGCAGAAGAACATCGGCTACTCGCGGGACATCGCGTCGCGCATCATCGACCAGTTGAAGACGGATCTGAACCTGCCGAACCTCGCGGTGAAGGAAATCCCGATCACGTCGCAGAACCGCATTCCGCTGCTGCAGAACGGGACGATCGACTTCGAATGCGGGTCGACGACGAACACGCTCGAGCGGCAAAAGCAGGCCGCGTTCTCGAACAGCATCTTTCTGTACGGCATTCGCTTCAGCACGCGCAAGGATTCGGGCGTGAAGGACTTCGCGGACCTGGCCGGCAAGACGGTCGCGACGACGGCCGGCACGTCGGACGAGCGCCTGCTGCGCAAGCTGAACGAAGAGAAGGCGATGAACATGACGATCATCAGCGCGAAGGATCATGCCGAAGCGTTCATGAACGTCACGACGGGCCGCGCGGTGGCGTTCGTGATGGACGAGCCGCTGCTGTACGGCGAGATCGCGAAGGACCGCAACCCGGGCGCGTATACGGTCGCGGGCACGCCGCTCGTTCACGAAAACTACGCATGCATGATGCGCAGGGACGATCCGGCGTTCAAGCGCGTCGTCGACGGCGTGATCGCGAAGATGCAGACTTCAGGCGCGGCCGAGAAGCTCTACGATCAGTGGTTCATGCGGCCGATTCCGCCGAAGGGCGTGAGCCTCAACTATCCGCTGTCGCCGGAGATGAAGCAGCTGTTCAAGAATCCGACGGATCAGGCGCAGTATTGATCCGGCCGTCTCAAAGAAAAACCGCCGGCACGTGCCGGCGGTTCGGGCGCGGCGCGCCGAGTGGCGCGAATCGCGTCAGGCCTTGATTTCCGGGCCGCGTGCGGCCGGTGCGACGGGAGCGGCCGGCGTTGCCGGGGCCGCCGACGGCATCGGCGGCTGCGCCGGGACGATGACGAGCACCGGTTGAGGAGCGGCCCACGCCGGTATCGCGAACCCGACGGGCTGCGGCATCGGCATCGCGAACGCGTTGGCGAGCGCGATGTGCTGGAGCGCCATCATCTGCTGCTGCATCGCGACCATCTGCGCTTGCGCCGCCTGCATCCGGTACTGCGCGGCCTGGATTTGCCGCAACGCCGCGGCGGGCGGCATGCCGCCCGACGACGCCGTCTGCATCTCGAAGCTCGCGCCGCCTTGCGGGCTGTGCCAGCTCCACGTGCTGACCTTCATCGGGCCGACGGCCGTCTGGACGACCCGCGTTTCGGCCTTCACGGGCACGGCCTGCCCGTTGACATTGACGAACATCGGTTGGGCGGCGGCCGCCGCGCCGGCTTGCCCGGCCAGCGCGAACACGGGCACCAGCGCCAGCGCGCCCGCCGCCATATACGAACGGAATCGCATCTTCGTATCTCCATCGAACGAGACTGATCGAATCAACAATGACGTACGGCTCACGGAGTGAGCCACCCGAAACAATGCGGCCGTCGGCTTAAATCAACATTAAAATCGCCGCCCGCCGGCCCGATCGGCGCATGTCGGGACGTGCCGCGATCGGCATTCAACCTCGCCCGCGCCAGGGGGAATCCTGTCGCCCGGTGCAACAACAGGCACAATACGGAATTCGCCACCCCCGCACGCATGTTCGCCATCCGAACATTGACGTCGCGGCACTGCTGCCCGACCTCCTTCCCAGTCATGAACGCCACGCTCACTCCGGCGCGCGAGTCGAATTCGCCGCGCTTCCTGCTGTTCCTGATCTGCCTGTTCGCGTCCGCCGGCCAACTCGCGATCGACATCTACGTGCCCGCGCTGCCCGACATGGCACGTTCGTTCGCGACCACGCCGCAGGCGATCCAGTCGAGCGTGTCCGGCTACATGGCCGCTTACGCGCTCGGCCAGCTGATCTTCGGACCGATCGCCGATGCGTACGGACGCAAGCGCGTGCTCGCGTTCGGGCTCGTGATCTACACGATCGGCTGCCTGCTGTCGCTCGGCGCGCCGAACCTGGAGACGTTCGTGCTCGCGCGCTGCCTGCAGGGCTTCGGGATCGCGACCACCAACCTGCTGGCGAAGGCGATCATCACCGATTCGTTCTCCGGTCAGGCGTTGATGCATGCGTTCACGTACATGTCGATCGCATGGGGGCTGGCGCCGATCATCGCGCCGGTGATCGGCGCGCACCTGCAGGAATGGTTCGGCTGGCGCGCGTGCCTCGTGTTCCTGCTGGTCTACTCGCTGGCGATGTGGGCGCTGCTGTGGCGCTACCGCGAAACCTTGCCGAAGCCGGTGCGTCTCGAGCCGCGCACGCTGATGGCGAACACCGGCAAGGTGCTGGCGAGCCCCGTGTTCCAGAGCTGCTTCCTCGCACAGGGGCTGTGCTACAGCATCCTGCTGGTGTTCAACATCGTCGGGCCGTTCATGGTGCAGACCACGCTGCACAAGCCGCCGACCTTCTTCGGCTACCTCGCGCTCGGCATCGGCCTCATGTATTTCCTCGGCGGCCTGTCGAACCGGATCCACGGCCGCGGGCTGCCGAGCGCCGAGCAGCGGCTGCGCATCGGCGCGCGCGTGATGGCGGGCGCGTCGATCGCGATGCTGGTGCTGGCGCTGAGCGTCGGCCTGCGCGTGTGGACGCTCGCGACGCCGGTGCTCGTGATGGGTTTCTGCGCGGGCGCGATGTATCCGACGCTGATGGCCAAGGGCAATTCGCTGTTTCCGCATATCGCCGGCCTGACGAGCGCGATTCTCGGCTGCGCGCTGCTGCTCGTGTCGTCCGCGATGATGGGCCTGGCCGGTTTCGTGTCGATTCACGTGCTGACGCCGCTCGCGGTGTTCTTCGTCGCGTTGTCGTTCATCGTCGTGTGGATGGTGACGAAGCTGCTGCGCCATCTGTCGCGGCAGCAGGCGGCGCCGGTCGTGTGCGGGAGTGGCGAGGCGGCGTAAGCGCCGGCTCGCGATCGACTGATGAACCGGATCCTGCTGAATCGCGTCGCCCGGTCCGACGCCGCCGACCTCATCGCCGCCAACCGCGCGAGCCGGAGTCACCATTTGCCGTGGGTCGATTCGTTCATCGACCAGACCGGGTTCGATCAATGGTTCGCCCGCTGCCTGACGGGGCCGAACGTCGGATTGGTCGCGCGCGAACGGGCGTCGGGCGCGGTGGTCGGCGTGGTGAATCTCAACGAGATCGTCGGCGGGGTGTTTCAAAGCGCTTATCTCGGGTACTACGGGATGGCCAATCTCAGCCGCAAGGGGCTGATGACGGACGCGGTGCACGCGGCGGTCGACGTCGCGTTCCGCGAGCTCGGGCTGCACCGGCTCGAAGCGAATATCCAGCCCGGCAACCATGCATCGATTGCGCTGGTCCGACGGCTCGGGTTCAGGCAAGAGGGATTTTCGCCGCGCTACCTGCGCATCGGCGGCGAATGGCGCGACCACGAGCGTTGGGCGCTGCTGGCCGACGACGCGCGCGAAGCGAACGCCTGACGGTCGATTCCTGCCCCGTCTCGTGTTCCTTACAACGGATGCGCGGCGCCGGCCTGCTGCAACAGCGACACCGCAACCGGATCCGGCAGTCCGTTCGAATCGATCGCCCCAGCCTTGGCCAGCGCGACGAGATCGCTGTCGACGCCCGGTTGCCCGACCACGAACGACGTGGTCAGGAACGCCGGTGCGGCCAGCGTGACCGCATAGCGTTGCTGCAGGTTCGTCACCACGGCCGATTGCGCGGCCTGCACGGTGTCCGGGCTGTTCATCGCCCGCTGGTAGCGCAGGGTGCCCTGGAAATTGCCGATCAGCCCGGCCGTGTTCGTCCCGAGTTGCGCCGCGAGATAGACGAGCATCAGCTCGGTCTCGGGCGTCGTATCGAAGGTGCCGCCCGCGTAGGCGAGCGAATGCAGGCTCGCGCCGCCCGACGCCACGGTGATGACGCATGGCAGCGCGGCGTTGAGCGTCACCCGGTAGTTGCCGCCGCCGTCCGTCAGCGTCGTGGCCGACCCCGCCGCGCAATTGACCGCCACCTGCGCGCTCGCGAGCGCGTCGCCCGTCGCGGCCGTGCCTGACAGCGAGACGGTTTGCGTGTTGTCGTTGAAGCACGCGTCGACGCCGAAGCAGGCTTCACCGTTGCAGGCCTGGAGGGCGGCGAATGTTGCGACGCACAATGCGCCCAGCGCGGGGCGGGTGAAGCGCGTAAGGCGAAGGTTCATGGTCGCGGGCGATCGAGAGAATGAGGCAACCGGTGCGCATCGGGAATGCGGCGCTACTGTAATTCTATGTCCTGAACCGGCGTAAAAGCGAATGCAGCCGGCCAGCAAGACCGGCCCGCCGCCTCACGGCTTGCGCGCGGCCGGCTTCGCGAACGCGCCGCGTACCTCGAAGCCGATCGCATCGGCGACGTTGCCGCGCGCATCGACGAGTTCGAGCCGGTGCCTGCCGGGCCACGGCAGCCACGCGACGCGGTCGGCGTGCCCGATCACCTTGTCGTCGAGCCGCCACGCGAACTTCGTCGCGCGCCCGGCCGAGCGTTCGAACCAGATCCGCTGGTTCTTCGGCGGAATGTCCGGATCGATCGCGAAGATCGTGCCGTCGGTCGGCGCGCCGATCGTCAGCGGCGCACGCGCACCGTCCTTGCCCGGCGTGGCGGGCGCCGCGAGCCGGATCGTGTCGACCGCCGTGCCCGCGACGAACCATTCGTTGCGGGCCGGCTCGATGTCGCGCTCGAACGCGATCCGGCGCGTCTCGACGCCGGCCGGCGCACGCGGCGCACGGCTCGGCAGGTCGCGGTGCAGGTAGCCGACGACGGCCGACCACACGGGCGACGCGCCCGTGACGCCCGACACGTCCCACATCGGCGAGCCGTCCGCATTGCCGACCCACACGCCGACCGTATAGCGCGACGTAAAACCGATCGTCCAGTTGTCGCGCATGTCCTTGCTCGTGCCGGTCTTGACCGCCGAGAAGAAGCGCGTCGCGAGCGGATTGTCGAAGCCGAACGTGCGCACGCGCGCGTTGTTGTCGGACAGGATGTCGGTCACGACGAAGCTGGCCGCCTCGCTGAACACGCGCGTACCGGCGTCCGGCCGCGCAGGCGCCGATGCGCCGGATGCCGGCGCGGGTGCCGTGGCCGGCAGGTCGACGACCTTGCGCGCGACTCCGCCGTTCGCGAGCGCGCGGTAGGCGTTGGTCAGCGACAGCAGCGTGACGTCCGCACTGCCGAGCGCGAGGCTGAAGCCGTAGTAATCGCCTTCCTGCGCGAGCGGCAGGCCAAGCGCGGTCAGCGTGCGCGCGAAGCGGTGCGGCGTGACGAGCACCAGCGCGCGCACGGCCGGCACGTTCAGCGAGCCGCCGAGCGCGCTGCGCACGCTCACCCAGCCCTTGAAATCCTTGTCGTAGTTCTGCGGAATGTACAGGCCGCCGCCGGCGGCGAGGTTGATCGGCGCATCGTCGAGCAGCGACGCGGCCGTCAACCTCTTTTCATCGATCGCCTGCGCGTAGAGGAACGGCTTGAGCGTTGAGCCGGCCTGGCGCGGCGCGAGCACGGCATCGACGTCGCGCGCGCTCGACAGCGCCCCCGACGAGCCGACCCACGCGCGGATCTCGCCGGTCGCGTTGTCGATCACGACGACCGCGCCGTCCTGCACGTTGCGCCGGTGCGCGGGTGCGTTCAGTTCGGTCAGCGCGCGCATCAGCGTGTCGCGCGCGAAGCGCTGCAACGGCGCGTCGAGCGTCGTGCGGACCTGCGCGCCGGCCGCCGGCCTGACCTCGGCCGCGATGCGCCGTGCGAAGTGCGGGGCGAGGGCGGCGCCCTCGTCGCGTACGGCATTGGCCGAGCGTGCGGTGACGAGCTGCACGTAGCCGTCGAGCGACGCGCATGCCTGCCCGGCCTGCATGTCGCGCAGGATCCGGCATGCGCGCTCGGCGAGCTTCGCCGGCGCCGCATTGGGCGCACGCACGAGTGCGGCGGCGATCGCGGCCTCGCGCGCGTCGAGGCCCGACGGCGCCTTGCCGAACAGCACCTGCGACAGCGCGCCGAGCCCGATGGTCTCGCCGCGGAACGGCACCAGATTCAGGTAGGCCTCGAGGATCTGGTCCTTGCGCCAACTGCGTTCGAGCCACAGCGCGTTCACGGCCTGCGTGGCCTTCTGCGGCAGCGAGCGCTGGCCCGAGCGGCGCGGCGAATCGCCGAGCAGCCCCGCGAGCTGCATCGTGACGGTCGACGCGCCGCGCGTGCGCTCGTTCCACAGGTTGCCCCACGCGGCGCCGGCAATGCCGCGCCAGTCGACGCCGCTGTGTTCGTAGAAGCGCTTGTCCTCGGACACGACGATCGCCTCGCGGAACGCGGGCGATACGTCGGCGAGCGATACCCAGTCGCCGCGCCGCTCGGTGAGGTCGACGCGCGTGCGCTGCAGCGGCGTGCCGTCGCGCGCGAGCAGCACCCAGTCGGAGCTGCGCCAGTTGCGGCGCACGTCGTCGTAGCCGGGCAGCGCATGCGCGACGAGCGGGGCGGCCAGCACGACGGCGACGAATACGCGGCCGGCGAAACGCGCCGGCCGCGGCAAAGCCAGATCGATCATCGCGGTCTCGTTACTTGCCCGCGTCGGCCGGCTTCACGGTCATCGGCGGGTTCGGCCACAGGCCGTACACGGACGGCGCATACAGTGCCTCGACACGTGTCGGCGGCAGCCCGAACGTGCCGACGTTGTTCAGCCGCAGCGTGTACTCGACCGAGAATTTGCCCTTCGGCAAATAGTCGTAATACGCGCGGTAGCCGTCGAAGTCGCGCTCGATGAACGTCGGCCATGCGCCGTCGGGCGTCTTCTCGCCCTGTGTCGCGGCTTCGGAATCGCGGCCGAGGCCCGACCCGAGGATCGTCGCGCCGGCCGGGATCGGATCGTTGACGGCGACCCACGTCATGTCGCTCTGCGCATCGATGTCGAGATGCACGCGCACGACGTCGCCGCGCGTCAGCACGCCGTTGACGGCCGGCGACACGGGCGTGACGGTCTTCGTGATCCGGTAGCCGGCCGCGAACGGCGCGCGCAGCGGCACGGCCGCGAGGCTCTCGACGGTCGCCCACGGGCGGCCGGTGCCGTCCTGCGTGACCGACAGCGTGGCCGGCCCCTGCGACGCACGCGGCCACGGCATCAGCACGCTGCGCGCGGCGGCCGCGCGGGTCGCGGGCGTGGCCGACGCGGGCGTATCGGCGGGCGCGGCCGATGCCGGCTGCGACCACGAGATCGAGCGCGCGTCGCCGCCGAGCGCCACCTTCGTCGCGCCGGTGACCGGCGTGCTCTCGTAGGTACGCGAGAAGCGCTCGACCGCGAGCAGGCCGAGCGCGTTCGACGTCGTCGTCTGCCATGCGCCCTGACGTTGCAGCGCGAGCAGGCCGGCGGTCACGCGCGGCATTTCATCCTTCCATGCCGGGTCGCCCGCGAATTCCAGCGCGAGACGCGCGGCATTGGTCTCGTTGCTGGTCATCAGCCACCACAGGTCGTCGTCGCGCGCGGTCGAGAACACGAGCTGCGTGCCCTGGTACGTGAGACGCGCCCGCAGGATCTGGTCGACCTGCGCGCGTTTCTCGTCGCGTTGCGGGATGTCCTTCACGCGCGTCAGGATCGCGTGATAGTCGATCACCGCCGACGTCGGCCACTGGTTCGGCGCGATCTCGATCGAACCGAGCATGCGGCCCTGTGCGGCGCCGTAGCGCGACAGCGCCTCGATCGCGGCGAGCTTGCGCAGGTCGCGATCCTGGCGCGGCGCCCACGCGTTGCGCTCGATGCGGCCGTCGACGAAGCGCGCGAGCCCGGCCTCGAGCTGCGTGCGCAGGTCTTCCGGCAGCGCGAAGCGCGGATCGAGGCGGCTGGCTTCGTCGGACACCACGAGCAGGTACGACGACAGCGTCGGGCTGCCGTGGTGCGAATCGTCGGACGACGGCGGGAAGTAGCTCGCCAGGCCGTCGCTGTCGAGGTAGACGGGCATGCGTGCGATCAGCGCCTGCCATTGCGCGGGGTCGCGCAGCCCGATCGCGCGCGACGTCTGCTGTTCGAGGCAGCGGTACGGATAGCGCTCGAACCAGCGCCGCACGCCGGGCAGGCCGTCGGCGAGCTTCGACTGCAGCGATACGGCGATGCCGCCGCGCGGTATGCCTTGCGCGTTGCCGACCGCGCCGGCCGGGGCCGCGACGGGCACCGTCAACGTGCCGTCGACCTGTGCGAGCGTCGCCTGCTGCACCGTGACCGGCAGCGCGGGCACCACCTTCTGCGCGACAGCCAGTGCATCGGACGCGCGCTTGCCGCCTTGCTCGGCCGCCTCGATGCGCCAGTTCAGCGCACCGGCCGCATCGAGCGCCTGCTCGGGCACGGTGACCGTCCACGCGACCTCGGTCGCCGCATTCGCCGCCAGCGACACGGTCTGCGGCGCGACGTCGAGGCCCGTCACGCGCGGCGTCACGACGACCTGCATCGCGCGGTCGGTCGTGTTGCGCAGCGTGACCTGCGCGCGGAACGCGTCGCCTTCGCGCACGAGCGGCGGCAGGCCGGAGATCAGTTGCAGATCCTGCGTGCTGCGGATCGACGTGCTGCCCGTGCCGAAACGGTCGGGGCCGACCGCCGCGATCGCGACGATCCGGAAGCGCGTGAGCGCGTCGTTCAGCGGCACCTCGACGGTTGCGCTGCCGTTGGCATCCAGCGTCACGCGTGGGTTCCACAGCAGCAGCGTGTCGAACAGCTCGCGGGTCGGCGCGCTGCCGCCCCCGCCGCCGGCCGGCACGGCCTTGCGGCCGAAGTGGCGGCGGCCGACGATTTCCATCTGCGCGGTGGCCGTCTCGACGCCGTATGCGCGCCGGCGCAGCATCGCATCGAGCAGGTCCCAGCTGTTGTTCGGCATCAGTTCGAGCAGCGCCTCGTCGACGGCCGCGATGGCGATCTGCGTGCCGGCCGGTGCGGGCTGGCCGTTCGGCAGCGTGACCTTCACGTGCGCTTGCGCCTTGCCGCGTACCGTGTAGCGCGTCGCGTCGGTCGTCACGGTCACGCCGAGGCGATGCACGCCGGTGCCGACCTTGATCTCGCCGAGCCCGTAGCGGAACGCGGGCTTCGACAGGTCGACGAACGCGGTCGGCGCCTCATGGTGCCGGCCTTCGCGCCAGAACGCGCGCGCCCATTCGACCGGCGCCTTCCAGCCCCACGTGAAAAACGAGTACCACGGCACCTCGCGAATCCGCCCGCGCAGCGCGAGCACCGATACGTAGACGTTCGGCCCCCACGATTCGCCGACCTTCAGGTCGACGGTCGGGTTCTTGCCATTCAGCTCGACGATGTGCGTTTCCATCACGCCGCCGCGCTCCACCGCGACGAGCGCGGTTGCGTAGCGGAACGGCATGCGCACCTGGAAGCGGGCCGTTTCGCCCGGTTCGTACGACGTTTTCTCGGGGATCACGTCGATCCGGTCGGTGTTGTCGCCGCCGAACCAGAGTTCGTCCTCGCGCGTGACCCATACCGACGTCGACGCATTCGACGTGCGGCCGTCGCCGTCCTTCGCGACCGCGATCAGCTGCACGTTGCCGGCCTGCTCGAGCGTCGCGTCGCAGGCCATGCGGCCCTTGTCGTCGGTCTTGCCCGAGCACAGCACGCCGAGGTCGCGCGTATCGCTCTTGTTGTCGTACGCATAGAAGCCGCCGACCATGCGCTTGCGCGACGACGTCGTGATGCGAGCCACGCCCTTGATCTCGATCGGCACCGACGCACGCGGCTTGCCCTGCAGGTCGACCGCCAGCGCCTGCACCGGCACGCGCTGGCCGACCGACACCCAGCGGCGGGCCTTGATGCCGGCCACCACCGCGGCCGGCCACAGGATCGTGTCGCCGCGGATCGTCTGCACTTCGCCGTTCGGGTCGGCGAACGTCGCCTCCAGCGCGATGCGCTTCGGTGCGTCGACGTCGGGCAGGCCCTTGAGCGTGACCGTGCCCGCACCGTTGCGGTCGAGCGTCAGCGGCAGCTTGTCGGCGATCAGTTTCGTCGCGTCGGGATCGTTGCTCGATGCCGACGACGACGTGTTGTCGCCGTCCTGCGCATCGTCGTCGGCGTTGCCGTCGTTCGTGTCCGGACGATACGGCGTGAAGCTGAAATCCTCGAAACGATCGGCGAACGGCGGCGATGCCCACTTCATCAGCGCCGACACCTGCACCGGCAGGTTCGATGCGCCGCCGCCCGACACGTAGTCGATCTGCACCGCGAGCGGCGCTTCCTTCACGGCGACGAGCGGGCTCTTCTGCGTGTCGCGCGCGCCGATCGAGCCTTTCAGCACCGGCAGGCGGAACGCCTCGACGCGGAAGCTGCCGCTGTAGTAAGTGGCCGTCGGCGCATCTTCCGGGCCGCCTTCGAGCTCGACGCCGTATTCGCCGAGCTTCGCGGCCGCCGGCAGCGTGAACTGCGAGTCCGCGCTGTGGTCGGCTGCCCATGTGAGCGGCAGCTTGTAGGTCTGGCCCGTGCCGAGATGGCGGATCGTCACGCGCGTCGGGTATTGCGACGGGAACGCGAGGCTCTGCAGCGTCTCGGTGCGGATGAAATGCTTCATCGACACGGTTTCGCCGGCGCGCAGCAGCGTGCGGTCGAACACCGTATGCGCGCGCACGGTCGGCGCGCTGTCGGTGTCGGTCGGCACGTTGAAGCGCCACGATTCGATCCCGCGGTTCCAGCCCGAGCTGACGAACGCCATGTCGGGGCCCGTCTTCGGATCGACGACGCGGGCCGATACGAAATAGTCGTTGAAGGTTTCCGACGAGTTGCACGCGCGCTTAGGCTCGAACGGCCCGTCGATCTTCAGCAGGCCCTGCGCGTCGGTCTTGCCGGCCGCGATCTCGTCGCCGTTGCAGTCCGACACGCGGATCTGCGCGTTCGGCACCGGCTTGCCCTTGTCGAGCGTCGTGACCCACACGAGGTTGTTCTCGCGGCCCTGTTTCAGGTGCACGCCGAGGTTCGTGACGAGCACGGTCGTGCGCACGTACATGCTCGACGGCTTCGCGAGCAGCGAGCGGCCGAGCGCGGGCGACGCGAGTTCGAGCACGTAGAAGCCGGGCTTGTCGATCGGCACGCCGACCACCTCGAACGGGCGCAGCGTCTTCGGGTCGGCCTTCGGCAGCGTCAGCACCTGCGCGCCGGGCTCGCCCGTCAGCAGCGACAGCGAGCGCACGTCGATGCGGCGGTTCTTCGGCGCGGGCTGCTTTTCGCCGGCCTCGAGCGGCACGTACACCGGGTGTTGGCCCTTGCGTTCCAGCAGGCCGGGAATCTGGTCGTCGATCGAGCCGGCCGTCATCGACCAGTTGTCGAAGCGATCGACGGTGCGCATCCATTGGCGGATCGCGGTGTCGTTCTCGACCTTCAGGTTCGCGAATTGCGCGCCGCCCGCATTGAGGCCGGCGATATGCAGGTCGGCCTCGACGTTGCGCAGCGTGACGGGCACCAGCGCGGGCGTATCGGGTTCGGCGAAGCGCTCGACGATCCCGAAGGTGCCCGACGAGAATTTGGCGAGCGGCGGCATCGGCGCGGTGCGCGTCGCGAGCGGGAACAGGTCGGCATTGGACAGCGGCCGGTCGGTCACGTCGTGCAGGCCGAACGGCAGCTCGACGGTCAGGCCGGCCTGCGCGGGCAGCGGCGGGTTGAACGTGACGGTCGTCACTTCCTCGCTGCGATCGTCGGCCGCGAAGGTGGGCGACAGCGAGCCGTCGGGGCCGCGCAGCTTGATCGCTTCGGCCTGCTTGCGCGAGATCGGTGCGTTGAACGACAGCGTGAGCGGGCGCAGCGGCGTGCAGGGCGCCTTCGCGTTTTCGCGTTCGCACGAGAAGCTCGCGGCGAACGGTGCGCGCACGGTGAAATCGAAGCGCCGTTCGGTGTCGTTCGCGATGCCGCTCGGGCTCGCGACGCCCTTGCCGTACACGAGCTGCATCTTCGCGCTCGCCGGCAGCGCCTGCGAGCACGACAGCGTCAGCACGCGCGCCGCCTCCTTCTTCCAGCCGAAGTGATCGAGCAGCGCGTTGCGCGTCTCGTCGTCGGCCGCCGTGACGGGAATGCGGTTGCCGATGCCGGCCGCTTCGCACCAGATGTTCGCGAGCGCCGAGCGCGGCTCGGCCGGGCCGTTCAGCTTCATCACGAAGACCTGCCGCTCCTCGATCTCGCGCGAGCCGGGGCGCACCGACACCGGAAACGGGCCGCCCGTCTGGAACGTGAAGCGACGCGGGCCGCTGACCGCGTTGCCGGCGACCGAGCGCAGCGTGTCGTTGAGCGCGACCGAGCAGCGCACGCCGGGCGGCAGGTCGCTTTCGAAATCGTAAACCCAGGTCTTGTCGTCGAGCCAGTGGCCCTGGCCGCGCGCGGCCGTCGAATCGTTGCAGGTCATGCGCGCCGGATTCGGCGCGGAGGCCGAGCCGAAGGCGACCATCGGTTCGTCGAACTTGACGACGCTCTGCCGGACTTCGGTGACGGTGCCTTGCGGCGACACGCTCACCGTGCGCGCCGCGCCCGCGTGCAGCGACAGCGCCGTGGCGCCGCCGAGCGCCGCGACGGCGCCGATGCGCCAGAGCAGGCGGGCCGTGTGGTTGGTCTGGTCGGTTTCTTTGTTGTGCTTGTCGCGTTGCTTCATCGCTCGATTGCCCTCGGAGGGAAGCTTTCTGTTTGATTGCACGGGATTCTAACCGACCGCCGTGCGCGCGCAGCGCGGCGTGCAGGGGCAGTGTGTGGTCGGCGCGCGACACGGGCAGGCGTGCCGCAGATTTGTCGCGTCGACGACACAAAAATGCAGCGAAATGTCGATTACGCCGGATTGCGGAACATTTAATGAACTATAAAAAGATTGTTCGATTCGATTTGTGCGCGTACATTTCAGGTCCGCGCCAATGTTTGAGAAATATCAAGCGTGGTTTTCCCGAATCCGGTGTTCGAGAGAAGGAAACATGCACAACGACAACACCCCCCAATCGCGTCGTGACGACGCAGCCGCAACCGGCATCACGCGGCGTCAATGGCTGCAGGGCGCACTGGCGCTGACGGCGGCGGGCCTCACCGGCTCGCTGGCGTTGCGGGCCCTGGCCGACGATCCCGGCACCGCGCCGCTCGATACGTTCATGACGCTTTCCGAAGCATTGACCGGCAAGAAAGGGCTGAGCCGCGTGACCGGTCAGCGCTATCTGCAGGCCTTGCAGAAGGGCTCGTTCAAGACGGCCGACAGCCTGCCGCAACTTGCCGGCGCGCTCGCATCCGGCTCGCTGAATCCCGACCAGGAATCGCTCGCATTGACGATTCTCGGCGCGTGGTATCTCGGCATCGTCGACGACGTCGTGATTACCTACGAAGAAGCATTAATGTTCAGCGTGGTGTCCGATACCCTCGTGATCCCTTCGTATTGCCCCAACAAACCCGGCTTCTGGGCCGAAAAACCGATCGAGAGGCAAGCCTGATGGCCGATACCGATACGCAAAAGGCCGACATCGTCGTCGTCGGGTCCGGTGTCGCCGGCGCGATCGTCGCGCACCAGCTCGCGATGGCGGGCAAGTCCGTGATCCTGCTGGAAGCCGGCCCGCGCATGCCGCGCTGGGAAATCGTCGAGCGCTTTCGCAACCAGCCCGACAAGACCGATTTCATGGCGCCGTACCCGTCGAGCCCGTGGGCCCCGCATCCGGAATACGGCCCGCCGAACGACTACCTGATCCTGAAGGGCGAGCACAAGTTCAACTCGCAGTACATCCGCGCGGTGGGCGGCACGACGTGGCACTGGGCCGCGTCGGCGTGGCGCTTCATCCCGAACGACTTCAAGATGAAGACGGTGTACGGCGTCGGCCGCGACTGGCCGATCCAGTACGACGATCTCGAGCATTACTATCAGCGTGCCGAGGAAGAGCTCGGCGTGTGGGGCCCGGGCCCCGAGGAAGATTTGTACTCGCCGCGCAAGCAGGCGTACCCGATGCCGCCGCTGCCGTTGTCGTTCAACGAGCAGACCATCAAGAGCGCGCTGAACGGCTACGACCCGAAGTTCCACGTGGTGACCGAGCCCGTCGCGCGCAACAGCCGCCCGTACGACGGCCGGCCGACTTGTTGCGGGAACAACAACTGCATGCCGATCTGCCCGATCGGCGCGATGTACAACGGCATCGTCCACGTCGAGAAGGCCGAGCAGGCCGGCGCGAAGCTGATCGACAGCGCGGTGGTCTACAAGCTCGAGACCGGGCCGGACAAGCGCATCGTCGCCGCGATCTACAAGGACAAGACGGGCGCCGACCATCGCGTCGAGGGCAAGTACTTCGTACTCGCCGCGAACGGCATCGAGACGCCGAAGATCCTGCTGATGTCCGCGAACCGCGATTTCCCGAACGGCGTCGCGAACAGCTCCGACATGGTCGGCCGCAACCTGATGGACCACCCCGGCACCGGCGTGTCGTTCTACGCGAGCGAGAAGCTGTGGCCGGGCCGCGGCCCGCAGGAGATGACGTCGCTGATCGGTTTCCGCGACGGCCCGTTCCGCGCGACCGAAGCCGCGAAGAAGATCCATCTGTCGAACATGTCGCGCATCAACCAGGAGACGCAGAAGATCTTCAAGGCCGGCAAGCTGATGAAGCACGAGGAACTCGACGCGCAGATCCGCGACCGTTCCGCGCGCTACGTGCAGTTCGACTGCTTCCACGAAATCCTGCCGCAGCCCGAGAATCGCATCGTGCCGAGCAAGACGGCCACCGACGCGATCGGCATCCCGCGCCCCGAGATCACGTATGCGATCGACGATTACGTGAAGCGCGGCGCCGTGCACACGCGCGAGGTCTACGCGACGGCCGCGAAGGTGCTCGGCGGCACCGACGTCGTCTTCAACGACGAGTTCGCGCCGAACAACCACATCACCGGCGCGACGATCATGGGCGCGGATGCGCGCGACTCGGTCGTCGACAAGGACTGCCGCACGTTCGACCATCCGAACCTGTTCATCTCGAGCAGCTCGACGATGCCGACCGTCGGTACGGTGAACGTGACGCTGACGATCGCGGCGCTCGCGCTGCGGATGTCGGACACGCTGAAGAAGGAAGTCTGACCGTGCGGAAATCTACTCTCACCTTCCTCCTGGCCGGCTGCCTTGCGTTGCCCGGCCTCGCACGCGCGGCCGATTCGGCCGATCCGGCGCAGGTCAAGCGCGGCGAATACCTCGCGGTCGCCGGCGACTGCATGGCCTGCCACACCGCGAAAGGCGGCAAGCCGTTCGCGGGCGGCCTCGGCATGCCGGTGCCGATGCTCGGCAAGATCTATACGAGCAACATCACGCCCGATCCCGACACGGGCATCGGCAACTGGACGTTCGACGATTTCGAGCGCGCGGTGCGTCACGGCGTGTCGAAGAACGGCGACAACCTGTATCCGGCGATGCCGTACGTGTCGTACGCGAAGATCAACGACGACGACGTGCGGGCGCTGTACGCGTACTTCATGCACGGCGTCGAACCGGTCAAGCAGGCGCCGCCGAAGAACGAGATCCCCGCGCTGCTGAGCATGCGCTGGCCGCTGAAGATCTGGAACTGGCTGTTCCTGAAGGACGGCGTGTACCAGCCGAAGCCCGAGCAGAGCGCCGAGTGGAACCGCGGCGCGTATCTCGTGCAGGGCCTCGCGCACTGCAGCACGTGCCACACGCCGCGCGGCATCGCGATGCAGGAGAAGTCGCTCGACGAAACGGGCGGCAGCTTCCTGTCGGGCTCGGTGCTCGCGGGCTGGGACGGCTACAACATCACGTCCGACCCGAACGCGGGGATCGGCGGCTGGACGCAGCAGCAGCTCGTCCAGTACCTGCGCACCGGCAGCGTGCCGGGCCTCGCGCAGGCAGCCGGCCCGATGGCGGAGGCGATCGAGCACAGCTTCTCGAAGATGACCGAAGCCGACATCGGCGCGATCTCGACGTACATTCGTACGGTGCCGGCCGTGGCCAGCGGCGACGCGAAGCAGTCGCGCTCGTCGTGGGGCAAGCCGGCCGAGGACGGCCTGAAGCTGCGCGGCGTCGCGCTCGCGTCGTCGGGTATCGATCCGGCGCGGCTGTATCTCGGCAACTGCGCGACCTGTCACCAGATGCAGGGCAAGGGCACGCCGGACGGTTACTACCCGCCGCTGTTCCACAACTCGACGGTCGGCGCGTCGAATCCGACCAACCTCGTGCAGGTGATCCTGAACGGCGTGCAGCGCAAGGCCGGTAGCGAGGACGTCGGGATGCCGGCGTTCCGCCACGAGCTGTCGGATGCGCAGATCGCCGCGCTGACGAACTACCTGACCGGGCAGTTCGGCAATCCGGCCGCGAAGGTGACCGAGCAGGACGTCGCGAAGCTGCGCTGACGCGGCGCGCGACGAAGCAGGGCGACAACATAAAAGAGGAGGAGCACAGCACATCGGGCGGGTCCCGATGCCGGTTGTTGCAGAGCGGAGCGGGCGGCGCGGATGGCCGCCCGCTCCGGTTCACAGGCAATCCGGTGCGTGCGGCTGCGCGCATCGTTTTCGTTGATCACACCATGACACCGAATCAACCGTTTCTCGCGTCCCAGCGCGATGTGCTGCTGCTGCTGTCCCGCATTCTGCTCGTGATCCTGTTCGTGATGTTCGGCTGGAAGAAGATTGTCGACTTCTCCGGTACGATCGCGTTCATGGGTAGCGAGGGCGCGCCGGCGCCGATCATCTCGGCGGCGATCTCCGTCGTGATGGAGCTGTTCGTCGGGATCGCGATCCTCGTCGGTTTCCAGACGCGCGCGCTCGCGCTGCTGCTTGCGCTGTATACGATCGGCACCGGCATCATCGGCCATCACTACTGGACGATGACGGGCGGCGAGCAGATCAACAACATGATTCACTTCTACAAGAACATCGCGATCTCGGGCGGCTTGCTCGCGCTCTGCGCGGCCGGCCCCGGACGTTTTTCGATCGATCGCGGCTAAGCAGACCCGAGGCGCGTGCATGGGGCGCGCGTCGGACGGTCGAGACTTCGAGGGGGCATCATTTTGCGACTCAAATACCTTGCATGGCTGCTTGCGGCCGCCACGCCGGCGGTTGCGTTTGCACAGACGAGCGTCACGCTGTACGGCCGGATCGACGGCGGCGTCGAATACCTGAACCACATCGCGAAGCCGAACGGCGGCAGCGGCACGCGCTGGAGCGCGGAAAGCGGCGACTGGGGCACCAGCATGTTCGGGCTGAAGGGCGTCGAGGATCTCGGCGGCGGGCTGTCGACGGTCTTCAACCTGGAAACCGCGTTCCAGGTGATGAACGGCCAGACGGGCGGCGGGCGCATGTGGTCACGGCGCGCATACGTCGGGCTGAAGAGCGACACGTGGGGCCAGTTGCAGGCCGGCCGCAACCTGTTCATCGACAGCGACGGCGTGTGGGAATTCGATCCGTTCGTCCAGCAGGCGTTTTCGTCGGCGTCGCTCGTGCGCGGTCGCAACTGGCCGCAAAGCAGCAACAACATCGAATATCACAGCCCGGTGATCGGCGGCTTCGACGTGCAGGCGCAATACGCGTTCGGCAACCAGTCGCGCGGGTTCAACTACGGTGCGGCCGACGATTTCGGCCGCTCGGACGGGATCATGATCTCGTACCACTCGCCGGTGCTCGACGTGCGCGGCATCTACGACGAACTGCGCGACAACAACGGCAAGTTCAGCAACATCTTCACCGCGTCGCGCGAGTACTTCGTCGGGGCGAACGTGAAGGTGTCGAAGTTCAAGATCCAGGGGGCATATACGCACTACCAGGCGCCGGACAGCCCGGCGGGGGTGGCCGATCGTGCCGATCATTACTGGCTCGGTGCGACGTATACGGCGACGCCGCAATGGGCGGTGACGGGCGGCGGGTACTACGTGAAGGTGGGCGACGGCGGCGGCGATGCGTCGCACGATCCGTCGGGTCACGCGATCATGTACGTGCTCGGCACCACGTACAACTTGTCGAAACGCACGTTCCTGTATGGGACGGTCGCGTATGTGCGGAATGGCGGCAATTCGAACTTTTCGCTGATTGCGTCGCCGCGCGATGCGACGTCAGGGACGAGTCCGATGACGGGCGAGTCGCAGACCGGCGCGTATGTGGGGATGATGCATACGTTCTGAGTGAGGTGGTTCGTGTAGGGGAAAAAGGCATGGGCGATGAAGCTCCGTGCCTTTTTGCGTTTACGGCGTTGCCGGATCATTGTGACGTGCACATCAGCGCCGGCGCGCAGATCGAGGTGCGCCGGGCCTGCCGCAGGCCGTTATATGGCTGCCGGGCATCGCCCATTCATCTTTTCGCCGCGAGTCTTATAGCTGGCGTTACGCATCGTGCTACCGATAACGTGCGTTGATCAGCCGATTGATGTTGGCCAGCACGCGTTCGCCGTCATGCGGACGATCGGGACCATGAAACAGCTCGACCTGCATGTCGATCACGAGCAGCGCGCGTTTCGGGGAAGGGGCTTCGGACATGGCGTTTCTCCTGAGTGGCCGATGCAGACGGAGAAACGAAAAGACCCCGTCCGGAACCGGCGGGGCCTGTGGGAATCGGTGACGCTACGATCTTGCGCGCACTCGCCGCACGGGCCCGCCGAAGGCGGTCGTGCGCGTGGTCGTCGAAAGGATGATCGTGGCGTTGTGCATTGGTCGATGATGCCCGATGGGCGCGCGCAAGGTCAATGACGCTTCGCGTGCCGCGCACCGGCCAACGCTCAATCGAGCGCCTTCCCCGCCTTCTCGTCCATGCAGCGAATCGCGAGCAGCGTGAAGACACCACACCCGATCGCATACCACGCCGGCGCATTCGGATTGCCGGTCGCCGCGATCAGCCACGTGACGAAGAACTGCGCGAAGCCGCCGAAGATCGCGACGCCCACGCTATACACGAGCGCACCGCCGGTCGCCCGCACCGCTCGCGGAAACAACTCGCCGAGCATCGCCCCCGTCGCGCCGATGTTGATCGCATGCACGATCGACAGCGCGGCGATGATCGACAGCAGCGACGCGGCGCCCGGCCAGCGATTCAGTGCGATGAACGCGGGGTAGATCGCGGCCATCAGCACGATGCGCGTCCACCATACGATCCGGTTGCGCCCGTACACGTCGGACAGATGGCCGCCGATCGGTGTCACGAGCATCAGGATCGCACCGGCGACGCAGCCTGCCGTCATCGACAGCCACGTCGGCAGGTGCAGCACCTGCACGCCGTAGATCGCCATGTAGAACACGATGATGTAGTGGATCGACGTGCCGCCGATCGTCACGCCGAGGCCTGCGAACACGGCCTTGCCGTGATGACGCAGCACGTCGGCGAGCGGTAGCGACGCGACCTTTTCCCCGGATGCATGCGCGGCAGCAGCAGGCGCGGCCGCAGGCACTTCCTCGACGGTCTTGCGCAGCCAGTAGCCGAGCGGCACGAACAGCGTGCCGATGATGAACGGCACGCGCCAGCCCCAGCTTTCGAGTTGCGCGGCCGTCAGCGTCGACGTCAGCGCGACGCCGGTGAGCGCGCCCGCGAGTGCGGCGAGCCCCTGGCTCGAGAACTGGAACGACGCATAGAAACCGCGCCGATGCTGCGGCGCCTGTTCGAGCAGCAACGTCGTCGACGCACCGACTTCGCCGCCCGACGCGAAGCCCTGCAGCAACCGGGCGAGCACGAGCAGTAGCGGCGCGGCGATGCCGATCTGCGCGAAGGTCGGCGCGACCGCGATCGTCGCGGTGCCGAGCGCCATCAGCAGCAGCGTGAGGATCATCGCCTTCTTGCGGCCGGCGCGGTCCGCATACATGCCGATCACGAGCCCGCCGAGCGGACGCGTGACGAAGCCGACACCGAAGCTCGCGACCGCGAGCATCAGTTGCCCGAACGACGAATGCACCGGAAAGAACAGCTTGCCGATCAGGATCGCGAAGAAGCTGTAGACGGTGAAGTCGTAGAACTCGAGCGCGTTGCCGACGGCGGCGGCCGCGATCAGCCGGCGTTTTCTCGCGGCGGCGCGGGCATCGACCGGCGTGCCGGCGAACGGAAGGGCGGACGTTTCCATGGGGTTCCCCCGGTTGGCGCGAAACTGCGTGGTGAAGGGCGTTCAGGCCGCAAGCCAGGCTTCGGCGACGCGAACCCAGTAACTCGCGCCGATCGCGAGGATGTCGTCGTTGAAGTCGTAGCCGGGGTTGTGCACCATGCAGCCGCCCTTGCTGCCGATTCCGTTGCCGATGAACGCGTAGCAGCCGGGGCGCGCCTCGAGCATGAACGCGAAGTCCTCGCTGCCCATCAGCGGCGCCGCTTCGGTTTCGACGCGCTCCGCGCCGAGCATCTGTTGCGCGATGCCGGCCGCGAACGCGGTCGGTTCCGCGTGATTGACGAGCACCGGGTAGCCGTAGTCATAGTCGATTTCCGCGGTGACGCCGAAGCTCTCCGCCTGGCCTTTCGCAAGCGCTTCGATGCGGCGCGCGAGCAGGGCGCGCACGTCCGCGTTCAGCGCGCGCACCGACAGTTTCATCACGACGGTTTCCGGAATGATGTTGAACGTCTCGCCGGCCTGCACGCTGCCGACGGTGATCACGGCCGCATGCTGCGCATCGACTTCGCGCGCGACGATCGTCTGCAGCGCGACCATGATGCTGCCGGCGGCGGACATCGGATCGCGCGCGAAATGCGGCATCGCGCCGTGGCCGCCGACGCCGCGCAGCGTGATCGTCACGCGGTCGGCCGACGCCATCGCGGCGCCGGTGCGGAACGCCATGTCACCGGCCGCGCGGCCCGGCATGTTGTGGATCGCGAAAATCGCGTCGCACGGGAATCGGTCGAACAGGCCGTCGTCCATCATCGCCTTCGCGCCGCCGAAGTTTTCCTCGGCCGGCTGGAAGATCAGGTTCAGCGTGCCGGAGAACTGGCGCGTGGCCGCGAGGTGGCGCGCCGCGCACAGCAGCATCGCGGTATGGCCGTCATGGCCGCATGCATGCATCTTGTTCGCATGGCGGCTGGCGTACGGCAGGCCGGTGGTTTCCGCGAGCGGCAGCGCGTCCATGTCGGCGCGCAGGCCGACCGTGCGCGTGCCTTGCCCTTCGCGCAGCACGCCGACCACGCCCGTCTTGCCGATGCCGCGATGCACGTCGTAGCCCCAGCCGCTGAGCAGTTCGGCGACGAGGTCGCTCGTGAGCGTCTCTTCGAATGCGAGTTCGGGATGGGCGTGGATGCGGCGACGTACTTCGACGAGCTCGGGGGCGATCGCGGCGATGCCGGGGATGACGGGGTTCACGGCTTGCAGCATGGTGTCTCCTGTGGGGCCGGTGGGGCGTTTGACGCGCATATGACGACCAAGCATATAAATTTCTTTTGCGTACCAGAAGCTGCTAAATTGCTTTGGTGCACACCGTCGGTTGCCGCTCGGGAATACCCTGATCCCGCGCGTCGCGCGATGCACCGGGTTTCCACCGATCATGCGTTGCCGCCATGAAATACCATCAGTTGAAAGCGTTCGTCACCGCCGCCGAGGAAGGGAGCATTCGCGCGGCTGCGCGGCGCCTGAACGTGTCGCCGGCCGCGCTGACGAAGGCGGTCAAGGAACTGGAGATCGCGCTCGGCGTATCGCTCGTCGTGCGTACCGCACGCGGCGTGCAGCTCACCGCGTTCGGCCAGCAGTTGCAGGTGCGCGCGCGACTGATCGTCGCCGAAATGCAGCGCGCCCGCGACGACATCGAGCAGGCGCAGGGGGCGATGACGGGCTCCGTCTCGGCGGCGATCACGCCAGCGGCGGCGGTCACGATCCTGCCCGACGCGTTTCGTGCGTTCCGGCGCCGCTTTCCAGTGGCGCGCGTCAACCTGATCGAAGGGTTTCCCGGTGTCGCGCTGCCGCGCCTGCATGACGGTTCGCTCGATTTTGCGGTGGTGGTCGTCGTGCCCGAACTGCTGGCGGCCGAGTTCGATCATACGGAGCTCTATGCGAGCCGCTCGCTGATCGTCGCGCGCAAAGGGCATCCGCTCGCGTCGGCCACGTCGCTCGCCGATCTCGTCGAGGCCGACTGGCTGATGAATCCGTCGCCGGAAAGCTCGACGCAGGTGCTGTTCAACTCGTTCGTCGCGTACGGGCTGCCGGTGCCGGCGCGTGTCGTCGAATGCCCGAGCTTCGGTCTCGCGCACAGCCTGATGACGGGTTGCGACCTGATCGCATCGATGCCGGAACAATTGCTGCAAGGCGAATGGGCGCGCGACCAGCTCGCGGTGCTGCCGATTCGCGAGCGCTTGCCGGGCGTATCGGTGCAGGTCGTCACGCGCCGCGACAGCCCGCTGACGCCGGCCGCGGCGATGCTGCTCGATTGCCTGCGCGATTCCGCGCGGCGCAAGGGGCTGCGATGAAAGGGCGCCCCGCGCGGATCGCGTAGTGATCCTGACGATCGTGGGTCCGGCACGCGCTCGCCGCGTACCATTGCGGCGCCCGTCGCGCGAGCCGGTATCATAGCGGCCGGCCCGCCGCTCCGGCCGGCCTTCAAATCCATCGCCATCCGGCATCCAGCAATCAGAGGCATCACATGACCAGTGCAACCCAATTCGACAACGTATCGGTCGTCAAGCGCGCGAACGTCTATTTCGACGGCAAGTGCGTGTCGCATACCGTGCTCTTCCCGGACGGCACGCGCAAGACGCTCGGCGTGATCCTGCCGTGCGCGCTCAACTTCGGCACGGATGCGCCCGAATTGATGGAAGTGCAGGCCGGCAAGTGCCGCGTGAAACTCGACGGCAGCAGCGAATGGCAGACCTACGGCGCCGGCGAATCGTTCTCGGTGCCGGGCAAGAGCCGCTTCGACATCGAGGTGATCGAGACGCTCGACTACGTGTGCAGCTACCTGTAACGCGCTTTTCGCGCGGCAAAGAAAAAGCCCCGCCGAAGCGGGGCCCGTTGCAAGCGGATGGCGCAAGGCCATCCGGTGCGCCAGCCTTCGTTACAGGCAGGCGCTGATGTCGCCGGCGGCCGCTGCGTCGCCGCGCACGCCGACCCACGTCTTCGCATCCGGCTTCCACGACGGACGAACCATCGCGGCGGCGCCGTTCGGCGGCTGCTGGCCCGGTGCGTACACGTCGGTCGCGAGGCCGTTGGCCAGCACGTTCTGCGAGATCACCTGTTGTTGCGACTTGTCGGCCCAGGTCTTGGCGATGCATGCCGAGACGTCCGGCGCTGCTTTCTGGCTTTGTCCCACGTTCTGCACGGCCGGTTCGGCCGCATGAGCAGAAATTGCCACGGTCAATGCGATGAGCGGTAAGTATTTCACGTTCACGTTATCTCCCTCGAGTCGTGATTGATTGAGTGGGATGCGCAGCAGTGCTGCGTGCAAGTGAGATCGCGTTGGGCACGCACGGTTCCGGTCATTCCGAAACAAGTTGTTAACGCGCTTGCCAAACGGCGGCTCGAATGCTGCGCATGTTGCTGCGGCGCGGCATGCGTCGTGTACGGCTCGACGTCATGCGTCGGTCGGCGCGCTGCCCGGTCGTGGTGTGGTGACGTGACGGCCGCGGCGGCCGGCATGTGTGCGCATGCCGCGCCGCGACTCTTTATTGGATGACGAAGTGGAATGGCTGATGGATGGCCCCGTCGCATGAGCACGATGATGACAAACTTTCGTCGGCCGGATTGTTAACCAACTTTAAACGGGCGAAAGCAACGGAGTGAGGCGATGCGGCGCGCCACGGGCGCGCCGCATCGTGGAGCAGTGCGAGGCGAGGAAGCGATGCGCGCGGCAGAGCGCCGCGCACGCGGGTGATGTCAGCCGGCCTTGCGCGAACCGACGTCGCGCAGATTGGCCGGGACGACCGGGCGGAAGCGCTCGCGCTTCTGTTCGTCGTCGAAGTGCTGGAGCGCCGGCTTGATCAGGTCGCTGCGCGACACGATGCCCGTGATGCGCAGCGATTGCTCGTCGGCGACCACCGGCAGGCGTTCGAGGCCGAGCATCGCAAGGCGCGACGCGACGACACGGCAGGTTTCGTGCGCGAACGCGACGGCCGGTGCGCGCTCGGCGAACGCGGCCGAGATCGGCGTGTCGGCGCCGGCCTGCGCGCGCTGTGCATCGAGCGTCGCGCGATCGACGAGGCCGAGCAGCCGGCCGTGCTGCACGACCGGGTACGCACGGTGCGTTTGTTTCGCGCCGAAGTATTGCGCTTCGACGGTATCGAGCGTGGCCGCGCCGTCGATCGCGACGAGCCGGTCGGCCGACGTCATCACTTCGCCGATGTCGTGCCGCTCGAGCGGATCGACACCGTATTCGCGATAGATGTGGTAGCCGCGGCGAGCGATCTTTTCCGTCATGATCGAGCGTTTCATCGCGATGGTCGCGAAGCCGTGCGCGACGAGCGTCGCCGCGAGCAGCGGCAGCAGCGCGTTGGTGTCGTGCGTGAGGCCGAAGGCGAAGACGATCGCGGTGAGCGGGGCGCCGAGCGTCGCACCGAGCGTCGCGGCCATGCATACGAGCGGCCACAGCGCGGGATCGCCACCGGGCAGTAGCGGCGACAGCACGGTGCCGAGACCGGCGCCGAGCATCAGCAGCGGGGCAAGCACGCCGCCCGACGTACCGGAGCCGAGCGCGATCACCCACATCACGGCCTTCACGATCAGCAGTGCAAGCGCGATCTTCAGCGCGATGTGCTGGTGCAGCAGGTCGCCGATCACGTCGTAGCCGACGCCGAGCGCGCGCGGCTCGAGCCAGCCGCCGACGCCGATCGCGATCGCGCCGATCGCCGGCCACCACATCCAGTGCACGGGCAGCTTCGCGAAGGCATCTTCGACGCGGTAGAGCGCGGCCGACAAGCCGCACGCGAGCAGGCCCGACAGCACGCCCGCGACGATGCACGACAGCAGCGCGACGGGCGTCGGCGCGGCCGTCGTCAGCGGAAACAGCGGATCGACGCCGAAGAACACCGCGCGGGCGAAACCGGCCACCGCGCACGCGAGCGCGACCGGCAGGAAACTGCGCGGACGCCATTCGAACAGCAGCAGTTCGACCGCGAGCAGCACGGCGGCCACCGGCGTGCCGAACACGGCCGTCATGCCGGCGGCCGCACCGGCGACGAGCAGCGTCTTGCGCTCGGCGGCGGTCACGTGCACGCATTGCGCGATCAGCGAGCCGAGCGCGCCGCCCGTCATGATGATCGGGCCTTCGGCGCCGAACGGGCCGCCGCTGCCGATCACGACGCCGGACGACAGCGGCTTGAGGATCGCGACCTTCGGCGACATCCGGCTCTTGCCGAACAGGATCGCCTCGATCGCCTCGGGAATGCCGTGGCCGCGGATCTTTTCCGAACCGAAACGCGCCATCAACCCGACGATCAGCCCGCCGATCACCGGGACCGCGATCACCCATGCGCCGAGCGTGTTGTTCGCGGGCGAACGGTCGGCGAACGACAGTTGCTGGAAGAAGAACAGGTTCGTGAACAGGTGGATCAGGCTCAACAGCACGAACGCGGCAAGCGTGCTGAGCAGGCCGATCCCGGCGGCAAGCAACGCGATCCTGGGCAGGCGTTCGTTGGTCGAGAAATCGCGTTTGTGCGGTGCGTTCATCGGAGTGGCAGGGGTCAGTAATCGATTTGGGGGACCTGAAACGTGCCCTTGAGCGACTTCAACTCGGCACGATGCATGGCCGCGAGACGGGCGAGCAGCGTTTCGCCGGCCGCTTCGAGGTGGACTTCGACCTGGCGGCGGTCGGCTTCGCTCGGCTTGCGCTTCACGAGTCCGAGCGCTTCGCAGCGCGTCACCAGCGCCACGACGCCGTGGTGGTGCGCCTGCAGGCGTTCCGCGAGTTCGCCGATGGTCGCCCATTCGCGATGCGGATAGCCCTTGATGTGCAGCAGCAGCAGGTATTGCAGCGGCGTCACGCCTTCGCTTTGCGCGGCACGTTCGGAGAAGCGCTCGAAGCGGCGCATCTGGTAGCGGAACTCGGACAGTTGCTGGAAATCGCTTTTCGTCAGTGCGCGTCGGGTATCGTTCATCGGGGGCGGTCGGGCATTCGGTTACGGTGGCGGTAAATATATCATAACGTGATATAAATGGATGAAATCGGGCGGAACGGGCGCATTTCACGTTTCACGTTCCGCGGACAGTGACGGGGCGTGCGCTACGCGGCCTCGAGCATTTGGGTCTGCCGATAAAGGCCCGTGACGAGATCCGTCTGCGTGATGATGCCGACGAGCCGGCGCGACGCATCGACGACCGGAATATGGTGGTGGCCCGAATGCGTGAACAGCGGCACGAGCGCCGTGATCGGCATCGTTTCCGGCACCGCCGCGACGTCGCGCGTCATCACGGACGCGACGCTCGCGGGCTGGCCGCCGAACGATCGCGGCAACCGTGCGGACAGGCGTTGCCACAGCGGGGTCGAACGGCGCAACGGGCGCGTGAGGTCGGCGCGCGTGACGATGCCGGTCAGTCGGCCTTCGCCGTCGACCACGGGCAGCGCCTTCACGCGGTGGCGGTCGAGCAGCGCGAGCGCGGCCGTGATCGACGTGGACGGCGCGACCTCGATCGCGTTCTTCGTCATCAGGTCGGCGCACTTCAACTGGCCGAACGTGCGCGCATAAGCCTGCATTTCGGTTTCGCGCAGCAGCGTTTCGAGATCGTCCGGATCGACGTCGAGCCATTCGCCGCGGCGCTTGAGCACCGCGTCGAGGTCGCCGCGCGTGAAGCCGCCGCGCGTCGGCGCGGCGCCGCCGGCCTGCGGTTTCGCTTCGGCGCGCACGCCGCCGTGCGGGTAGCGGTGCCCGGTCAGCGCGTGATAGACGAGCGCGGCCGACAGCAGGATCGCCGACTGCAGCGCGATCGGCTGCAGGACGAAGCCGAAGCCGAGCGCATGGATCGCGGGGCCGCCCACCACGGCCGTGAGCGCGACGGCGCCCGACGGCGGGTGCACGCAGCGCAGCGCGAACATCCCGCCGATCGCGCAGGCGATCGCGACCGCGGCGGCCGTGATCGGATCGGCGATCCATTGCGCGCACGCGACGCCGACCGTCGCCGCGACGAGATTGCCGCCGATGATCGACCACGGCTGCGCGAGCGGGCTCGCCGGCACCGCGAACAGCAGTACGGCCGACGCGCCCATCGGCGCGACGAGCAGCGGCACGAGGCCCGGCACGCCGGGCAATAGCCGCATCGTGACGCCGACCGTCGCAATGCCCACGAGCGCGCCGGTGCACGAGCGCAGGCGCTCGCGCCAGCCGAGTGCCATCGGATGGGGAATGAAGCTGTGCAGCCATTGCCGCAACGTGCGGCGCGACGGGGAGGAGCCTGGCGACATGGGGGTAAGCGGTAAAAACGGCAACGTTGAGGCGCGGCGACAAGCGCGGGATTATATCGCGTTGTGATACAAATTGTCGCGCCGCATCAGGCGCGTTGGCCGCGCGTGATGCACGAATCTTGCAAAAACCTTTCATCGGATGGGAGCTTGTGCCCGCGTAACCGCGCAAATTTGTCCGCAGCGGCGTACAATTCGGCGCACTCGATTCCCCCGTCATGCCAGAACCCTGTCCTCGATGCCCGCTCTCCCGCCTTCTCCCCGGCACGGCGCTCGATTCGACGTGGCTCTTCGCGCTCGCGTTCCGTTACCCACCTGACGCGAGCGCCGCCGACGTCTCCCCACTGACTCTCCCCAAGCCAATTCAATGGACATGCTCGAAAACATGCGTCTGTTCGTGCGCGTTGTCGAAGCCGGCAGTTTTACCGCGGTCGCGAAGGAAATCGACGCGACCACCGCCCAGGTGTCGCGCGCGGTCTCGAATCTCGAAGCCCACGTACAGACACGCCTGCTGCATCGCACGACCCGCCATCTCGGCCTGACCGAAAGCGGCGAGCGCTATTTCGAGCGCGCGAAATCGATCCTCGCGGAGCTCGACTACGCGAACGCGGAGGCGCGCAACGCACTGCTGCGGCCGAGCGGCAAGATGCGCATTCATGCGATGACGGGGCTCGGGAAGAGTCATGTCGTGTCGTCGATCGTCCGGTACCAGGAGGACAACCCCGACGTGTCGGTCGAGCTGACGCTGGCGCAGCGGATGCCGAATCTGGTCGAGGAGGGCTACGACGTGTCGATCGTGACGGCGTCGCAGTTGCCCGATTCGGGTTATGTCGCGCAGATCTGCGGCACGAGCTGCAGCGTGCTCGTCGCATCGCGCGAATACCTCGCGCGGCACGGCACGCCGCAGACGCCCGACGACCTGCCGAACCACGTGTGCCTGCGCCTCGACACGCCCGCGTCGCCGGCCAGCGAATGGCGCCTGGAGCGCGGCGACGGCGAGGAAACCGTCTACGAGCTGCAGCCGGCGCCGTTCCAGGTCAACGTGCCGGACGCGCTGTGCGTCGCGGTGCGTGCCGGGCGGGGGATCGCGTGCGTGGCACTGTATACGGTGCTCGACGATATCCGCGAAGGGCGCCTGATCCGCGTGCTGCCGGCGTACCGGCTGCAGACGGTGAGCGTCTATGCCGTCTATGCGACGCGCCGCTATCTCGACGCGAAGATCCGCACCTTCCTCGATCACCTGCGTACGACGCTCACGCCGGCGTTGGAAAACGATCTGCGCGAGCTCGACCGGCTGACGACGGAGCACATGCCGGGCGGCCGCCTGCGCGCGTGACCGCGCCGGTGTGCCGCCGCGGCATTCATGCGGCTGGCGCGATGCGGATCCGCTCGAAGCGGCCGGCGAGCCACCCGTACGCGGCCATGCCGATCAGCCCGTGCGCGGCGACGAACCACAGCGCACCGGCGAACGAACCCGTGCTGGCGACGAAGTAGCCGATCACGAGCGGCGTGACGATCCCGGCGATGTTGCCGAGGCCGTTGAAGACGCCGCCGCTCAGCCCGACCATGCCTTCCGGCGCCGTGTCGGCGAGCACGGCCCACCCGACCGCCGCGAGCCCCTTGCCGAAGAACGCGACCGTCATCAGCGCGATCACGGCCGCGTTCGACGATGCGCCGTTCGCGAGCACGAGCAGCGTCGCCATCGCCATCCCCGCGACGAACGGCGTCTTGCGTGCCTTCGACGGATGCATGCCGCGCCGGATCAGCCAGTCCGACAGCACGCCGCCGAGCACGCCGCCCGTGAAGCCGCAGATCGCCGGCAGCGCGGCGACCCAGCCGGCTTCCATGATCGTCATTCCGCGCCCCTTGATCAGATAGATCGGAAACCACGTGATGAAGAAGTAGGTGAGCGCCGTGATGCAGTACTGGCCGATGTAGATCGCCCACAGGTTCCGGTGGCGGAACAGTTGCGACACGTCGTGCCACGACGCGCGCGGCCGCTCGCGCATACGGTTCGCCTCGAGATCGACGAGCGCGCCGTGGGCGCGCAGGTAGTCGCGCTCCGCGTTCGTCATGCGCGGGTGGCCGTGTGGCTCGCGATACCACGCGAACCACAGCGCGGCGAGCGCGATGCCGAGCAGCCCCATCCACAGGAACACGTGTTCCCAGCCGAGCGCATGCGTGAGCCATGCCATGGCCGGCGTGAACAGCACGACGGCCATGTATTGCGCGGAATTGAACAAGGCCGACGCGGTGCCGCGTTCGGCCGTCGGGAACCAGCATGCGACGATCCGCGAATTGGCCGGAAACGCCGGCGATTCGACGAGCCCGAGCATGAAGCGCATGACGAACAGCGCGAGCGTCGCGGCCGCGCCGTGCACGGCGAACGCGCCGACCGTGCCCTGCAGCATCGTGAATACCGACCACAGCAACAGGCTCAGGCCGTACACGCGCCGCGCGCCGAAGCGGTCGAGCAGCCAGCCGCCCGGAATCTGGCCGATCGCATAGGCCCAGGCGAACGCCGAAAAGACGACGCCGAGCTGCACGGGCGTGAGCCCGAGGTCGTGCGCGACGCCGGTGCCGGCGATCGACATCGTCGCGCGGTCCGCGTAGTTGACGACGGTAACCGAGAAAATCAGCGCGAGGACCGCATAACGGACGCGGCCGATCGTGCGCGATGCGGCGGGTGAGGCGGCGACGGCGGCGCCGCTGGATCGATTGGACATGCGTGTCTCCTGGCCTCCGTCGTGCGGAGGCATCCGTGTCGTAATGGAAGGGGCGGCGCCGCGCTCAGTGCGTGACGCTGGTCGGCGGGCGCTGGCCCGCGAAGCACGCGGCGAGGTTCGCGAGCACGATGCGGCCCATTGCCTCGCGCGTTTCATGCGTGGCGCTCGCGCGGTGCGGCTGCACGACGACGCGGTCGAGTTCGAGCAGCGCGGCCGGCACGTGCGGTTCGTGCGCGAACACGTCGAGACCGGCGCCGGCGATCGTGCCGTCGGCCAGCGCGCGCACGAGCGCGGCTTCGTCGACCAGCTTGCCGCGCGCGACGTTGATCAGGAATCCTTTGGGGCCGAGCGCGGCGAGCACGTCGGCCGTCACGAGCACGTTGCCGTGATCGGCCGAGGCCGCGATCACGAGCACGTCGCTGTCATGCGCGAGCGCGGCGAGGTCGGGCACGTAGCGATAGCCGCTGTCGCGATGCTCGCGCGGCCCGAAGTAACTGACGGGCATCCGGAACGCCTGCGCGCGCTGCGCGATCGCGCGTCCGACGCGGCCGAGCCCGACGATGCCGAGCCGCTTGCCCGTGACCTGCGTCGCGAGCGGCTGGGCCGTTTTGCCCCAGCGGCCGGCGCGCACGATCCGCTCGCCGGCGCCGAGGTCGCGCAGGGTCATCAGGATCAGCCCCAGCGCCATGTCGGCGACGTCGTCGGTCAGCACGTCGGGCGTCGTCGTCACGTGGATGCCGCGCGCCCGGGCACGATCGAGGTCGACCGCGTCGGTGCCGATGCCGTTGATCGCGACGATCTCGAGCGCGCCGAGCCGCTCCATCAGCGCGGCGGACAGGCCGTTCGCGCCGCCCGTCACGACGCCGCGAATTCGCGGCGCCACGCGATCGAGCAGTGCTTCCGGTTGCTCGGCCGCATACAGCCGGTGCACGGTGTAGCGGGCGGCGAGTTCGGCGTCGATCGCGTCGGGGAGCGGCTGGGTCAGCAGGATGTCGATGGTCATGAAGGTCTCGGTCGTCGTGCGCGGCGCGGGCCGCGCATCAGGTGGAACCGAGTATAGAAATCGCATCGATATGCGTCTAACATCAAAAGACTATCGATTGATTCAACATTTGAATGATTGAACTGCACCAGCTTCGCTGCTTCGTCGCGGTTGCCGAAGAGCTGCATTTCGGCCGCGCGGCCCGGCGGCTCTTCATGACCCAGCCGCCGCTCAGCCGGCAAATCCAGTTGCTCGAGCACGCGCTCGGCATCGCGCTGCTCGAGCGCAGCAGCCGGCAGGTCAGCCTGACCGCGGCCGGCGAGCGCTTCCTGCGCGATGCGCGGCACATCCTCGAATTCTCCGCGCGCGCCGAGCAGGCCGCGCAGCGTGTCGCGCACGGCGGGGCCGGGCGCATCACGCTGGGGTTCACGGCCGTCAGTGCGTACCGGATGATCCCGGTGCTGCTCGCGCATGCGGCGCACGCGCTGCCGGACGTCGACGTCGAACTGCGGGAGATGGTGTCGACCGTGCAGATCGACGCGCTCGCGTCGCGGATGCTCGACGCGGGTTTCGTGCGCCAGCGCGCCGCGCGCCAGCCGCTCGAATACCGGCTCGTGCAGCGCGAGCCGATGCTCGTCGCGGTCGCGGAAGGCGCGCCGCTCGCGGCCTACGAGCAGATCGGCCCCGACGAGCTCGACCGGCAGCCGTTCATCGCGTATTCGCCGAACGAGGGCAAGTATTTCCACGACATGATCTCGGGGATGTTCGCGGGCGCCGGGCGGCTGCCGAATTACCTGCACTACGTCGGCCAGACGCATACGATCCTCGGCCTCGTGCGCGCGGGGCTCGGTGCGGCGCTGGTGCCGGCGTCGGCGCGCGAGCTTCATGTCGACGGCGTGGTGTTCCGGCCGCTCGCGGGCGTCAACGTGGCGGCGGAGCTGTATCTCGCTTGGCGCGCGGACAACGACAACCCGGCGCTGCCGGTGTTCAACGCGATGGTCGAGCGGTTTCTGACCGAAAGCACGGACGACGCGGGCGTCTAGCGGCGCTTGCTCGCCCGTTCCGCGTGGCGCGACGTGCGATGGCGGCCCGCTGACGGCGGGGTGAAGCGAGGGATGAGGGCGGGGCTCGAAGACGTGCACGCGGCCCGGCGGAGCGCATCCGCCGGGCCGCGGCACAGGCCCGTCAGTGGGTGATCGACAGGAACAGGTACGCGGCGAACAGCGCGACGTGCACGACGCCGTGCAGCACCGTCGTGCGCCCCTGGCTCAGCGTGAGCGTGCTGACCAGCAGCGTGAGCGCGAGCAGGACGGTTTCCATCGCGCCGATCCCGAGCGTGAGCGGCTGGCCGACCCAGATGAACACGGCCGCGACGGTCGGAATCGTGAGCCCGATGCTCGCGAGCGCCGACCCGAGCGCGAGGTTCATGCTGGTCTGCAACCGGTTCGCACGCGCGGCGGTGACGGCCGCGAGCCCTTCCGGCAGCAGCACGAGCGCGGCGATCACGATACCGACCGCGGCTTCGGGCGCGCCGAGCTTCAGCACCGCGTGCTCGACGGCCGGCGACAGCAGCTTCGCGAGCAGCACGACCGCGACGAGGCTCGCGAACAGCAGCACCATGCTGATGGCCGCGGTGCGGTTGCTCGGCGCCGCCGCGTGCACCGCTTCGTTGGCGCTGTCGTGCTCGGCGAGGAAGTAGTCGCGGTGGCGCACGGTCTGCACGAACACGAATGCGCCGTACAGCACGAGCGACGCGACGCCGGCGAACGCAAGCTGAGATTTCGAGAAGAACGGGCCCGGCGCGGCGTTCAGGTAGTTCGGCATCACGAGCGACAGTACCGACAGCGACGCGAGCACCGCGAGCGCCTTGCTCGCGCCGCGCCCCTGGAAATCCTGTTCGCCGTGCTTCCATGCGCCGACCAGCAGGCAGATGCCGACGATGCCGTTACAGATGATCATCACGGCGGCGAACACGGTGTCGCGGGCAAGGCCCGATTTCTCGGGGCCCGCGCCGAGCATCACCGACACGATCAGCGCGACTTCGATGACGGTCACGGCAACCGCGAGCACGAGCGTGCCGAACGGTTCGCCGACGCGGTGCGCGACGACTTCCGCATGGTGGACGGCGGAGAACACGGCGCCGGCGAGCGCGGCCGCGAACACCGCGATGACGAGGCCTTCGGCCGGCACGACGCGCGACAGCGCGAGCACCAGCCAGGCGGCAAGCGGGGCCCAGAGGGTCCAGCGCGGGAGCTGGTTGGACGAGAGCGGCATGAGGGTTTCCTTATGCGAGTGGCGGCGCGCGACGCGCCGTCACGGGTTGATGAAGCCCGGCCGTACTATCCGCCGAACGAGGACGATGAAACCGAAGGGCGGCAGCGCGCAATGGCGCTGCCCGGGTTCGCTGCCGCGACGCGGCGAGGGGCGCGGGCGGGCCGAGGCCCGTCGCGGGACGAAACGGTTCGATGCGGCTGCCTGCGGACAGCGAGACAAGCATAGGTGGCGACGCGCGGGCCGGTGGCTCGATTCGCCCCCATAAGGACGGCCGGCGATGGACGGCGGTGACGGCGCGACACGCGTTTCCCCCTTCAATCCGGCAATTTGTCGAATTTTATCAGGCGTTGCGGGGTCGCTATCTCATATTCGAGATCTTACATTGACCTTTCGGTTTGCAAAAAGTGCCGTGCTCTTTCGATTTTTTTGTCGTTGCGGTTTTCGTCATGCCCTCTTGCACGACAAATTCGGGCTCGCCCTGACATAAATCTACCGACCGGTCGGTTTATAATCGATCGCATTCCCACTTCATGACGGATCGCAATCGATGGCTGTTTCCTCTGCACATTCGGTGAACTCGGGCGCGCTGGCGCCGTCGGCCGTCATCGGCGTGATCGGCGCCGGCGCGATGGGCGCGGGCATTGCACAGGTCGCGGCGGCGGCCGGCCATCCGGTGTTGCTGTACGACCTGAACGAAGCGGCCTGCGACAAGGCGCTGGCCGGCATCCGTGCACAGTTCGCTCGGCTGGCGGAGAAGGGCCGGCTCGAACCGGCGCAGGCCGACGCGGCCGGCAACCGGATCCGCGCGGTGCGCGCGCTGGCCGATTTCGCGGGCGCCGCGCTGATCGTCGAGGCGGCGGTCGAACGGCTCGACGTGAAGCGCGAGATCTTCGCGACCCTCGAGCGCCATGTCGACGACGCGTGCGTGCTGGCGACCAACACGTCGTCGATCTCGATCACGTCGATCGCGGCCGGGCTGCGCGTGCCGCAGCGCGTCGCCGGCCTGCATTTCTTCAATCCGGCGCCGCTGATGGCGCTCGTCGAGGTGGTCAGCGGGCTCGCGACCGCGCCCGATATCGCCCGGATGCTCGTTGCGACCGCCGCTGCATGGGGCAAGCAACCGGTGATGGCGAAATCGACGCCGGGCTTCATCGTGAACCGCGTCGCGCGGCCGTATTACGCGGAGGCGCTGCGCGTGCTAAACGAGCAGGGCGGCGCGCCGGCCACGATCGACGCGGTGATGCGCGAAGCCGCCGGCTTCCGGATGGGGCCGTTCGAGCTGATGGACCTGATCGGCCACGACGTGAACTTCGCGGTGACCGAGTCGGTGTTCCGCGCGTACTTCAACGACCCGCGCTACACGCCGTCGCTGATCCAGCAGGAACTCGTGAACGCGGGCTTTCTCGGGCGCAAGTCCGGGCGCGGTTTCTATTCGTATGCGGACGGCGCGCCGCCGCCCGCCCCCGATCTCGAACCGCCGCGCGCCGCGCCGGCCGACGTCGTGCTGTTTGCGCAGGACGGCCCGGCCGCCGCGTTGCACGCACGCTTGGCCGAACGTATCGACGGCGTCCGGCAGGCCGGCGTGCAGCCGGACGAACTGCTCGCAACGGCCGGCCGCGCGTCGATCGCGCTGACCGACGGCCGGACGGCCACGGCGCGCGCCGCGCAAACCGGCGTGGCCGATCTCGTGCTCGTCGACCTCGCACGCGATTACGCGCAGGCCGGGCTCGTCGCGCTGACGCGCGCGCTCCAGTGCGGCGACGCCGCGTACGCCGATGCGGTCGGGCTCTTTCAGCAGGCGGGCTTTCGCGTCGTCGGCTTGGCTGACGTGCCGGGCATGGTCGCGATGCGCACCGTCGCGATGCTCGCGAACGAAGCCGCCGACACGGTGAACCAGGGCGTGTGCTCGCCGGCCGATCTCGACCTCGCGATGGAGAAGGGCGTGAACTACCCGTGCGGCCCGCTCGCGTGGGCCGATGCGATCGGCATCGGCCGCGTGCACCGCGTGCTGTCGAACCTGGCGGCGAGCTACGGCGAGGACCGCTATCGCGTGTCGCCGCGGCTCGCCGCGCTGCATGCGGCCGGCCGCATGTTCCGGTCGTGACCGCCTCGTCCCCTCGAACACGATAACGACATCACTCCTTGGAGGAGCCCCCGATGACTCACCCGACGCACCCCGCCGCCGCCCTCGAGCCGATCGAGACCGCCAGCCGCGACGAACTGCAGGCGCTGCAGCTCGACCGCCTCAAGTGGTCGCTGCGCCACGCGTACGACAACGTCCCGCACTATCGGCGCACGTTCGATGCGGCAGGCGTGCATCCTGACGATCTGAAGTCGCTCGCCGATCTCGCGAAGTTCCCGTTCTCGACCAAGAGCGATCTGCGCGACAACTATCCGTTCGGCCTCTTCGCGGTGCCGCGCGAGCAGGTCGTGCGCGTGCACGCGTCGAGCGGCACGACCGGCAAGCCGACGGTCGTCGGCTACACCGCGCGCGACATCGATACGTGGGCGAACGTGACCGCGCGCTCGATCCGCGCGGCCGGCGGCCGCCCGGGCGATACGCTGCACAACGCGTTCGGCTACGGGCTTTTCACCGGCGGTCTCGGGATTCACTACGGCGCGGAGCGGCTCGGCTGCATGGTCGTGCCGATGTCCGGCGGGCAGACCGAGAAGCAGGTGCAACTGATTCGCGATTTCGAGCCGAAGATCATCCTCGTCACGCCGTCGTACATGCTGAACCTGATCGACGAGATGGTGCGGCAAGGGATGGACCCGGCCGAATCGTCGCTGAAGATCGGCATCTTCGGCGCCGAGCCGTGGACGCAGGCGCTGCGCGACGAAGTGGAGACGCGCGCGGGCATCGACGCGCTCGACATCTACGGGCTGTCGGAAGTGATGGGCCCGGGCGTCGCGTGCGAATGCGTCGAGACGAAGGACGGCCCGGTGATCTGGGAGGACCATTTCTACCCGGAGATCATCGACCCCGTCACCGGCGAAGTGCTGCCCGACGGCAGCCAGGGCGAGCTCGTGTTCACGTCGCTGACGAAGGAGGCAATGCCGGTGATCCGCTACCGCACGCGCGACCTCACCGCGCTGCTGCCGCCGACCGCGCGCGCGATGCGCCGGCTCGCGAAGATCACGGGCCGCTCCGACGACATGCTGATCGTGCGCGGCGTGAACGTGTTCCCGAGCCAGATCGAGGAGATCGTCGTCGCGCTGCCGCAGTTGTCGGGCCAATTCCAGATCACGCTGTCGCGCGACGGTCACATGGACCGGCTCGACCTCGCGGTCGAGTTGCGCTCCGAGGCGGCGGCGTCCGTTTCCGACGCCGATCGCGCGGCGCTCGCGCGCGAGCTGCAGCATCGGATCAAGACGATGGTCGGCGTGTCGTCCGGCGTGACGGTGCTCGCGGCCGGCGGCATTCCCGCGAGCGCGACCGGCAAGGCGCGGCGCGTGATCGATCGCCGCCAGGCCGCCTGATTGTCGATGGATGCCGTTCTACCCGAGGAAACCTGTTCGATGGATGGATTGAAGACCCTGGCCGTCAAGGTCGATGCGCGCGGCATCGCGACCGTCGCGCTGCAGCGCGGCGACGTGCTGAACGCGTTCGACGAGACGATGATCGCGGAGCTGACCGACGCGTTCACGACACTCGGCCGGCGCGACGACGTACGCGCGATCGTGCTGCGTTCGGACGGCCGCGCATTTTGCGCGGGCGCCGACCTGCAGTGGATGCAGCGTGCGAGCGCGAACGACGCGGCCGCGAACCTGCGCGACGCCGAGCGGTTCGCCGCGATGATGCGCGCGATCCGGCAATGTCCGAAACCGACGGTCGCCCGCGTGCAGGGCCACGCGTTCGGCGGCGGGGTGGGCCTGTGCGCCGCGTGCGACATCGTGATTGCGAGCGACCACGCGCGCTTTTCGGTCAGCGAGGCGCGCTTCGGGATCCTGCCGGCCGTGATCGGCCCGTATCTGGTCGAGGCGGTCGGGCAACGCCAGGCGCGCCGTCTCGCGCTGACCGCGACGCAGCTCGCGGCCGCCGAAGCCGTCGCGATTGGGCTGATTCATCAGGCCGTGCCGCTCGATGCGCTGGACGACACGCTCGAGCGGACGCTCGCGGAACTCGGCCGCAACGGCCCGCACGCGCTGATGGAGATCAAGCGCTTTTTCGATGCGATCGGCGAGTACCCGCCGTCGGATGAGCGCGCGGCGTTCACCGCGCAGACGATCTCTCGCGTGCGGGCGACGCCGGAAGCGAAGGAAGGCTTCGCGGCCTTCTTCGCGAAGCGGCCGCCGGCGTGGGAGACGGGCGCCGAATAAGGCTGCGCGACGATCGTTCATGACGATCGACGCGGAAACCGGGGGCGGCCGCATTTTGCGTCTCGGGCACGGGCGCTTGCACTACAATGCGTGACCCCCGGCGCGCTGCCGGCCCCGTCCCGACCGATGCTTCGCACGATGATCGTCAACCGCCTTGTCTCCGAGATCCTGTTCGGCTTTACCGGCCTGATCGGCATCATCAATCCGATCGGCATCGCGTTCCTGTTTCTCGAGCGGACCGAGGCGCTCACCGCGCATGAACGGGATCTGCTCGCGCGGAAGGTCGCGTTCAATGCGTTCGTCGTGCTGATGGTCGCCTTCTTCGCCGGCACGCCGGTGCTGCATTTCTTCGGGATCTCGATGGAAGCGCTGCGGATCGGCGGCGGCTTCGCGGTTGCCGTGGCCGGCTGGCAGATGCTGAACGAACCGGACGGGCCGGGCGGCGGCGACACGCCGGTCAAGCCGATCGACGCGAACGCGATCATGACGCGCGCGTTCTTCCCGCTGACCATGCCGCTGACGGTCGGCCCCGGCTCGATCGCGACCGCGATCGCGCTGAACGCGAACCGCACGCACAAGCTGTCGGAGTTCGCGCTGTCGAGCATCGTGTCGATCGCCGTGTCCGTGCTCGTCACGCTCGTGATCTGGCAGGTCTACAGCCGCTCCGCGCTGCTCGCGCGCTACCTCGGCAGCGAAGGGACGAAGGTCGCGAAACGCGTGTCGGCGTTCCTGCTGCTGTGCATCGGCGTGCAGATCATGCTGACCGGCTTCTCCGCGTTCCTGCAACCGCTCGCCGACCAGGCCAGATAACCGGGGCCACCCGGTTCATCCTTCAAGGGGCCTCCTTTCACGCAGCCTGCACGCGGCGCGCGGTCATGCGCGTTCGCGGCATGCGGGATACCATGCGACGTCTGGCGGATGCGCGGCGCGCATCCGGCCGCAATCCCCACCTGATTGGCGAGGCGTGCAATGGAATACGTGAAATTCGGGTCGACCGGGCTGGACGTGTCGAAGCTGGTGCTGGGCTGCATGACGTTCGGCGAGCCGTCGCGCGGCACGCATCCGTGGACGCTGCCGGAAGCGGAAAGCCGCCCGATCATCCAGCGGGCGGTCGAGGCCGGCATCAATTTCTTCGACACCGCGAACATGTATTCGGACGGAACGTCCGAGGAGATCGTCGGCCGCGCGCTGCGCGATTTCGCGAAGCGCGACGACGTCGTGATCGCGACCAAGGTGTTCTACCGGATGCGGCCGGGGCCGAACGGCGCCGGCCTGTCGCGCAAGGCGATCATGACCGACATCGACCAGAGCCTGAAGCGGCTCGGCACCGACTACGTCGACCTCTACCAGATTCACCGCTGGGACTACGGCACGCCGATCGAGGAGACGCTCGAGGCGCTGCACGATGTCGTGAAGGCCGGCAAGGCGCGCTATATCGGCGCCTCGTCGATGTTCGCGTGGCAGTTCGCGAAGGCGCTGCACACGTCGAAGCAGAACGGCTGGACGCGCTTCGTCAGCATGCAGAATCATCTGAACCTGCTGTATCGCGAGGAAGAGCGCGAAATGCTGCCGCTGTGCGCGGACGAAGGCATCGCGGTGATTCCGTGGAGCCCGCTCGCGCGCGGGCGCCTGACGCGCAACTGGGACGAATCGTCGGAACGGCAGCAGAAGGACGACGTCGGCCAGCGGCTGTACGACGCCACGGCCGATGCGGACAAGGCGGTCGTCGAGGCCGTCGCGGCGATCGCCGCCGCGCGCAACGTGCCGCGGGCGCAGGTCGCGCTGGCGTGGGTCGCGCAAAAGCGCGGCGTGACCGCACCGATCGTCGGCATTTCGAAGCCGCGGCAACTGGACGATGCGCTCGGCGCGCTCGCGCTGAAGCTGACCGACGATGAAATCGCCACGCTCGAACGCCCGTACGTGCCGCACGCGGTCGCCGGGTTCAACTGAGTGGCGGCGGCGGTACCTGCGCCGCGTTCAGCGCGCGGCGGCGAGCATCGGGTAGGTGAACAGGCCGAAGTGGACGACGTTCAGCCCCGCGTGCCCGAGCGCGGCGGCGAGCAGTCCGCCGCGCCGCCACGCGAGGCCGTAGCCGACGCCGGCCACCGTGCCGAGCACGATCCATTGCCAGCCGCCCGCCGCGTGCGCGGCGCCGAACAGCACCGCGCCCGCCGCGAGCGCGACCCACGGGCCCCACGAGTACGCGCGGAACATGCGTGTCAGCCCGCCTTGCACGTAGCCGCGAAACAGCGCTTCCTCGGCGAGCGTCACCAGCAACAGGTTGTTCACGAGCCACAGCCAGCCCGACGGCGGCCATTTGGGCGCCCAGCCGACCATCCCGAACGCGAGCGCGCCGGCCAGGCACGCGGCGGCCGTGGCGACGGCCGCCACGACGCCGGTGCGCAGCGCGCGCGACAGCGCGACGCCGGGGGCGACCCACGGCAGCACCCACAACAGCCACAGCCCGACGAGCGGCTTGTCGAAGTTCAGGTACATCGTGAATGGCGCGGCGTCCGGGGTGAAGCGGATCGGCCCGATCACGCGCGGATTGTGGAAGCCCGGAATCAGGTGCAGGCTCAGCGCGATCGCCAGCGCGGCGAAGACGAGGTGCGCCACGATGCGCACCGCGAGCGGGCGCTCGGGCAGCACGCCCCACGCGGCCGCGATCAGCAGCGCGAACGGCGCCAGCGTGATCGGCGCAAGCTGGCCGAATGCGAGCGCACCCGCATAGCCGAGCACGGCGAGGCCGATGCTCAGGCCGTGCAGCGGGCGGTGCCATGCGAATGCGGCGGCCGCGAACAGGGCGATCCAGATCGTGGCACACGGAAGGAGCGAAAGGGACATGACGGGAAACGGATGGGCGGACGAGACGCCGCGCATCATACAGCAGGCGCCGTGAAACGCGGCCGGGCGGCATCGGCCGGGCAGCCGGCGCACCGCGTGTCAGCGGCCGGCGGTTTCCGTGACGCCGCCGCGGCCCGGGATGTCGACGCTGTTGCGCACGCGCATCCGCCGCCGATACCAGAACGTCCACAGCAGCAGGCAGCCGAACACCGTGTAGCCCATCACCGGCGACACGACGAGCACGCGTTCGACCGGCCAGTTGGCGACCATCCACCAGCGCAGCAGCATCTCGAGCGTCATGATCGCGCCCCACACGAACGTCATCAGCCGCAGCATCTGCCGCAGGCCCGGCTGCGCGTCCCAGACGGCTTCGAAGTGCGCGGCGCCGCCGTCCATCTCGCGGGCCACGGTGGCGCGGGCCAGATAGTAGATCAGCGGGCGTTCGCGCAACAGCGACAGCAGGAACACGATGCCGATCGTGCCCGAGCCGATCGATTCGCGCATCAGCAGCGTGCGCGGGCTGCCGCCGAACGCCATCCCGACGATCGACAGCGTGATGCCGAGCAGCACGATGGCCGCCACCGCGTCGATGCGGCGCGAGCGGATGAATTCGACGATCGACCAGACGATCGGCGGAACCGCGGACGCGTACAGCGCGCCGGTTTCGCCGAAATACGGATGCGCGACCCGATAGGCTACCCACGGCAGCACGAGGTTGACGAAGAGTTCGAGTATCAGTCCGGCTCGCGGTTTCACGGTGCGCCATCCCACGCAGGTCGGGGCGAACGCGCGAAAGGCGTGGTCGCCCCCGGTTGCCCCGACAATGCCCTGAAAAGGGTTCGGTCCAGTATATCGAAGAATCGCGCGGGGCTCGGGGTTGTGAATGTTTCCGCGTGCCGCGTCCGGATGGAACGCGGCATGGCGGCAGCCCCGGACCGGGGTGATGAGGGTTGCGTGCCACGCCGCGCGGGGAAGGGAGGCGGAGTCAAGCGCGCCGCCCGCGCAGGGGCAGGGGCGACGCTCGACGGCATAGCGGCGGCCTGCGCACCGCGGCGCGAATCGATGCCGCGGATGCCGCGGGCGCGCGCGTGCGGTCAGGAGACGGCCGGCTGGACGATGATCTTCACGTTGCGGTCCTTGTGGTTGACCAATTCCTCGAAGCCGCGCGTGACGATGTCGCCGAGCGCGATGCGCCCGGTGATGAGCGGCTGCACGTCGATGCGGCCGTCCGCGATGAAGCGGATCACGTCCGCGAATTCGCCGTTGTACGCGAGCGAGCCGATCACTTCCTTCTCGGTCGACACGATGTCGAAGAAGTTGAACGGCGCCGGTTCCTCGAAGATGCCGACCATCACCGACTTGCCGGCCTTGCGGATCACGTCGATCGCGAGCTTCGCGGTGGCCGTGTGCCCGATGCACTCGAACGACACGTCGGCGCCGTAGCCGCCCGTCAGCGCCCTGACTTCGGCGATCGCATCGGACGTCTTCGGATCGATGACGACGCTCGCGCCCACCTCCAGCGCCTTCTGCTTGCGCGCGGCCGACATTTCCAGCGCGATCACGCGCCCGGCGCCCGCGGCCTTCGCGCACATGATCGTGCACAGGCCGATCGTGCCCGCGCCGACCACGACGACGGTCTGCCCGACGATGTTGCCGGCCTTCTTCACCGCGTGCAGCCCGACCGCGAGCGGTTCGATCAGCGCGCCGGCCTCGGTCGGGAAATCGTCGGGCAGCTTGTACAGCAGCTCGGCCGGCACGTTCACGTATTCGGCGAATGCGCCGTTGTTCATCAGCCCGGTGAACGCGAGGTTCTCGCAGATGTTGTACAGCCCGTGCCGGCAGTACCAGCAGGTGCCGCAATGCTGGCACGCGTCGGCCGTCACGCGGTCGCCGACCGCGAAGCCCGACACGCCCGCGCCCAACTCGGCGATCTCGCCGCTGAACTCGTGGCCGAGGATGCACTGGCCCTTCAGGCCGGTCAGCGGGTGCGGCGCGTCGACCGGAATGAACACGGGCCCGGCGACGTATTCGTGCAGGTCGGAGCCGCAGATGCCGCACCAATGCACGCGAATCGTCACCCAGCCCGCGGGCGGGCGCTGCGGAACGGGAACCTCTTCGACGCGGATGTCGTGGCGGCCATGCCAGACGGCGGCCTTCATGCTGGGCGGGGTGATCGATGCCGGTGTGCTCACGTTGCTGTCTCCGTCGGGTTGTCGTCGGGTGCGCGGCAATGCTGCCGGTGCGCCCGTCGCGCGATTGCGCGATCGACCGGTATGCAGGAACGGGGCCAGCGTGAATCAGGGAGGTGCGTGGCAAGCCGAAGCACGCGTGGCGTGCGTTGCACCATGTCGCTTTCCGGCGGCCGGCAACGATTCGGAAGAAACGGAGCGTCGGCTCTGCTGCGATAGCGAAACGGCGGGCGGGGTGAGACGGCGGGACGTTCGTCTCACTGAGATGAGACGAATCGCGAGACGAACGTGACGGGGGCGTTGCCCGCTCCGCGTTCAGGCGAGCACTTCGTCCACGGCAACCGCGGCGAGCGACGTGAATCCGGCGGCGCGGTACAGCGGCTGACCGGTTTCGGTCGAGATGAGCCACGCGCGGCGCGCACCGCGGTGCCGCGCGTGCGCGACGATCGCGGCGAGCAGTTGCGTCGCGAGGCCGCGGCGCCGGTATGCGTCCGCCGTCCCGACGCGGTCGACGACGATATCGCGGGGCGACGCGAAGCCGTAGCGCGCGGTGGCCGCGATCTGCCCGTCGAGCCGGTGCGCGAACAGGAACGCGGCGGGATTCGGCTGGAATGGCGGGAAGGCGCCGCTCGTGTTGAACGCTTGGATTGCGTCCGGCGTGTCGCAGGCGAGCGCTTGCGCGAGCGCGTCGTCGCCGGACAGCCCGTCGATATCGGCGGCCATGAAATGCTCGTCGGTCAGCCGGCGCGTCCTGCCCCGCAGCGCGGGCGGCAGCGGTGCCGCGCCGTAGCGCGTGATCCACGCGCCGACGGCAAACGGGCCGGCGCCGGATTCGGGCGCACCCTCGATCATGAAATGCTCGAAAGGCCGGCCCATCGCGCGGTCGAACTGCACGACATGGCCGTCCGGGCCGTCGTGCAGCGGCGCGTCGCGCCGGTCGCGCGCGGCGCAGTACCCGGCGATGAACGCGCGTACGGCCGCCTTGCGGCGGGGGAAATCGGACCAGGCTTCGTCGAGCGGGAACAGCGTGGCCGGGGCGGGGGAGGCGGTCGGCATGCGTAGGGGCGCGGCGTTGTCAGGGGGAAGGCGCCAGCTTAGACCAGGACGCCGTCGCGTGTCGCGCCGGCCATTGCCGCGATCGCCGAAACGGACCGTTGCGCAGGCTACCTCTTTACTTGAAGTTAACTTCAATTTGTATCATGTGCGCCAGTCCGATTGCGCTCGCGTGCGGCATCCCGTTGCACGCGGCCGCCAAGCATGCTCAACACCATGGAAAGCCCGATCTGCGAAGAAGACCTGTCGTGCGACGCGTCGGCGTTGGACGAAGACGATGCGATGCCGTCGCGCGGCGGCGCGGTCGCGCATCCGCTCGTGACGATCGGCCGTACGCCGATTCCTGAGCAGGCGACCGCCGCGGCGTCGCCGTTGCGCCCGCAACTGTTCGTCACGGTACTGGAGGCGGGCGACGACGCGCTGCTGGTGCGCTGGGTCGAGAGCGGCCGGTGTCATTACGGCGAGCAGCGCTGGCGCCTGCGCGTCGCGTTGCAGCCCGGGCGCTGCGCGCTGTCCGGGCAGCCGATCGAGCCGGGCGAACCGGTGTTTCGGCCGGTGCGGCGGCCCGTGCCGGCCAACGGCGACGAGATGATCTGTCCGGCCGCGGTGCCGGGCGTGGCAGGTGCGGCGCACGATGGCGCGCCGGAAGACGGTGGCGCACGCCATCCGGCCGATGTTCATGGCTGAACATCGGCCGTCGGGGAGCGACGTCATTTCTTCAGATCGTGCCGGTACTGGATGAAGCCGGCGTTGTTCGCGAGCTTGTCGTACAGCGCGCGCGCGGTCGTGTTGGTCTCGTGCGTGAGCCAGTACACGCGGCTCGCGCCGGCTTCGCGGGCCCGTTCGTACACGGCCTCGATCAGCGCGCCGCCCGCGCCCTGGCCGCGCGCGTCGGGCGCCGTGTACAGATCCTGCAGGTAGCAGTACGGCCCTTCGGTCCAGCACGAGCGGTGGTAGATCGCGTGCACGATCCCGACGAGCGCACCCGACGCATCGAACGCGCCGAGCACGAACATCGGCTCGTCCGGATCCATCAGGCGCGCCCATGTGGTCGCGAACACCGCGTCGCTCAGCGCGGTGTCATAGAACGTCTGGTAACCCTGCCACAGCGGGCGCCACGCGGCTTCGTCGGCGGCGACGAGCGGGCGCACCGTGACGCGCGTCGCGTCGTTCGCGCGGCTGGCCGCGTCGCGCGCGTTGGCCTGCGCGTGGCGGATCGCGGTGAGCGACTGGCGCTGGTTGCCTTCGGCGTCGAAATTCTCCGGCGCGAGCCAGGCTTCGAACGCGGCGCGGACGTCCGGCCATTCGCCGTCGATGATCGAGAACCACGCGGTGTCGCGATTGCGGCCGCGGTAGACCATCGCCTGCCGGAACGTGCCCTCGTAGCGGAAGCCGAGGCGCGCGGCCGCCTTGCGCGACGGCGCGTTCAGGTCGTCGCACTTCCATTCGTAGCGGCGGTAGCCGAGCGTATCGAACGCATACTTCATCAGCAGGAACTGCGCTTCGGTCGATACCGGCGTGTGCTTGAGCAGCGGCGAGAACGTGACGGAACCGACCTCGATCACGCCGTTGGCCGGATCGATGCGCATCAGCGCGAGCGTGCCGACCGCGCGGCCCGTGGCGCGATCGATCACCGTGTAGTGCAGCGGATCGGCGCTCGCCTGCGCGCCGCGCGCGTAGTCGCGGTAGCTGGACGCATCGGCGTACGGGCCGTGAGCCAGATAGGTCCAGTCGCGGCCGTCGGGCGCCTGCGCGTACGCGGCGTACAGATCGGCCGCGTGGCGTTCGGCGTCGAGCGGTTCGAGCCGGCAGTAGCGGCCTTCGAGCGCGATGCGCTCGGGGCGCGGGCGCGCGGACCAGTCGGGAACGGGTTGGCCGATGGGCTGCTGGAAAGCGTTGGTGAGCGTGGGCAAGGTCGATCTCGCTTCGGTTGGCGGCCGGCGACATGCCGGCATGCAGACGATCGTAGTCCCGGCGAGGTACCATGAGAAGCGCCAGCGTGCGGCAAATTTATGGTGCCACGGTCGGTGGCCGCCAGCCGTACGCCGCTCACCATCCGTCCCGTTCCGACCTCTTCACGCCGCGATGTTCCGATGACGACTGCCTTTCTTCCCGACGACACGCCGTTGCTGCCGCTCGATGCGCCGCTGGCGCGTACGCCCGGCGCCCCGTCGCTGCAGCGCCAGCTGCTGCGCCGCTTGCGCGACGCGATTCTCGGCGGCGCGATGCCGGCCGGCACGCGGCTGCCCGGCACGCGCGCGCTGGCCGACACGCTCGGCGTGTCGCGCAATACGACGGCCGCGGTATACGAGCAGCTCGTCGCCGAAGGTTTCCTGCAGTCGGACCGTCGCGGCACGCGGGTCGTCGGGCTGTCGCGGCCGGCGCCGCCGCGCCGGCGTGCCGCGCCGCCAGCCGTCGCGCAGCGGCTCGGCCGGATTCGCTCGAGCCTCGTCGGCACCGGCGAATCGGAGGGCTTCCGGCCGGGCGTGCCCGCGCTGTCGCATTTCCCGGTGGACGCGTGGCGGCATGCGATCGATCGCGCATTGCGCCGCGCCGGCCGCGATCTGCTCGCGTACGGCGATCCGCTCGGCGAGCCCGCGTTGCGCGAATCGATCGCGCGCCACCTGGCCGTCACGCGCGGCGTGCGCTGCTATCCCGAGCAGATCGTGATCACCGAAGGCGCACAGGGCGCGATCGCGCTGTGCGCGCAGTTGCTGACGAATCCGGGCGATACGGTGTGGGTCGAGGAGCCCGGCTATCGCGGCGCGCGCTCCGCGATGCAGGCGGCCGACCTCGACGTCGTGCCGATGCCCGTCGACGCGGAAGGGCTGCGCGCGGAACCGGACGACTGGCGCGAGCGGCCGCCGCGCCTCGTCTACACGACGCCGTCGAACCAGTTCCCGACCGGCGCGGTGCTGTCGATCTCGCGCCGGCTCGCGCTGATCGATGCGGCACGCCGCCATCGCGCGTGGATCATCGAGGACGACTACGACAGCGAATTCCGTCACACCGGCGAGCCGATCGGCGCGATGCAGGGGCTCGCGCCCGATTCGCCGGTCGTCTATCTCGGCTCGTTCAGCAAGACGATGTTTCCGGCGCTGCGGATCGGTTTTCTCGTGCTGCCCGACACGCTGCTGGCCGCCGTGCGGCCGGCGTTGCCGGAGATGCTGCGCGGCGGGACGCGCCATGTGCAGCTCGCGCTCGCCGATTTCATCGAGACGGGCGAGTACGGCCGGCATCTCGGCCGGATGCGCCGGCTGTATCGCGACCGGCGGCGTGAGCTGCTCGCCGCGCTCGACAGCAGCCTGAGCGTGCCGCACCAGGTCGAGGGCGGCCCCTGCGGGCTGCATCTCGCGCTGCGGCTGCCGGCGCGTTATCGCGATCGCGCGATCGTCGAAGCGGCGCGCGCGCACGGCATCGGGCCGTTTCCGCTGTCGGGTTTCGCGATCGATGCGGGGCGGGCCGGCAACGGGCTCGTGCTCGGTTTCGGCAATACGTCCGCGGATGCGTTCGAGCCGATGTTGCGGGTGGTGTCGGCGATCGCGGAGCGGGTGGGCGCGGGTCACGCGTGACGGGTGGATTCAATACCGGCGCTTTAAAGGCCATGGCGGGCCGCGAATCATTCAATATTTTAAAAATCCGGCCGATATCTCGATATTGTCGATTTCCGACCGCGCAGCCTGAATCGAAAGTTTTGTCTTTTCCATCGTAAAAAATGGTCAATGTCGCTTGTCACGGCTTCTGCGATGAGCGACGATTTCGCTCCGTAACAAACGGTTACTTTTGTGCCGTCACTGGATATCGGAGAACGAAGGCCGCGATGAGTCGCGTCGGCCGAGTGCTCCAATAAATAACAATGCCGATCGCGACGAGATCGGCCGCAGGCATCCGAGTGCGCGACCACCGCATATGCCGCCTGCGAAACCGTATAGAACGACATGAAATCGGATTCAAGCCGCTATTGCTTCCCGAATCTGCTGGAAGCGTTTTTTATCGTCGTCGTGCTGAACATGGTCGAGTATGTGACGAACTCGATCATCTGGTCGGCCGGTCGCGGCGCCGGCCTGCAACCGATGGCGATCGCCAGTATCGGGCGCGTGCTCGCGAATGGGCTCGTATTTACGGTGCTGCTTCATCACGGCAAATTCACCTACCGTCGCTTGCTGCACGATGGCGTCGATTCCTGGCGAACGACGATCGGGCGATTTCTCGTGCCCGTCGTGCTGATTACGCCCGCATTGGTGGTGGCGATGAGCGTGCTGGAAGTCGGCATCGGGCAGTTTTTCTCGTGGAGCGGCAGCCGCGATGAAGCCCGGGAAGTGTATGTCAACGGCGGGCTCGGCCTGATCGTATTGACCTGCGTGATTGCGCCGCTACTCGAAGAGATGCTGTTTCGCGGCGTGATGCTGCGCAGCTTCCTGCGACAGTATCCGGAGGGAACGGCTATCGCCCATTCGGCCGCGGTGTTCGGTCTTGCGCATATGAACGTCTATCAGTTCGTGCTCGCATTCGGACTCGGCTTGCTGATCGGAAAGCTCTATGCGGCTACCCGATCGCTGTTGCCGGGCATGTTGATTCATGCCAGCTACAACACGGCCGTGGTGATCGTCGCGCTGAAATCGCCGTTCGTCCTTGCCAAGGAGAGCCTGCTCGAGATCTGGCCGGCTTCCTGGTGGTTCGGCGCGCTTGCGTTGGGCGGTGTCGGCGCATGGGGGCTGGTCAAGTCGGTCGATGCGCTGCGAATGGCGCCGGCCGGTATGGCAAACGACGATGGCGCGAACTGAACGCGCGCGGTGACGGGCTTCTACAACGAGCAAACGAGGTGAAGCATGCGGGGCAAGCAAGTCTGTCTGGTGGGGCTGGCGAGTACTGTGTTGATGCTGACGGCATGTGGCGGCGATGACGGTGGCGCGGCCAAAACGGGCAGCAACGCGTCGAACAACGACACGGCGGGAACGCCGACGGTCCCGTCGCCCGCCACGCCGGCGCCGGGCGCGCCTGCCCAGCCGTCCGTCCCCACGGCCTGCCGCCCGAACGGCAGCTTCAGCTATTCGGGCGCTGCGTCGCCGGTCGCGGCGAACAACGGCCAGCTCGCGGTGCTCGTGGTGCCGAATTTGCCGAGCGAGTGGGCGAAGAATCGCAACATGACGGCGGCCGATGTGCCGGCAACGAGCCTGGTTCAGCAGGGAAGCGGCGCGTTTACGACGCTGGCGTCGTCGGCGGCGGCGACCGACTGCCTCGGACTCGACCACGGGGCCGTGACCGAGATCCAGGGCGTCGGCACCGATGTGGCGATCGGCCGGTGGAATCGCGCGATGGATACCGACGGCAATACCTATGCCGATACGCAGGGCGTGCACTACGCGGTCGGCACGCCGCTGTCATTGCCCGCGACGGGCGGCCCGCTTTCGTGTACGCAGGTGATCGCCGACACGGTGGCGAGCAACGAGGGCGGCACGAACGGGACGCTCGTGTCGGCTTCGGCCACGCTCGATCCGGTCACGCGCATGCTCACCACGCTGGACCTGTCGATCAAGCTCGGGAGCGCGCAATACGGGTTGACGTACACGCAGGTGCCGTTGAACGGCGTGTTGAAGACCGCCGGGCCCGCGACGATTCAATCGATCGTCGTCGGACATGACGCGGCTCAGCCGCTCGTTGCCGTCGGCTACACGGCGGCGGTGCCGAACACGCAAGGCGTTGGTGGGGTCGCTGTGTTGTCGTGCCACTGACTGGAGTCGATGCCGGTTCGTCGACGGAAGGAGGCCGATGACGAACCGTTCGCTGTTTGCGCGCCGCATGCGGTCTGTCGGCAATGCGCGACCGGCAAATGGGTGGCCGCGGACCGCGACGATGAGGTGGCGGCGACGCGCACAGTGAGCGATGCGTGGTGAATATTCGGATTGACGAACCGCGCAGTTTGTTCGAAACGAACGCCGTCGCGGTTCCACCACCGCGACACCTTCCGGCATACGGGTTTCGATTCGTATGTCCCAACCGGCGCTTGGGCTATAAATGGTTGGGTGTACCGGTGCTTGTCGGACGCCTGCGCGTCTCGCGCAGGGCGGCGTCGCGGCTGCCGGGGGAGGTGCGCCGTGGTTTGCCAGACGCTTGCTCGCGCCGTGCTTCGCACCGCGTTGATCGGGGGCGTGTTCGCCGGAATCCTGCCGCCGCCCGCCGCCGTTGCCGGCACGCTCGCGCCGCACGCCGCACCGCCGGCGATGAAGGCGCGGCCGCCCGCCGCACCTTATGCGATGCCGGTCGACTTCCCGGCGATCGTCGAGCGCTACGGCCCGGCGGTCGTGACCGTCATGGCCGCCACCCCCGATCCGCAAACCGGCGGCCCGGCCTTTGCCGCCCTCGATCCCGACGATCCGCTCGCCGCGTTCTTCCGGCATGGCGCGCCGCCGGCCGCGCAGGGGCCGCAGGCACAGGCGCCCGATCCGGCGCCGCGCGCGGTGTCCGGCAGCGGCTCGGGTTTCATCGTCAGCGCCGATGGCCTGATCCTGACGTCCGCCCATGTGGTCGACGAGGCGACCGACGTGACGGTGCGCCTCACCGACCGCCGCGAATTCAAGGCGACGGTGCTGGCCGTCGATCCGCAAAGCGATGTCGCCGTGCTGCACGTCGACGCGACGAAGCTGCCGTTCGTGCGCGTCGGCGATTCGTCGAAAGTCCGCGCGGGCGAGCCGGTGATGACGATCGGCGCGCCGGACGGATCGGGCAACACGGTCACGGCCGGCATCGTCAGCGCGACGTCGCGCCGGTTGCCGGACGGCAGCGCGTTTCCGTTCTTCGAGACCGACATCGCGCCGAATCCGGACAACTCGGGCGGCCCCGTGTTCAATCGCGCGGGCGACGTGATCGGCATCGCGGTGCAGGTCTATACGGGCGCCGACCGCTACGCGAGCACGACGTTCGCCATCCCGATCGCATTCGCGGCCAAGGTGCGCGCCCAGTTGCGCGCGCAACAGCAGGCGCAGATGCAGGCGCAGATGCAGGCGCAGCCGGCTCAGGCGCCCGCTCCGGGCGCGCCGCCGTCGGCCAATGCGTTCGGCGTCGACGTGCAGGACGTTGGCGTCGGTCTGGCCGCGGCGTTCGGGCTGCCGCGTCCGGCCGGCGCGCTCGTCAACGGCGTCGCGCCCGGCTCGCCGGCCGCCGCGGCCGGGCTGAAGCCCGGCGACGTGATCGTGAAGATGGGCGACAAGGCCATCGGCCGCTCGGCGGAACTGGACGACCTGGCCGCCGCGCTGCCGCCCGGCGCGAAGGCGCCGCTGCGCGTGATCCGCAACCGTGCGCCGGTGAAGCTGACGATCGTCGGCGCCGACGATGCGGGCGGCGGCCCGGCCGCGACAATCGGCACGGCCGCGCCGAAGGCCGCTGCACGGTTGGGGCCAGCCGCGGGCGAAGCAGGCGACCACGGCGACCGCCTCGGGCTGACGATGCACGCGTTGAGCGATGACGAGCGCCGTTCGACGGGGCTCGCGGTCGGAATGATGGTGGACGCGGTGCACGGCCCGGCCGCGCGCGCGGGCATCCAGCCGGGCGACGTCGTGCTGGCGCTCAACGACACGCTGCTCGAGACGCCGGACGACGTGCCGTCGCTCGAAGCGAACGGCGGCAGCGTGATCGCCGTGCTGATCCAGCGCAACAACGCGCGGAAGTTCGTCTCGGTGCGCACGCGTTAGGGCGTTGACGCGGCTGGCGTGGTCCGCCTAACATCAGCCGATATCGCTGGCGGCTCGCCGCCACGCATTCATGACATTCATGACATTCAGGAGCCATTCGGCATGAAAACGGCTTGCTTGATCGTAGTAGCCCACAGGCGCAGGGCCCGGTAGCGGGATCGCGCCGGTACCCATGCGCCCCCGACTCGTTCGGGGGCTTTTTTTTGCGTTGCGCACGGCCGTGCGGCCCGTGTGCGGGAGGGCATCCGCTTGCCATCGAACCCGTCGACCGCTTCCGCCGCGGCGTCGCCGCGGCACGCCACGCTGATCATGCTGTGCGCGCTGTCGGTCCTGCCGCTGAGCCTGTTCCTGCCGTCGCTGACGGGCGCGCTGCTGACCCCCGCCAACGCGGGCTACCTGCCGCTCGCGATGATGCTGCTGTCGGCGGCGATCGCGCTGGCGGCCGCCGTGTGCGTGCGGGCATTCGACGGACGCGACGCCGCGCGGTGAGCGCGGGTGCGCCCCGGTACCGGCGCGCGGCCGAATGGCGGACAATCCGCCGCATGCCGGGAGATGACGCATGATCGGCGCGCCGCGTGTCCCGGCGAGCGAGAAGGGCGACTGGACGAGGATGCGATGAGCGACTTTTCTGATTTCCAGCGGGACATTGCCGATGCCGCGAGGGCGACCTTCAGGGCGCTGCGGGCGTTGCACCCGGACGAGCATTTCTATGCGTTTGCGTTGTACACCGACAGCGGCGCGATGACGGTGGTGCCGGCCGCCAATTCGGTCGAAGGGCTGCGCCGGATTTGCGCGCGACAGGCGGTCGCGGACGACGATCCGTGGTTCGTGTGGGGCGTGTCCGAGTGGGCGTACGCGGCGGCCGAGGCGTCGCCGTTCAACGCGATCTGCGGCAGGCTGGCCGACGAAGTGCTGAGTCCGCAGTTCGTCCAGTCGCGCTTCACGGAATTTTCCCGACAACTGCACGCCGACATGATCGCGGCATTGCGGCTGCTCGATCGCGACGGCGTGTTCGGCACGGGCGACGCCAGGGCGGCCATCACGCTGTTCGTGTCGATCAGCGACGACGACGCGGCCGAGGCGCTGGAAAACGCGTCGGCGAAAGCGCTGAATCCGCCGGCCGTCGCCGACGCCTTCCTGCGCCGCTACGACTGACCGGCATCGGGATCTCGCGGGGCGGCCCGGGCAGGCCGCCCTGTAAACGGCATTACGGCTTCGCGCCGACCACGAATTCGAAAGTCGCGACGCCGTCGACGCCGCCCGTCACGCGATCGCCCGGCTGCAGCGCGCCGACGCCGGCCGGCGTGCCGGTGAAGATCAGGTCGCCGGCCTTCAGCTCGACCGAGCGCGACACGTACGCGATGACGTCGGGCACGGGCCAGATCATGTCGGCGAGGTCGCCTTGCTGGCGAGTGTCGCCGTTGACCGCGAGCCAGATGCGGCCGGTCGCCGGGTGGCCGGTGGTGGCCGCCGCGCGCAGCGCGGTCACGGGGCCCGACGCGTCAAAACCCTTCGCCCAGTCCCACGGACGGCTCAGCTTCTTCGCGTCGGCCTGCAGGTCGCGGCGCGTGAGGTCGACGCCGACGCCGTAGCCCCACACGTGCGACAGCGCATCGGCCGGGTCGATCGACCGGCCGTCCTTGCCGATCGCGACGACCAGCTCGATTTCGTGATGGAGATCGTTCGTCAGCGGCGGATAGGCGACCGTGCCGCTGGCCGGGACGATCGCGTCGGCGGGCTTCGTGAAGAAGAACGGCGGTTCGCGGTCGGGGTCGGCGCCCATTTCGCGGGCATGGTCGGCATAGTTGCGGCCGACGCAGAAGACGCGGCGCACCGGAAAGCGCGCGGACGATTGTTCGACTTCGACGGAAGGACGCTCGGCGGCGTCGATGACATAGGCGGACATCGGAAGGCCTCGTTCGGTAGGAAGACGGAGGGCCGGCGCACCGGCCGGCATGCGTGCAACGATACCCGACGCGCGTGCGTGCGGATGCGACGCAACTGCGTTTTACCGGGACAAAACTACGCGTCGGCGGCCGGCGGCGTGTCGTCGCCGCCGGGCGGCGCGGCGTTCGCGTCGCGGTACGCCTTCGGCGACACGCCGACCCGCGCGCGGAAACGCCGCGCGAAATACCCTTCATCGCGGAAGCCGACCGAGCGCGCGATGTCCGCGATGCGCCGGCTGGTGTGGGCCAGCAGCGATTGCGCGAGCGCGATCCGGCGCTCGGTCACGAGATCGGTGAAGGTGCTGCCGGTTTCCTTGCGGACCAGGTGCGCGAGGTAGTTCGGGGAGAGAAACGCGGCTTCGGCGGTCGCCGCGAGCGTCAGGTCCTCGCGGGTCAGGTTCGCCCGCACGTGGCGCAGCACGCGAGCCAGCGCGTCGCGCCGGCCGGCGCGCTGGGCGCCGCGCTGCGCGAGCTTGTCGAGCGCGCCCGCGTACTGCGTGCAGACGAGCCCGATCAGTTGCAGCAGGTAGCCGCGCAGCAACGTGGTCGAGCCGAACGTGCGCACGCGATCGGCATCGAGCATGCACAGCGCGAGGCGGCGCGCTTCGTCGTACGTGTCGCCGGTCAGGATGAAATCGAGGTGCTCCTGGAAGCGGAACGGCGTCAGCTCGGGGAAGCGGTGCGCGGGCACGTCCTCGAGATCGAGCGGATCGACGTCGAGATCGGCGCGCAGGAACGCCTGGCTGAAGTTGATCACGATGAAGTGCGCGCCTTCCGGATGCGGAATCAGGTGCTCGCGGTGCGGCAGCACGAACGCGAGCGCGCCGCGCGGAAACGGCCGCGTGACGCCGCCGATGCGCTGCTCGGTGTCGCCGCCGAGGTTGAACTGGATCTGGAAATACGCGTGCCGGTGCGGCTCGGTGATCGCCTGGCGCGACGCCTGGTCGCGGATGTAGAAATCGAGCCGGTCGCTGCGTTCGGGCATCCCGTACAGGCGCGGCGGGGCGGTGGAGGGCATGAAGGATTCTGCTGTTCGTGACGCGGTTGAGCCGCGATGGTACAGCGAACCGGGCGCGACGGGCACGGGCGCTCGCGCGGTCAGCCCGCGACGAGCCGCGCGACCCGGCGCCGCAGTTCGGGCACGACCTCGGCGTCGAACCACGGATGGTGCTTGAACCATGCCTGGTTGCGCGGCGACGGATGCGGCAGCGGCAGGAGAGCAGGGCCGTAGTCGCGCCAGGCCTGCACGGTGTCGGTCAGCGTCGCCTTGCGCGTGTCGCGCAGGAAATGCCGCTGCGCGTACTGGCCGATCAGCAGCGTGAGCCGGATCGACGGCAGTTCGGCCAGCAGCCGGTCGATCCACAGTCGCGCGCATTCGGGGCGCGGCGGGTTGTCGCCGCTCGCGCCGCGGCCCGGGTAGCAGAAGCCCATCGGCACGATCGCGAAGCGTGTCTCGTCGTAGAAGGTGTCGGTGTCGACGCCGAGCCAGTCGCGCAGCCGCTTGCCGCTCGCGTCGTCCCACGGGATGCCGCTCGCATGGACGCGCGCGCCCGGCGCCTGCCCGACGATCAGGATGCGTGCGTCGCGATGGGCGCGCACGACCGGGCGCGGGCCGAGCGGCAGGTCGGCCTCGCATGCACGGCACGCGCGGATTTCGGTGAGCAGCACGTCGAGCGGCGTGCGCGTGGGTTTCGGCATCGATTCGGAGCGGGGACGGAGTAGCAACGCGGTGTCGGCCGCGCGGCACGGGCAGGCAGCGGCCGGACGGCCGGCCCGGCGTGGAGCGGCCCGGGCGGGCGAGCCGCCCGCCTCGTGCGTCCGGCTTCGGACCTCACGCTCGCGACGGGCCTGCCGCGCCTTCGGCGACCGCAGCATCATACAACGCGGTCTGCGCGATCGCCGCGGCGATACGCGCGTCGTCGTGCGAACCGTCGAGCATGCCCCAGCGCCGGTATTGCGACAGGAACCACACGCCTTCGCGCGGATCGGGCCGGTTCACCGTGCCGCCGTCGTGGAAGCGGATCGGCAGCGGCGGCGTGGCGAACGGCCCCGCGCCGTAGTCGCCGAGCAGGCGCGGCGCGATCAGCCGGGCCGGCACGCCGAGCGCGTCGGGCGACGCGAGCCAGTCGGCCGCCTCGCGGCGGTGCGCGGCGCTGTCGAGCCACGCGCATGCATCGACGAGCGTGCGGACCAGTGCGCGCGCGGTGGCCGGATACAGCGCGACGAAGTCGCGCCGGGTCGCGAGCACCTTCTCCGGATGATCGGGCCAGATCTCGCTCGTGACGGCGACGGTGCGGCCCGCGCCGCATGCTTCGGCCACCGCGTGCCACGGCTCGCCCGCGCAGAAGCCGTCGAGCTCGCCGCCCGCGAGCGCCGCGACCATCTCGGGCGGGGGAATCACGACGCTGCGCACGTCGCGCAGCGGATCGATGCCGTGCGACGCGAGCCACGCGTTCAGCCACATCGCATGCGTGCCGGTCGGGAAAGTCTGGGCGAGCAGCGGCTTGCGGCCGAGCGTCGCGAACGCGGTGCGCACGCTGGCGGTTTCGCGGTAAGCGTCGGCGAGGCCGCGCGACAGCGTGATCGCCTGGCCGTTGCGGTTCAGCACCATCAGCGCGGCCATGTCGGCCTGCGGGCCGCCGATGCCGAGCTGCAGCCCGCAGACGAGCCCGTACAGCGCATGCGCGGCGTCGAGCTCGCCGCTGAGCAGCTTGTCGCGCACGGCCGCCCACGACGGCTGGCGACTCAATTCGAGCGTGAGGCCATGGCGCGCGCCGAGGTTCAGGCGCTGCGCGACGATCAGCGGGGCCGCGTCGCTGAGCGCGACGAACCCGAGGCGAAGATGCGCGCGTTCCGGCGCGGCGGGAGGTGAGGTATTCATGGCACTCATGACTGGGGTGACGCGTCGAGTAGTTGTCGCGCGACGTCGACGATGCGCAGGCCCTGATCCATCGCGCGCTTGCGCAGCGCCGCATACGCATCGTGTTCGGACAGCTTGCGCTGGTCCATCAGCACGCGTTTCGCGCGGTCGATCAGCTTGCGCTCCTCGAGTTCGCGCTCGACGTCGGCCAGCCGGCGGCGCAGCGCATCGTCGTGCGAGAAGCGCGCGAGCGCGACTTCCAGAATCGGCGCGAGACGCTCGGCCGACAACCCTTCGACGAGATACGCGCTGACGCCCGCGCCGACCGCCGCGCGGATCAGTTCCTGGTTGGCGTCGTGACTGAACATCAGCACGGGGCGCGGGGCGGTCGCATGCATGACCGCGAGTTGCTCGAGCGTATCGCGCGACGGCGAATCGGTATCGATGATCACGACGTCGGGACGTTGCTCCTCGACGGCCGCCGGCAGGCGCGCGGGCGTCGCGACGTCGTTCAGCATCTCGTAGCCGAGGCGCGCGAGCGCGTCGCCAAGTTCGCCGATCGGCTTGTCGGTATCGGTGACGAGCAGCACGCGCAGGCGGGCGGGCGGGGCGGACGAACTCATGAGGCGGGCAACAGGAGCAGTGACGCGTCGGCGCAAGGGGCGAACGATGCATGCCGGCCGCACGCGCGGCCGGTGCTGAACGGAACGGGGAGCGGCCGAAGCCGCGCGGGGCCGCGCATGTCAGGCGGCCCGTGCCAGCGCCGCGTCGGTCGTCGCTTCGGCGTCCGCGCCCTGCGCGGCCGCTTCGCCGATCGCGCCGCCGACGAGGATCACGGCCGGGCTGCCGAGCCGCGCGGCTTCGATGCCGCGCGCGAGCGCGCCCAACGTGCCGGTCCAGCGGCGCTCGTCGGGCGTGCCGACCCATTGCACGGCCGCCGCCGGCGTCGACGCGGGGAGCGCGGCGAGCAGGCCCGCCGCGATGCGGTCGACGCGGCTCATCCCCATGTAGATCGCGAGCGTGGTGCCGGTCGCCGCGAGCCGTGCCCAGTCGGGTTCGCCGTGGTCCTGGCGGTGCGCGGTGACGAACGTGACGCCCTGGCAGTGCTCGCGGTGCGTGAGCGAGATGCCGAGGCTCGCGGCGGCGGCGAATCCCGACGAGATGCCATTGACGATCTCGACCGGAATCGCGGCCGCGCGCAGCGTCGCGAGTTCTTCGCCGGCGCGCCCGAACAGCAGCGCGTCGCCGCCTTTCACGCGCACCACGTGCGCGCCCCGCAGCGCGTAGCGGCGCATCAGTTTCTCGATGAACGCCTGCGGCGTGGAGCGGCAGCCGCCGCGCTTGCCCACGCGGATCACGCGCGCGTGCGGCGCGAGTTCGACGATGCCGGGCGCGACGAGATCGTCGAGCAGCAGCACGTCGGCGGCGGCCAGCGCCTTGACCGCCTTCAGCGTGAGGAGATCGGGATCGCCGGGCCCGGCGCCCAGCAGCGTGACTTTGCCTGTCGTCATGTCGTGTTCCTGTGCCGCATCGCATTGCTGCGGCGGTCTGATGTCGCGTTGTTGCTCGGCGGCGGCGGGCGGTCGAAACGCACCGGCATCCGGCCGTGCCGTGCACGGAGGGGACGCCGTTGTCCTGACGGGCCCGCCGTGAGCGGCGGGCCGGGTTTGCGGGGACTGCCCACCGGCGCCGTTGCCGGTGTGACGAAGGTTCAGCAATATCCGGGCCAGCCGGCGCGACGATGCGGCCGTTGCGCGGCGCGGCGCACCGTGCGATGGCCGCGGGCATGCACGTGCTCGCTGCGCGCGAGCAGTCCCCATGCCGCATCGGCGTGCATCGTGCCCCGTCGGCGCGCACCGCGTCCCGCACGGCGACAGTGCTGCAGCGCACCACATCTGTGCCTCGGTGCATCGCGACGGAGAGCGCGCCGCGCGCCGCGGTGACGCGCCCGATGCCCGGCGCGCCTTGTGCGGCGGGGCTCGCGGCGCGATTGACGCAGACATGGCACGTCGCTTGCGTAAGCTGGTTCGGGCGGATCAACGGCGATTCGCTTGCAGCACCGAATACCGACGCGCCCGGCAACGGGCTTCATGGGCAACGGCGTCCTACGCATCGGGTCTCGACGAGACCGGTGCGCAGGACGCCGTTTTTCGTTTGGCGGATGACATGACCGACAAAGCTACCCGTATCGATCTCTTCAGCCTCCGCACCGCGCCGATGCGCGCGTTCCACCTGACGTGGATGGCGTTCTTCGTATGCTTCTTCGCGTGGTTCGCGTGCGCGCCGCTGATGCCGCTGATCGCACGCGAATTTCATCTGACGGCGGCGCAAGTCGCCAACATCAACATCGCCGCAGTGGCCGCGACGATCGCCGTGCGGCTGCTGGTCGGCCCGCTGTGCGACCGCTTCGGCCCGCGCCGCGTGTATGCCGGGCTGCTGCTGCTCGGTGCGATTCCCGTGTTCGCCGTGTCGTTCACGCACGATTACCTGTGGTTCCTGATCTGCCGGCTCGGCATCGGTGCGATCGGCGCGGGCTTCGTGATCACGCAGTACCACACGTCGGTGATGTTCGCGCCGAACGTGGTCGGCACCGCGAACGCGACGACGGCCGGCTGGGGCAATGCCGGCGCGGGCGCGACGCAGGCGCTGATGCCGCTGCTGGTCACCGCCGGCCTGATGCTCGGCTTCGGCGAGGATTCGTCGTGGCGCGTCGCGCTGATCGTGCCGGGCGTGGCGATGCTCGTGATGGCCTGGGCGTACTGGCGCTTCACGCAGGACTGCCCGCAAGGCGATTTCGTCGAGCTGCGCAAGGAAGGCGTGACGGTCGACAGCGGCAAGAAGGGCGGCTGGGCGAGCTTCTTCGCCGCGTGCGGCAACTATCGCGTGTGGATGCTGTTCGTCACGTACGGCGCGTGCTTCGGCGTCGAGGTGTTCATCCACAACATCGCCGCGCTGTACTACGTCGATCACTTCAGCCTGTCGCTGAAGGACGCGGGCCTCGCGGCCGGCATGTTCGGGCTGCTCGCGCTGTTCGCCCGCGCGCTCGGCGGCTGGCTGTCCGACAAGATCGCGGCGCGCCGCAGCCTCGACGTGCGGGCGGCGCTGCTGTGCGCGCTGATCGTCGGCGAAGGGCTCGGGCTGATCTGGTTCTCGCATGCGCAAAGCGTCGGCATCGCACTCGTCGCGATGCTGACCTTCGGCCTCTTCACGCACATGGCCTGCGGCGCGACCTACGCGCTGGTGCCGTTCATCGACCGCAAGGCGCTCGGCGGCGTCGCGGGGATCGTCGGCGCGGGCGGCAACGTCGGCGCGGTGGCCGCGGCTTTCCTGCTGAAGGGCGTCGGCGACGTGCAGCACACGCTGAGCCTGCTCGGCCTCGCCGTCACCGCGACCGCGCTCTGCGCGATGGCCGTGCGCTTCAGCGAAGAACACAAGGCGCGCGAAGCCGAGCTGCGCGATCGCGCGCTAGCCGCCGCCGCCAACGCCGCGAACTGATCGACCGAAGGAACCGTCATCATGAAACTCATCGTCATCGGCCACGGCATGGTCGGCCACAAGCTCCTCGAATGCGTCGCGGCGCAAGCCGGCACGGCGGGCGCGCCGCACGTCACCGTGCTCGGCGAGGAGCCGCGTCCGGCCTACGATCGCGTGCACCTGTCCGAATTCTTCGCGGGCAAGTCGGCGGACGACCTGTCGCTCGTCGAACCCGGCTTCTTCGAGCGCCATCCGCAGTTCGACCTGCGCCTGAACGCGCCAGTCGCGTCGATCGACCGCGCCGCGCATACGGTCACGCTCGCGTCGGGCGAAACGCTCGCGTACGACAAGCTGGTGCTCGCCACCGGCTCGCGTCCGTTCGTGCCGCCGGTGCCGGGCCGCGATCGCGCGGGCTGCTTCGTGTACCGGACGATCGAGGATCTCGAAGCGATGCAGGCGTGCGGCGCGCACGCGAAGCGCGGCGTCGTGATCGGCGGCGGGCTGCTCGGCCTCGAATGCGCGAAGGCGCTGCGCGACATGGGGCTCGACACGCACGTCGTCGAATTCGCGCCGCGGCTGATGGCGGTGCAGGTCGACGACGGCGGCGGCCGGATGCTGCGTGCGAAGATCGAGGCGCTCGGCGTGACCGTGCATACCGGCAAGAACACGCTCGAGATCGTCGACGGCGACGAAGGCGCGCACCGGATGGTGTTCGCCGACGGCTCGCATCTCGACACCGACATGATCGTGTTCTCGGCCGGCATCCGGCCGCGCGACGAACTGGCCCGCGCATGCGGGCTCGAGATCGGCCCGCGCGGCGGCGTCGCGATCGACGACGCGTGCCGCACGAGCGACGCCGACATCTACGCGATCGGCGAATGCGCGGCGTGGAACGGCACGGTGTACGGCCTCGTCGCGCCCGGCTACGACATGGCGCGCGTGGTCGCGAAACAGCTCGCGGGCGACGCCGCCGAAGCGGCGGACGCCGCGTTCGCCGGCGCCGACATGAGCACGAAGCTGAAGCTGATGGGCGTCGACGTCGCGAGCATCGGCGACGCACACGGCACGACGGCCGGCAGCCGCACCTACCAGTACGCGGACGAGCGCCGCCAGGTCTACAAGAAGCTCGTGGTGTCCGACTGCGGCAAGTTCCTGCACGGCGCGGTGATGGTCGGCGACGCGGCCGAGTACGGCACGCTGCTGCAGATGATGCTGAACCGCATCGAGTTGCCCGAGTCGCCGGAATTCCTGATCCTGCCGTCGTCGGACGGCGCGGCGAAGCCGGCGCTCGGCGTCGACGCGCTGCCGGAAGGTGCGCAGATCTGCTCGTGCAACAACGTGTCGAAGTCGCAGATCTGCGCGGCCGTGGCCGACGGCGCGACGAGCCTCGGCGCGCTGAAGACCTGCACGGGCGCCGGCACGTCGTGCGGCGGCTGCGTGCCGCTCGTCACGCAGATCATGAAGGCCGAGATGAAGAAGCAGGGCCTCGCGGTCAACAACCATCTGTGCGAGCACTTTCCGTATTCGCGGCAGGAGCTGTTCCACCTGATCCGCGTCGAGCGCATCACGACGTTCGACGCACTGCTCGCCAGGCACGGCCGCGGGCTCGGCTGCGACGTGTGCAAGCCGGCCGTCGCGGGCATCCTCGCGTCGTGCTTCAACGAGTTCGTGCTGAAGAAGGAGCACGCGGGCCTGCAGGATTCGAACGACTACTACCTCGCGAACATCCAGCGCGACGGCACGTACTCGGTCGTGCCGCGCATGCCGGGCGGCGAGGTCACGCCGGAAGGGCTGATCGCGGTCGGCCAGGTCGCGAAAAAATACGGCCTGTACACGAAGATCACGGGCGGCCAGCGCGTCGATCTGTTCGGTGCGCGCGTCGAGCAGTTGCCGTCGATCTGGGAGGAACTGATCGCGGCCGGCTTCGAATCGGGGCACGCGTACGGCAAGGCGCTGCGCACCGTGAAGTCGTGCGTCGGGTCGACGTGGTGCCGGTACGGCGTCGACGATTCGGTCGGCCTCGCGATCGACCTGGAGAATCGCTACAAGGGGCTGCGCGCGCCGCACAAGATCAAGTTCGGCGTGTCCGGCTGCACGCGCGAGTGCGCGGAAGCGCAGGGCAAGGACGTCGGCATCATCGCGACCGAGAAGGGCTGGAACCTGTACGTGTGCGGCAACGGCGGGATGAAGCCGCGCCACGCGGAACTGCTCGCGTCCGACCTCGATCGCGCGACGCTGATCCGCTACATCGACCGCTTCCTGATGTTCTACGTGCGCACGGCCGACCGTCTGCAGCGCACCAGCGTGTGGCGCGACAACCTCGAAGGCGGCCTCGACTACCTGATCGACGTCGTCGTGCACGACAAGCTCGCGATCGCGGCCGAGCTCGAGGCCGACATGCAGCACGTGGTCGACACCTACGAGTGCGAATGGAAGCGGGCCGTCACCGATCCGGACACGCGCAAGCGCTTCCGCCACTTCGTGAACAGCGACGCGCCGGACACGACCATCGAATTCGTCGAGACGCGCGGCCAGATCCGGCCCGCGACGCCCGCCGAGCGCGCGGGCGGCAAGCCCGTGGCGATTCCGGTCGTCGCCGAGCCGGCGACCGTCTGACCCCGACCGTCATCCGTAACCGAGCAAGGAGCCCATCATGAACGACCGTCTTCCGCTGTCCTGGACCCGCGTGTGTCCGCTCGACGACATCGTGCCGAACACCGGCGTGTGCGCGCTCGTCAACGGCGAGCAGGTCGCGGTGTTTCACGTCGCGCATCCCGACGGCGGCGTGTTCGCGATCGACAACGTCGATCCCGTGTCGCAGGCCGCCGTGATGTCGCGCGGGCTGATCGGCAGCCTCGGCGAACGCGTCGTGGTCGCGTCGCCGCTGTACAAGCAGCACTTCGACCTGCGTACCGGCGAATGCCTGGAAGCGCCCGAGCAGTCGGTGAGCGCGTATCCGTCGCGGGTCGAGGACGGTTTCGTGTGGGTCGCGGCCTGAGCCCGCCGGAGCACGCATGACCGCCACCCCCGTCAAGAGCGTGTGCCCGTACTGCGGCGTCGGCTGCGGGATGGTGCTGCACGTCGAGGACGGCGAAGTCGTCAAGGTATCCGGCGACGCCGACCATCCGACCAACTTCGGGCGGCTGTGCACGAAGGGTTCGTCGGCGCACGTCGCGCTGCGCCGTTCGGGCCGGCTCGACCGTGCGTTCGTGCGCCGCGCGCGCGAGGACGACCTCGTGCCGCTGCCGGCGCGCGACGCGATCGCCGAGACCGCGCGCCGCCTGCGCGCGGTGCTCGACGCGCACGGGCCCGATGCGCTGTCGTTCTACGTGTCGGGGCAGATGTCGATCGAGGCGCAGTATCTCGTCAACAAGCTCGCGAAGGGCTTCGTCGGCACCAACAACATCGAGTCGAACTCGCGCCTGTGCATGGCGAGCGCGAGCACCGGCTACAAGCAGTCGCTCGGCGCGGACGGGCCGCCCGGGTCGTACGAGGATTTCGATCGCGCGAACCTGTTCTTCGTGATCGGCGCGAACATGGCCGACTGTCACCCGATCCTGTTCCTGCGGATGATGGATCGCGTGAAGGCCGGCGCGAAGCTCGTCGTCGTCGATCCGCGCCGCACCGGCACGGCCGACAAGGCCGACCTGTTCCTGCAGATCCGGCCCGGCACTGATCTCGCGCTGATCAACGGGCTCCTGCACCTGCTGCATGCGAACGGGCGCACCGATGCCGCGTTCATCGACGCATACACCGAAGGCTGGGATGCGATGCCCGCGTTCCTCGCCGACTACACGCCCGAGCGCGTCGCCGCGATCACGGGGCTTGCCGAGGCCGACATCCGCACGGCCGCGCAATGGATCGGCGACGCGCAGGAATGGATGAGCTGCTGGACGATGGGGCTCAACCAGAGCACGCACGGCGTGTGGAACACCAACGCGATCTGCAACCTGCATCTCGCGACGGGCAAGATCTGCCGCCCGGGCAGCGGGCCGTTCTCGCTGACGGGCCAGCCGAACGCGATGGGCGGGCGCGAGATGGGCTACATGGGCCCGGGGCTGCCGGGCCAGCGCTCGGTGGCGTCCGACGACGACCGCCGCTTCGTCGAGAATCTGTGGCGCGTGCCGGCCGGCACGCTGCGCAAGGACACCGGCAACGGTACGGTCGACCTGTTCGAGCGGATGGCGGCCGGCGACATCAAGGCATGCTGGATCGTCTGCACGAACCCGGTCGCGACCGTGCCGAACCGGCGCAACGTGATCGCCGGACTGCAGGCGGCGGAGCTCGTGATCGCGCAGGACGCGTTCCTCGATACCGAGACCAACCGCTATGCGGACATCCTGCTGCCGGGCGCGCTGTGGGCCGAGGGTGACGGCGTGATGATCAACTCCGAGCGCAACATGACGCTGATGCGCGCGGCGGTCGCGCCGCCCGGCGATGCGCTGCCGGACTGGCGCATCGTCGCGGAAGTCGCGCGCGCGATGGGCTTTGGCGACGCGTTCGACTATGCGTCGGCGGCCGACGTGTTCGACGAGATCGTCCGCTTCTCGAATCCGGCGACCGGCTACGACCTGCGCGGCGCGAGCCATGCGGCGCTCCGCGACGGGCCCGTGCAATGGCCGGTCGCGCCGGGCACCGCGCGCGAGCGGCACCCGATCCGTTACCTGAACGACGGCGTGAGCCAGACGCCGCGCACGGCCGACGGCGGGCACGATGCGCCGCGCCTCGCGTTCCCGACGCCGTCGGGCAAGGCGCGCTTTTTCGCGCGACCGCACGTCGATCCGGCCGAACTGCCCGACGGCACGTTCCCGATCGTGCTGAACACCGGCCGGCTGCAGCATCAATGGCACACGATGACGAAGACGGGCAAGGTCGCGATGCTGAACAAGCTCAACCCGCGTCCATTCGTCGAACTGCACCCGGACGATGCGAGCGCGCTCGGCATCGCCGCGAAGGACAGCGTCGAGATCCGTTCGGCGCGCGGCCGCGCGGTGCTGCCGGCCGTCGTGACCGAGCGCGTGCGGCGCGGCAACTGCTTCGCGCCGATGCACTGGAACGACGTGTACGGCGACGACCTGTGCATCAACGCGGTGACGAACGACGCGATCGACCCGGAATCGCAGCAGCCCGAACTGAAATACTGCGCGGTCGCGCTCACGCGCGTCGACACGGACGCGTTCGCGTCGGCCGACGACGACACGGCGCGCGTCGACGCAGGCGCGGACGATGCACCGCCCGCGCCTGCGATCTCGCCGATCGCGGCTTCACAGGAATTCGATATGGCAGACCTCGACACTTTCGCGGCCGCGCTCGGCGTCGCCGATCTCGCGCCGCCGCCGCTGACCGACGCCGAGCGCCTGTACGTGGCCGGCCTCGTCGGCGGGCTGAAGGCGAGCGCCGGCCGTCGCGACGGCGGCGTGCCCGTGCTGCCGGCCGGCGCGCCGTTGACGCCGCCCGTGCGGTTCTGGCTCGACGGGATGCTCGCCGGCCTGTTCAGCCGCGCGCTGCCTGCCGGCGCGCAGAGCGCGGCGGCGCCCGCGCTGCCGGCCGACGCCGCCGCGGCCGGCGGCGTGCGCATCGTGCGCCCGCGCCCGAAGGTCACGTTGTTATGGGCGTCGCAGACCGGCAACATCGAATCGCTGACCGAGGATTACGCGACGAAGCTGATGAACGCCGGCTTCGAGATCCGCACGGCATGCATGTCCGACTATCCGGTCGCGTCGCTCGCCGGTGCGCAATACGTGCTGCTGATGACGAGCACGTTCGGCGACGGCGATGCGCCCGACAACGGCAGCGAATTCTGGGACGCGTTGCAGGCCGGCGGCGCCGCTCGCCTCGACGGCGTGCATTTCGCGGTGCTCGCGTTCGGCGACCGCAACTACGACCAGTTCTGCGGCCACGGCCGCCGGCTCGACGCGCGCCTCGCGGAACTCGGCGCGGCGCGCCTGTGCGCGCGGGTCGATTGCGACGTCGAATTCCAGCACGATGCCGATCAGTGGCTCGAACGCGTCGTCGCGCGCATCAAGGAGGCCGATGCCGCGCTGCACGCGGTGCCGTTCGGCGGGATGAGTCCGTCGGGGCTGGTGCCGACGAAGGCGCATCCGGCGCCGTCGAAGCTCGTCGCGAACCTGCGGCTGAACCGTCCGGGCGCCGCGAAGGACACGCGCTACGTATCGCTGTCGACCCAGGGCGCGAATCTCGAATACGAAACCGGCGACGCGCTCGGCGTATGGCCGACCAACTGCCCCGAACTGGTCGACGAACTGCTGTCCGTCACCGCGCTGAAGGCCGATGCGCCGGTGTCGGTGCCGGGCGTCGGCGACATCCGGCTCGGCGATGCGCTCGCGCGCCACTTCGACATCACGCGCCCGCATCCGGACACGCTGGCCTTCATCGCGTCGCGCAGCGCGAACGGCGCGCTGAAGTCGCTGCTCGGTGACGATCGCAAGAGCGACCTGAAGCAATGGTTGTGGGGGCAACAGCTTGCGGACGTGCTGCACGAATACCCGGTCGAGCTGTCGGGCGCGGAGCTGGTCGGCATGCTCAAGCGCATGCAGCCGCGCCTCTATTCGATCGCGTCGAGCCCGAGCGCGCACGCGGGCGAGATTCACCTGACCGTGTCGGCCGTGCGCTATCACAACGGCCGCCGCGCGCGCAAAGGCGTCGCGTCGACGTTCCTCGCCGATCGCGCGGACGACGGCCGCGTGCCCGTGTTCGTGCAGAAGTCCGCGCACTTCCGGCCTCCGGTGAACGGCGACGTGCCGATCGTGATGGTCGGCCCGGGCACCGGCGTCGCGCCGTTCCGCGGCTTCCTGCACGAGCGGCGGGCGCGCGGCGCACGCGGGCGCAACTGGCTGTTCTTCGGCGAGCAGCACGCGCGGACCGACTTCTATTACGGCGACGAGCTCAGCGAGATGCATGAAAGCGGCTTCCTGACGCGGCTCGATCTCGCGTTCTCGCGCGACCAGGCCGACAAGGTCTACGTGCAGGACCGGATGCGCGAGCAGGGCGCCGAGCTGTTCGCATGGCTGGAGGAAGGCGCGCACTTCTACGTGTGCGGCGACGCCGCGCGCATGGCCAAGGACGTCGATACGGCGCTGAAGGCGATCGTCGCCGAGCATGGCGGCATGTCGGACGAAGCCGCGAACGATTACGTCGCGCGGCTTTCGAAGGCGCGGCGCTACATGCGCGACGTGTACTGAATCGCGCGAGCGGCGGGCGGGAGGGCCGCCGCTTCTCCGGCGGCTTACTGCCGCCGCTCCCACGCACGCGCCTGCTCGGCGCGCACGAACGCTTCCGACGCCGCCGGCAGCAGGTTGCGGAACGCGCCGCCGTCGCCGTCGATCACGTCGACCATCTTCGCGATCATTTCCTCCGGGTCGTGCTGTTCGAGCGGGAACGTCAGCCGCGCGGGCGTCACGGTATGCGCGGCCGGATCGTGCCAGCGACGTATCGTTTCCATCATCCGGTCGTTGAAGCCGGTGCGGTACGGGCCGGGGTTTACGACCGCGACCTGGATTCCGTGCGGCGCGAGTTCCGCATGCATCGCCTCGGCCACGGATTCGACAGCGTGCTTCGACGCGCAATACGCGCCGGTGAACGGCCCCGTGATCAGCCCGGCGATCGACGACACGAACACGATCTTGCCGTGTTTGCGCGCGAGCATCCCGCGTGCGATCTGCTGCGTGAGTTCGAGCGGCCCGAACACGTTGACGTCGAACAACTCGCGAACGATCTCGACCGGCAGGTCGACTAGCGCGCCGGCTTCGCCCACCCCCGCGTTGTTCACGAGCACGTCGATGTCGAATTCGGCGGCGCGGGCGCGATCGTAGGCCGACGTGACGTCCAGCTTCACCGCGCGCAACGCGGTGCCGCGCTGCGCGGCATCGTCCGCCAGTGCGTCGAGCTCGACGGCCGTGCGTACGCCGGCCGTCACGTCGTGGCCGCGCGCGGCGAGCCGCAGCGCGACTTCGCGGCCGAAGCCGGTACCCGCGCCGGTGATGAGGATGCGTTTCTGTGCCATCTGCTTACCTTGTGGTGTGAAGGGTTGCCTGAAAAAGGTCGCGGCAGTGCTGTGCGATCGCGGTGTCTTCGTCGACGCTGCCGCCCGAGACGCCGATCGCGCCGACGCAGCGCCCGTCGCCGTCGACGAGCGGTTCGCCGCCGCCGAACGTGACGAGCCCGCCGTGACTGTGTTCGATGCCGCGCAGCGGACCGTCGCCCGACATCGCGCCGAGCGCGCCGGTCGACGCGCGAAAGCGCACCGCCGTCAGCGCCTTGCGCTGCGCGAGATCGATCGCGCCGAGAAAACAGCCGTCGGTGCGCACGAACGCGAGCAGGTTCGCGCCGGCATCGACGATGGCGATCGCGACGCCGGCCATCTGTAGCGATGCGGCATGCGCGAGCGCCGCGTCGATCGTGCGGCGGGCGACGGCGAGCGGCAGTGCGGCGGTGAGCGGGTTCATACGGGGGGCTCCGATAGGACGACAGGGCCAGTGTAGGCAGTTGCGGTATATGCGAGAATCCGCATTCCGCTGGAAGCAGTTTCAAGTTTTTTTAATGATGGGGCAGGGGATGAGCAGACGCGATCCGATGGCCGGGCTGCACGTGTTCATGACCGTCGCGACGGCCGGCAACTTCACGCGCGCGGCCGCCGCGCTGGGCCTGACGCCGGCCGCTGTCAGCCTCGCGATCGGGCAGCTTGAGGGCGAGTTGAACGTGAAGCTGTTCAACCGCAGCACGCGCGGCGTGAGTCTCACGGAAGCCGGCCAGCGCTACTGGCGGCAGACCGAACCCGCGTACCGGCAGGTCATGCAGGCACGCGACGAACTGAAGGAGGCGCGCAGCGAGCCGAACGGGCTGCTGCGCGTGACCGCGCTGCCGCTCGCGCGCTTGCTCGTGATCGCGCCGGTGCTCGCGACGTTCCGCGAGCGCTATCCGAAAGTCCGGCTCGAAATTCGCTACGAGAACGAACTCGTCGACATCGCGAAGGACGGCTTCGATGCGGGAATCCGCCTGGCCGACCGGCTGCAGCCGGGCATGATCGGCGTGCGGATCGCGCCTGCGCTGACGTGTGCGCTGGTCGCGTCGCCGGCCTATCTTGCCCGGCACGGCACGCCCGAGTCGATTGCCGCGCTCGCGCGGCATGCGTGCATCCGTTTCCGGTTTTCGGAAAGCGGCCGCCTGCACAAATGGCTGCTGCGCGACGGGCGGCACGACGTCGATCTCGATCCGGACGGCGTGTTCGTGACGAACGACGACGATGCGGTGATCGACGCGGCGCGCGCCGGAGTCGGCATCGCGTTCGCGTTCGTGCGCGAGCGGATCGAGCAGGACCTGCGCGACGGCACGCTCGTCGAGGTGCTGCCCGGTGCGTGCCGGACGCTGCCGCCGATGTGGCTGTATTACGTGAACCGCAAGCACGTGCCGGCCAAGCTGCGCGCGTTCATCGACGTGCTACGCGAGCGTGACGGCGCGGGCGCGGCGTAAGCGCTGCGGCCGTTCGCTGCAGCAATGGATCCGGCGGCGCATGATGGCGGCTCCAGCCACGAAGCCATGGAGTCGCGCGATGACCATATTTCCGCATTTTCCGATTCGAACGCTCGTGATTGCCGCGGCGGCGGCGGCCGTCGCGATTTCCGGCACACCGGCCATCGGCCAGACGTCGACGGTGCCGGCAGGCTCGGCGGTCGCGACGCCCGACAATGCGGTCCTGCTGACGGTGTTCCTGAAACACGACCAATCCCGTCCGCTCGCCGAGTTGAATGCGCAACTCGCGAAGCAGGGGTTCTACAAGGCGTTTCCGCCGCCGGGCGTCGAAGTCGTGAGCTGGACCGTGACGATGGGAATCGGGCAGATCGTCGTGCTGCGGCTGCCGGCGTCGCGGCTGCGCGAGGTCAATCGCGTGCTCGAGGACACGGCCTGGGGCGCGTACCGGACGGAGTTCTACCCGACCTACGATTACAAGGCGATCGGGTTGGGCGAGCATGAGCGGGCGAAATAGCGTACGGGAGCGTAGTTCCGCACCGACGGTGCGCCGCGCGGGCGCACCGGATCGACTCGTTCCCATTCCGAAACGCGCGGCGCCGTCGCGTTTTCGTCCTCACTGTCCGCGCTTGGCGCGGCAGATTTCTCCCAAATGGATCACAACGCGTTCATCCGATGAAAAAACCGCCCCGGTTCCCGGTATGATGCGCACCTGCGTTCGTGGAGCGCCGTATTTCTATGCGGTTTTGATGCGCAAGACATCACAAATTCGCACAAAGCGAACATGAAAGATTTTGTAATATAAGTTCCGTATACTCGTAAATTCTGGTTTCGGCGCCGCCCGCCCTCGTCCTGGCCGGCCGCCCACGCAGAACAACGAGATTTTCGTCGCCGCCCGGCCCACCCGCGCCGCGACACGCTATGCACCACCACTGAACACGTTATGTCTTCCCGCCACCCTGGTTCGCCCGGCCCTGCCGCGGCGGTGATCGCCCGTGCCCGGGCGCTGATCCGCAACGAGCGCGTGCTGTCGCCGCTGCTCGCGCTCGGTATCGGCCTGCTGCTGATCGTGGTTTTCCAGCACCTGTCGGAATCCGTCGACTACCGGTCGGTGATGCGCCAGTTGCGTCACATGTCCGTCGGCGAGTGGAGCGCGTCGCTCGCCGCGACGGCGCTCAGCTATCTCGCGCTCGTCGCCCGCGATGCGGTCGGCCTGCGCTACGTCGCGGCCAGGGTGCCGCGCGTCGCGCTATGGATCGGCGCGATCGCCGGCTCCGCGCTCGGCAACGCGACCGGCTTCGGCGCGCTGACGGGCGGCGCGGTGCGCGCCCGCGTGTACGGCGTGTCGGGCGTCACGCCTGCCCAGATCGGCCGGATGACGGTGTTCACGAGCGGCACGCTGGCGCTCGCGATGGTGCTGATGACGGCGGTCGGCATGGTCTGCGTGCCGGAGGCGCTCGCCGCGATGCTGCACGTCGCGCCCGGCGTGCTCACGTGGACGGGGGCCGCGTTGCTCGTCGTGCTCGCCGCGCTGGTCGTGCTGTGCGGCAACGCCGCGCGCCCGGTCGTCACGCGCTTCAAATGGTTGTCGTTCGACGTGCCGGCGCGGCGCGATCTCGTCGCGCAAGTCGTCTACGCGGTGCTCGACGTCGTCGCCGCGGGCCTGACGCTGTGGGTGTTGCTGCCGGCGGCGCCCGTCGGCTTCCCGACCTTCATTACCGTCTATGCCGCCGCGTTGCTGCTCGGGATGATCGGCCATACGCCGGGCGGGATCGGCGTGTTCGAAGCGGCGATGGTCTTCACGCTCGGCCGCGAAGTGCCCGCGCACGAAATGGTTGCCGCGCTGATCGCGTATCGCGCGATCTATTTCGGCGTGCCGCTCGTGCTGTCGGCCGGCCTGCTGGCCGGCTTCGAAGGCCGTGCGCTGCGACGCCGGCTCGTCACGCGGCAGGCCGCGCGCGTGTCGCAGCTCGCGCCGGTGTTCCTGAGCCTCGTGACGTTCGCGGTCGGCGGGATGCTGGTGATCTCGAGCGCGACGCCCGCGTTCTGGCACCGGATCGCGATCCTGCGCCACATCGTGCCGCTGTGGGTGCTCGAAGGCTCGCAGGTGATCTGCAGCGTGCTCGGCGTCGCGCTGCTGTTCGTCGCGCGCGGGCTGCTGCGCCGGCTCGACGGCGCGTGGTGGATGACCTTCGCATTGACGCTCGCGAGCCTCGCGCTGTCGCTGGCCAAGGGCCTCGCGTTCGTCGAGGCCGGCGTGCTCGGGACGCTGCTCGTGCTGCTGCTCGTCAGCCGCCGCCGGTTCAACCGTCATTCGTCGTTGCTCGCCGAGCGCTTCACCGTGAGCTGGTTCGTGTCGGTGGCGCTGGTGCTGATGCTGGCCGTGTGGGTGCTGTTCTTCGCGTTCCGCGACGTGCCGTACACGCGCGAGCTGTGGTCACATTTCTCGTTCGATGCGCGCGCGCCGCGGGCGCTGCGCGCGACGCTCGCCGCCGGCGTGTTCGTTGCCTTGTTCGCGCTGTGGCAACTGCTGCGCCCGGCGCCCGGGCGTTTCGTGAAGCCCGCGGCGCAGGACCTGGTCGACGCGGAGCAGATCATCCGCGCGCAGGAATGCAGCGACGCGGGCCTCGCGCTGATGGGCGACAAGTCGTTCCTGTTCTCGGAGTCGCGGCGCGCGTTCCTGATGTACGCGAAGAACGGCCGCACGTGGGCCGCGCTCCACGACCCGGTCGGGCCGCGCGAAGAGTGGCCGGCGCTGATCAGCAAGTTCATCGCGCTCGCGCATGCGCACAGCGGTCGCGCGGCGTTCTACCAGGTGCGCGCGAACGCGCTGCCGCTGTATCTCGACGCGGGGCTCACGCTGATGAAGCTGGGCGAGGAAGCGCATATCGCGCTCGACCGGTTCGACCTGAAGGGATCGAACCGCTCGCACCTGCGCTACGCGCTGCGCCGCGGCGACAAGGATGCGCTGACGGTCGAGGTGATCGCGCCGGACGACGTGCCGGCCGCGCTGCCCGCGCTGCGCGACATCTCCGACGGCTGGCTCGACAGCCGCGATGCGCGCGAGAAGAGCTTCTCGGTGGCCGCGTTCCACGACGGCTATCTCGCGACGCAATCGGTGATGCTGGTGCGGCAGGCCGACAAGCCGATCGCGTTCGTCACGTTCATGACGACCGACCTCAACACCGAGGCGACGGTCGGCGTGATGCGCCATCTGCCGGACGCTTCGCCGTACGCGATGGAGTATCTGTTTACGCAGCTCGCGCTGCATCTGAAGGAAGCGGGGTTCCGCAAGCTGAGCCTGGGTATCGCGCCGTTCTCGGGGATGGGCGCGGCGAAGATGCCGTCGCCGTTCCACCGGCTCGGCCTGATGGTCTGGCGCTTCGGCGGCCGCTTCTACAACTTCCGCGGCTTGCGCGCTTTCAAGAGCAAGTTCGAACCGCACTGGGAGCCGCGTTATCTCGCGGCCTCGGGCTCGGTCGGCGTGTTCGTCACGCTCGCGGATCTCTCATTGCTGGCTGGAGGTCGGCGTTCATGATGTTGACGAAGGGAATCGCGCGGGCGGCAGCCGCCTGCGCGGGAATGATGCTGGCCGGCGCCGCGTGCGCGGCGCAGCCGGCCGCAGTGAAAGCCGAAACCGTGTCCGGCGGCCGCTATGGGCCCGTGACCGTGACGAAGCCAAGCGGGCCGCTGCGTGGTTTCGTCGTACTGTTCTCGCGTGAGGCCGGCTGGCATGCCGCCGATCAGCAGGCGGCCGACGCGCTCGCGAAAGCCGGTGCGATGACGGTCGGCGTCGATTCCGCGCGTTACGCGGCGAATCTCGCCGCGAAGCAGGAGGCCTGCCACCACCTCGACGGCGACGCCGAGGCGGTCAGCCATCAGCTCGAACGTCTCGCGCAGTCGTCGCGCTATTTCACGCCGATCGTCGCGGGCGTGGGCCAGGGCGGCGCGATCGCGAAGCAGATCCTGTCGATGGCGCCGGAGAACACGATCGCCGGTGTCGTCGCGGTCGGTCCGGCCGCGAAGCTCGATCCGCGCTTCAAGCCGTGTCCGCCCGATCCGACGATCGTGCGCCGCGCGATGCCGGGCTTCGTCGAAACGGCGGCGGCGGGCGACACTGGGAAGCTCGTGTCGCTCGTCACGTCGCACCTGCACGACACCACCAGCAGCGACGAGCTCGACGTATCGGACCTGCCGCTCGTCGAGCTGCCGGCCAAGGGCGGCAGCGACCGGCTCGCGATCGTGATCTCGGGCGACGGCGGCTGGCGCGATCTCGACAAGACGATCGCCGAGGCGTTGCGGCGCGACGGCGTGTCGGTGGTCGGCATCGACAGCCTGCGCTATTTCTGGAGCGAGAAGCCGCCCGCGCAGGTGAGCCGCGATCTGGCCCGCGTGATGCGCACCTACATGGCGCGCTGGCATGCGAGCCGCGTGGCGCTGGTCGGCTACTCGTTCGGCGCCGACGTGATGCCGTTCGCGTACAACCGGCTGCCGGCCGACCTGCGCGACAAGGTCGTGGTGATGTCGCTGCTCGGCTTCGCGCCGTCCGCCGATTTCCAGATCCGCGTGACGGGCTGGCTCGGCATGCCCGCCAGCGACAACGCGCTGAAGGTCGCGCCGGAGATCGCGAAGGTGCCGCCGGCGCTCGTGCAGTGCTTCTATGGCGCGGAAGAGACGGACACGATGTGCCCGGCGCTCGCGAACACGGGCGCCGACGTGATCAAGACGCAGGGCGATCACCACTTCGGCCGCGATTACATCGCGCTCGAAAAGAAGATCCTCGGCGGGTTCGGCAAGGCGACGGCGGCGCGCTGAACGCCGGCGGGCGCCCGCGTGACGTCGGGTGCCCGCCGGTTTGCTTGCGGTTCATCGCGTTCCGAGGTCAAGCGTCGACGACGAGCGCCGGATCGAGTGCGCGGATGCGCTGGTCGATGAAGTAGCCGCCGCCTTCCTGGTAGCGCAGGAACAGGCGGCCGCACGTGCGGCAGCGGCTGACGGTGCAGCGGTTGTACGGGAAATGGCGCGGCGCGATCGGTGCGTCGTCCGATGCGTAGCGCGTGCCGGCCGGATGATATTCCGCATAGGTCGGCTCGGCTTCGCCCGGCGCGACGAGCGTGGCCACTTCGGTCAGTTGCGTGTCCGGCAGCGACAGCGGCAGGGTCGTCCAGCCGGCGAGCGAGGTCCTCGTGCATGCGCACGGCTGCGTGACATGCGCGGCTTCGGCCGTCAGTTTCAGCAGCGCGTCGTGATCGACGTAAGGCAGTGGGCTCATGGGCAATCGGGAAAGGGCGGCAGGACCTGCAATGTAACCCGCGTGCGGCCTGGCTGCATGGCCGTGACGCGCCCCGCGCCGCGCGCATCGTGTGCGATCAGCCTGCCTTGCGGACGGGCGGCTGCGCGACCAGTTCGCCGAGCACGCGGATCGCGCGTTCGATGTCGCGGCTCCACGGGTGGCCGAAGTTCACGCGCACGCAGCGCTCGAAGCCGTGCGCGGCCGAAAAGAGCGGCCCCGGCGCGAAGCTGATGCCGCGGGCGATCGCCTGGCGATGCAGTTCCATCGCGTCGATCGCGTCGGGAAACGCGAGCCACAGAAAATACCCGCCGTCGGGCCGTACCCATTCGACGCCGGCCGGCAGCCAGCGCCGCAGCGCGTCGTCCATCCGGTCGAGCTGCGCGTGCAGCGCGCCGCGCAGCTTGCGCAGGTGCCGGTCGTAGCCGCCGTGCTCGAGATAGTTCGCGATGCCGGCCTGCGCCGGAATGCTGGCCGACAGCGTCGTCATCAGCTTGAGCCGCTGCACCTTCTCCGCGAACCGGCCGGCGGCGGCCCAGCCGATCCGGTAGCCGGGCGCGAGCGTCTTCGAGAACGAACTGCAGTGCATCACGAGGCCATGACGGTCGAACGCGCGCGCGGGCAGCGGGTAGTCCGGGCCGAAATGCAGCTCGCCGTACACGTCGTCCTCGATCAGCGGCACCTCGCGCGCCGCGAGCAGGTCGACGAGCGCGCGCTTTTTTTCGGCGGACAGCGTGACGCCGGTCGGATTCTGGAAATTGGTCATGAACCAGCACGCGCGGATGTCGTGCCGGTCGAGCGCGTTCGCGAGCGCATCGAGATCGAGGCCCGTGCGCGGATCGACGGGAATCTCGACCGCGCGCAGGTCGAGCCGCTCGATCGCCTGCAGCGCCGCATAGAAGCCGGGCGCTTCGACGGCGACGACGTCGCCGGGCCGCGTGACGGCCATCAGGCACAGGTTCAGTGCTTCGAGTGCACCGTTCGTGACGACGATTTCGTCGATCGGCTGCGAGATGCCGGTGGCGAGATAGCGCCGCGCGATCTGCTGGCGCAGCGCTTCGCTGCCGGGCGGCAGGTCGACGACGGTGCTCCACGGGCTCACGAGCCGCGCGGCTTGCGCGAGCGACTTCGCCAGACGCGGCAGCGGAAACAGTTGCGGCGCCGGGAACGCGGACCCGAGCGGCACGATGCCCGGCTGCGTGGCCGCATCGAGCACGGAGAACACGAGGTTGCTGATGTCGACCTTGCGCGTGGCGCCGACGCGGCGCGTACGGTGCTTCGCCGCCGGGCTCGCGGCCGGTTGCGCGCCCGGCGCGACGTAGTAGCCGGAGCGTTCGCGCGCGCGGATCAACCCCCACTGTTCGAGCAGGTAATACGCGCGAAACACCGTCGACTGGCTCACGCCATGCTGCGCGATGATCTGCCGCAGCGACGGCAGGCGCGTGCCGACGGCAAGGTTGCCGTTGCGGATGTCGTCGGCGATCGTATGGGCGAGGGTTTCGTAGCGTTTCATCGGCGTGGGCGGAGTGCGTCGCCGCCGCACGCGGGCCGCAGCGGCGCCGCGCCGGCGGGCGCGGCCCATTGTCCGATGCGCGGCCCGAAAAGGAAAGCGCGGCTGTTCCGGCCGCGCCGTCCCGCGGCGTCAGGCCGCGTTCGGCTCGGCGTTGCGCCCGCTGCCGCCGCGCCGCAGCGGCGGCAACGGCTCGACCTTGCCGACCACGAACAGGTACGACAGTGCACCGACCACGCACAGCGCGCCGGCCACCGCGAGCGGCACCACGAACGAGCCTTTCGTGATCGACAGCATCACGCCGGTGAAGGTCGTGATGAAGATGCCCGCGAGATTGCCCGCGAAGTTCTGGATGCCGCCGAGCGAGGCGACGTGCGCGGGCGTCGGCGCGACTTCGCCGACGAGCGTCCACACGTTGGCGCCGGCGAACGACAGGCTGGCATACGCGAGTGCGAACAGGCCGAGGCAGGCCCAGTCGTTTTCGACGAACGCGGACAGCGCGATCGACGACGACAGCAGCATGCCGAACACGAGGCAGGTCTTGCGCGCGGCGGTGGCGCTCCAGCCGCGGCGGAACAGGCTGTCCGACACGTAGCCGCCGAGCCAGCCGCCGGGAATCGCGAGCAGCGCGGGCAGCATGCCCCACGTGCCGAGCGACGCGAGCGAGAAGCCGCGCGACTGCAGCAGGTAGCTCGGGAACCACGTGATGAAGAAGTAGATCGCGAAGTTCAGGCAGAACAGGCCGATCATCATTCCCCACACGGTGCGGTAGCGGAACAGGTCGAGCCACGACACCTTCGGGCCGTCGGTTGCGGCCGCAACCGTCGGCGCGCCGCGTTGCGCGAGCAGCGCGTCGACGGCGTCCGGCGCGATCGCGCGATAGCGTTCCGGATCGCGATAGACGAACCACCACGCCAGCGCCCATACGATGCCGATGCCGCCCGTGATCACGAACGACCCGCGCCAGCCGACCAGCGAGATCAGCCACGCGACGAGCGGCAGCGACAACGCCGAGCCGACGCGCGAGCCGCTGTCGAAGATGCTGCTGGCCAGCCCGCGCTCGCTGCGCGGGAACCAGTTGAACGCGACCTTCGCGAACGAAGGGATCGCGGCCGCTTCGCCGACGCCGAGCATCAGCCGTACGCCGACCAGTTGCGCGAGGCCGCGCGCGGCGCCCGTCGCGACGGTGAACACCGACCACCAGCCGACGGCCAGCGCGAGGCTAACGCGCACGCCGACCTTGTCGATGAACCAGCCGGCCGGCAATTGCAGGAACGCATAGGTCCAGAAGAACGCGCTCAGCACGAGCCCCATGCCGACCGCGTCGAGGCCGAGATCGGCACGGATGCTGGGTGCGGCGATCGCGAGGTTCGCGCGATCGATGAAGTTGATGACGTTGGCCAGGAAGCACATCAGGATCATGGCCCATCGGATGCGTGGCATGCAGGTGTCTCCGTGCGGAATGTCGTGGCGGGCGACCGGCGATCCGCTGCGCCGGCCGCCTCGAAAGGCGGATTACCGCGACGCTTGCGGTGCGCGGTCGAACTTCGTCAGCGCTTCCCACAGGCCGTTCAGGTAGACCGCGCCGAGCGCTCGGTCGTAGAGGCCGTAGCCGGGCTTGCCCGTTTCGCCCCAGATCATGCGGCCATGGTCGGGGCGCACGTAGCCGGTGAAGCCGGTGTCGTGGTACGCCTTCACGATCGCGGCGATGTCGAGCGAGCCGCAGCTCGACAGATGCGCGGTTTCCTCGAAATCGCCGTTCGCATCGACCTTCACGTTGCGGATGTGCGCGAAATGGATGCGGCCCATCGCGCCGAACTCGCGCACGAGCGCTTCGACGTCGTTCTCGGGGCCCGCGCCGAGCGAGCCCGAGCACAGCGTCAAGCCGTTCGCGGGGGAATCGACGAGGCGCACGATCCGCGCGAGATCGTCGCGGTTCTTCACGATGCGCGGTAGCCCGAAGATCGGTCGCGGCGGATCGTCGGGGTGGATCGCCATCTTCACGCCGGCTTCCTCGGCGACCGGAATGATCGCCTTCAGGAAGTATTCAAGGTTGGCCCACAGCGCGTGCTCGTCGACGTCGCGGTAGTCGGCGAGCAGCGCCTGCAACTGTTCGGGCCGGTAGCTCGAATCCCAGCCGGGCAGCGCGATGCCGTCGTTCGGATCGATCCGGTCGACCGCGTCGGTGCTGAATGCGAGGCAGGTCGAACCGTCGTCGAGCGTCTTCGACAGCTCGGTGCGCGTCCAGTCGAACACGGGCATGAAGTTGTAGCAGACGACGCGGATGCCGGCCGCGCCGAGATGGCGGATCGTCTGCCGGTAGTGGTCGATCAGGCGGTCGCGGCCCGGCTTGCCGAGCTTGATGTCCTCGTGCACGGGCACCGACTCGACGACGTCGAACTGCAGGCCGGCGCGTTCGATCGTCGCCTTCAGCGCTTCGATCTTGTGCGCGGGCCAGACCTCGCCCACCGGTTCGTCGTAGATCGCGGACACGATATGCGTGACGCCGGGGATCTGGCGGATGTATTGCAGCGAGACCGGATCGGACTCGCCGTACCAACGGAAAGACATCTTCACTGGAGCGGCTCCTGGCTGGCGGTTCATGCGTCGGACGGCCGGGGCGGCAGCGTGCCGGCCCGTCGTCGGTATGCGGATTATGATTGGTATGCCAATTGTGCGGGATAGTGGTTTACCAGTTGTTCGGGCGAACGCTGGTCCGTGTGACGTTTCCGGAAGCGCCAGACAAGGCCGGCCAACGGTCGAACCGGGGGTGTCGTACAAATTGGTGTACCATTTTGACGATCCGGCGCCGCAGCGGCGCCGGCCAGCCTGTTGCGAGCCTTCCGATGACCGATCTTTCCAGCCTGCCCGCCAGCCGCGACACCGATGCCGCGGACCGCTCCTATATCGGCCTCGCGCGACAGATTCACGCGATGGTGGCCGCCGGCGCGTTCGAAGCCGGCGCGCGGCTGCCGTCGGAGCGCAGCCTGGCCGACCAGTTCGGCGTGAGCCGCACGCAGGTGCGCGAGGCGATCATCGCGCTCGAGGTGCAGGGAATCGTCGAGGTGCGGATCGGCTCGGGCATCTATGTGTCGGCGGCCGATGCCGCGCGGCCTGTGACGTTCGAAGTACCGCGCGGCCCGGGGCCGATCGAGACGCTGCGCGCGCGCGGGCTGATCGAGGCGGAAGTCGCGGCGCTCGCGGCGACCGAACGCAAGGATGCCGATCTCGACCGCCTGTTTTTCTCGCTGACGACGATGCGCGAGCAGATGAACGACAAGGCCGCCTATGACGCGGCCGATCGTCAGTTCCATCTGCGAATCGCGGAATCGACCGGCAACACGGTGCTGCTGCACATGGTCACGGCGATGTGGGATTGTGCGCGCAGCGATCCGCTGTGGGACAAGATCGAGGAGCACTTTCACTCGACCGCGCTGCGCGAGGCGTCGCAGGACGATCACCAGCGCATCTTCGCGACGATCATGGCGCGCGACGCGGACGGTGCGCGCGACGCGATGCGCGCGCACCTGTCGCGCGTGATCGCGGAATTCACGCAGGCCTGGCGCTGACGTTCGTCTTCGCGACCCGACACGGGCCTGAGTTATCGCGTCGCATTTGCCGTCCGCGGCCCGCGAACGCGCGCCGTGTGCGGCTTGTTCCAATTGCGCGACCGTGCGTTTTATGGTCTCGTTGCGGGATATCGCATCGACTCGAAAAAGGACAGTCGAATGCAGCCGGGCGATTCACACGGGGTCCCATTGATCAGCGGAATTGGCGCACCCAGGCGCGCACGCGGCGCCGTGCGCGCGCTGCTCGTCATATTGACGCTGGGCTTGCTGGCGCCCGTGCCGCCCACCTTCGCCGCCTCTCCCGAAACCGCCAACGACAACGTGCTGCGCGTGCTGGCGTGGCCCGGTTATGCCGACAGCGATATCGTCAGCGCATTCGAGGCGCAGTTTCATGTGCGCGTCGAGGTGACGCTGGTCGATTCCGACGAAGCGCTGTGGGCGCGCATGCACAGCGCATCGCCGCCCCCGTACGACGTGCTGGCCGCGAATACGGCCGAGATCCAGCGCTATGCGCACGAACACCTGCTCGCACCGATCGACCTGCCGCGCGTCCCGAACCGGCGGCGGCAGTTGCCGAATTTCCAGCAGCTCGCGACGATCGGCGGCCTCGTGCAGGACGGCGCGTCCTACGCGATTCCGTTCACGTATTCGTCGATGGGGCTGATCTACGACCGCAAGCAGGTGCCGGCCGCGCCGCGCTCGATGCGCGAGTTGTGGAATCCGCGTTACCGCGGCAAGGTGCTCGACTTCAACAGCGCGCAGCACAATTTCTCGTTTACGGCGCTGGCGCTCGGCTATCCCGACCCGTTCCGCCTGTCGCCTGCGCAGACGCTTGCCGTCGCCCGCAAGCTGATCGACCTGCGCCGCAACCTGCTGACGTACTACACGCTGCCCGAGGAGGCGACCGCGCTCTTTGTCCAGCATCGCGCAGCGCTGATGTTCGGCAACTACGGCACGCAGCAGGTCGAGCAGTTGCGTCGCGCCGGCGCGGACGTCGGCTACGTGATCCCGGACGAAGGCGCGCTGGCATGGCTCGACTGCTGGGCCGTCACGCGCGGCGCGCAACGTCCCCAGCTCGCGTTCGCGTGGATCAACTACATGCTCGAACCGGCGATCGGCACGCTGCTCACCGAGCGCCAGGGTCTCGCGAACACGCTCGAGCCGCCTCGCGGCGTGGAGACCGGGCGCCAGCATCTCGTCTGGATTCAGCCCGTGGAGGACATCGCGCGCCGCGAATCGCTGTGGAGCCGCATCGTGTCGGGCGACCGGCCGGAGCAGTTCGGAAAATGATCCGGCTCGGGCTCACGTCGAAGCTGTCGGTGCTGTTCGCATGCATCGGCGTGATCGCGTCCGGCACGACCGGCTACTACGCGTATCGCGCCAACCGCGCGATGCTCGTGCAGGAAGCGCAGCACAGCCTGCTGATGTCGACGCAATTGCTCGGCCAGCGCTTCACGACCGCGCTCGCCGACGTGGCCGACGATGCGCTCGTGCTCGCGCAGTTGCCGTCGTCCGCGTTCGTCGCGGGCACCGACCACCCGGACAACGCGAGCCGCATGCGGCTCGAGCAGGTGTATTACAGCTTCATGAGGAATCATCCGGAATACCTGCAGATCCGCCTGATCGCGAGCGGGCATTTCGGGATCGAACGCATTCGCCTCGATCGTGATGCGCGCGGCATCGTCGTGCTGCCCGAAAGCGTATTCCAGGAGAAAGGACAGTTTTCCTACGTATTCGATACGCTCGCGATGGCGCCCGGTCATATCTACCTGTCGCCGATCGCGATCAATCACGAGACGGGCGCGCATGCGGCGCAAGGGCTGCCGATCCTGCGCGTGGGGACGCCGGTGGTCGACGCGTCGGGCCAGACGGTCGGCGCGCTCGTCGTCGACGTCGAGCTGTCGCGCGTGTTCGACCGGCTCGAACGCGACTTGCCGCGAGACTACGGGGTCTATCTCGCGAACGAGTGGGGCGACTTTCTCGTGCATCCCGATTCGTCACAGACGTTCGGCTTCGATCGCGGCCGGCGCGTGCTGATGCAGGATCGCTTCGCGGCCACGCGCGCGCTGTTCGACAGTGCGCGCACGAACGTGACGCTCAACGGCCTCGCGCAGCCCGACGAGGCGCCGGGCCAGATGTTCGCGTTCGTGCGTACGCCGTTCGGGCACGACGACGGCAACCGCTTCGTCGTGCTCGGGATGGCCCGCCCGCTGGGCGACGTGCTCGCGCCGGCCGGCATGCTGGGCGAACGGATCGTCAGGATGGTGCTCGTATCGAGCATGCTCGCGGTGATCCTTGCGATCCTGTTCGCGCGTGCGATCACGCGGCCGTTGCAGACGCTTGCGCGCGCGGCGACGCATGTGTTCGACGATCCGGCCGCCGAGCGGCTGCCGGTCGAGCGTGCCGACGAGATCGGCGTGCTCGCGCGCTGTTTCGAAAGCATGCGCGTCGAGATCCGCACGCAGGTCGCGATGCTGCGCGCGAAGCAGCAGGAGCTCACGCATCTCGCCGGCCACGATCCGCTGACCGCGCTGCCGAACCGTATGCTGTTCATGGAGCATCTGGACGCCGCGATCCGGCACGCGGCCGCGGTACGCGAAGGGCTGGCCGTCATGTTCGTCGACCTGGACGGGTTCAAGCAGATCAACGACCAGCTCGGACACTCGGCCGGCGATCGCACGCTGGTCACCGTTGCGAAGCGGTTGACCCACGTGCTGCGCAGCGGCGACATGGTGGCCCGGCTGGGCGGCGACGAATTCATCGTGCTGCTCTCGGACGTGCATTCGCCGGCGGTGATCGGCGATGTCGCGACGCGCATCCAGATCGTGATGGCCGAGGAACTGGAGTTCGACGAACGGCGCGTGGCCGTCGGGGCGAGCATCGGTGTCAGCGAGTTCCCCGCGGACGGCGCGTCGGCCGAGGAACTGCTCGTCAAGGCCGACGCGGCGATGTACGCGGCCAAGGCGTCCGCGCAGCGCGCATGCGTGCGCTACCAGGATCTGATTCGGGGCAGCGCGCCGGACGAGACCGGCCGCGTCGCGTCGGGCGGCCGCTGACGGCGGGCCGAAACGCGAAGAGCCCGTCGCGGGACGGGCTCCTCGCCGTGCGGGCTGCGCGCGCAGGGCGCGCGGCGGCGCGCTTAATGGCCGAAGTAGACCGAGTCGTGCCGGCTTTGCACCCGCACGGCCGGTGCGCCGCTCTCGCCGGTCGCGGCCGGTTGCGAACCGAAGCCGCTGTTGTCGACGCCGCGCACGCGGGCTTCCGCGGCCTGGACGTCGGCCGGGTAGTACGGGCTCGACTGGCTCGGCTTGTAGCCGGCGTTTTCGAGCTGGACCAGTTCATTGCGCACCTGGGCACGGGTCACGGTGCTTTGTGCGAATGCGCCGAACGAGGCGGACAGGGCGACGGCGGCTGCGACTGCGGAAACGAGCGATTTCATGATGACCTCCGGTGTTTATTGGCTTTCCGCGTTCGACGCCATGTCGTCAGCGGTTGAATACATCGTAGGCGCGGGGTCACCTAGGGTAAACGTGAATTTGAGTGAAAGATCGTTGCTTTCGCGGTAACAATGCCGCGACCGAACCCCTTCTGTCCCCACGCTGTATTACGGGGATTGAACGGAGTGGCGGGAGAGTGAAAGGGCGGGATGTCGCGCGGGCGCGGGCGCCCGGGCGTCGAAGGGCCGGCGACCGTCGCGCGGCGGCACGGCTCGCGCCAGGGTGCCGGCTCAGACCCCGTCGTCGTCGATTTCCTTGCGCTCGCGGCGCTCCTCGTTGCCGCGACGCGCGCGCAGCCGCTGGCGCGACAGGACCGCGATCACTTGCTGGGTCGGCGCGCCGGACGGCAACTCGTTGCGGATGCGATCGGGGACCATCGGCAGGCCCGCGCGCTGCCGGCGCAGCGCCTTGGCGATTGCCCGGCGGCATTCGTCGCCGTGGCAATCCCATTCATCGCGGATTCTCAGGCAATAACGGCATTGTTCCATCCGGCTAGTCTAGCGCGTCTTCGGGAATGAAGCAGGACGTGGTGCCGGACGCCGGCGGCGCCGGGCGTGGCAGTCGTTCAGTCGGATTGAAGTGCATCATCGAATGGTGCGGCGTGGCGACGCGTGGCTGTCCGCTGCCTGACCGCAGGGCCGGTTCAATATAATTCAAGAGAACGCGGCATACCATGCACAGAATACATGCCCTCGAACAAGGAAACCCGATGACGCTTGCCCAGTTGCAGGCCCTGGCTGCGGTGGTGGAGCTCGGCTCGCTGACGGCCGCGGCAGACCGGCTCAGCCGCAGCCAATCCGCGATCAGCCACGCGCTGACGGAGCTGGAGGACATCACGCAGATCAAGCTGCTCTGGCGCGACCGGCAGCCGGTCCTCCTGACGGCGGCCGGCGAACGCCTGTGGCCGTATGTGCAGAGCGTGGTGCGGGAAGCGCAGATGCTGCGTCAGCAGTTCAGCCTGGCGCGCGGCAAGCTCGAAGGAAAGCTGGTGGTCGCGTCGCTGCCGAGCGTCTCGCTGGCGTTCGTCGTTCCCGCGCTCGAGGCGTTGAAGGCGATGCACCCGGGCGTATCGGCGGTGCTGCTCGAAGGCACGGACAGCGAAGTCGAAGGGTGGATCGACGACGGGACGGCCGACGTCGGCGTGGTGGCCGGCACGAAGACGTTCGCGCACAACCTGCCGCTGCTCGACGAGGATTTCGTCGCGGTGGCGGCCGCCGACATGTTCGCCGGCCGCAAGAGCGTGTCGGCCAGGCAGTTGGCCGCGGCGCCGTTCATCTTCTCGAAGGCCGGGTGCGGGCCGGTGATCGCGGATTACTTCGCGCGCGGCGGCGCGCCGCTTCGGGCGGCGTTCAACGTGGTCGAGATGCGCACCATCCTGTCGATGGCTGAAGCCGGCATGGGCGTGTCGATCGTGCCGCGCATCACGCTCACGTACACACCGTTCGGCGGCCGCGTGCTGGCCCTGTCGCCGCGGCTGCATCGGTCCGTGCGGCTGGCGTGGAATACCGCCGGCAACGCGGTCGCCGACGCGTTCGTGCGGCTCGTCGACGCGCAACGTGCGAAAGCGGAAAAGACGATTCGCACGCGCGCGAAAAAGGGCAGGTAGCGGCCGGCCGCAAGATGAACGGCGCTCATGGGCCGCTTGCAGTTTATTCATGCCGACGACGGCCGCGATGCAATACATTGTTCGCACCTCGTGATCGTCGCCCTGAAGGAGCGTGCCGTGCCTGCCTTGCCCACCCTGTTTGCGTTCGGACTCGTGTCGCTCGGCATGGTGCTGACGCCCGGACCGAACATGATCTACCTGGTTTCGCGCTCGATCTGCCAGGGCCGCCGCGCCGGGCTGGTGTCGCTCGGCGGCGTCGCGCTGGGATTCGTGTTCTACATGGTCTGCGCGGCAGTGGGCATCACCGCGCTGGTGATGACCGTGCCGTATGCGTACGATGCGCTGCGCGTTGCCGGCGCGCTGTATCTCGCCTACCTCGCGTGGCAGGCGCTGAAGCCGGGCGGGCGCTCCGCGTTTCAGGTCAGGGAGTTGCCGCACGACAGCCGCATCAGGTTGTTCGCGATGGGCTTCATCACGAACCTCGTGAACCCGAAGATCGCGGTGATGTACCTGTCGTTGCTGCCGCAGTTCATCGTGCCGGGGCACGGCAGCGTGCTCGCGCAATCGCTCGCGCTCGGCTGCGTGCAGATCGCGGTGAGCGTCAGCGTCAACGCGCTGATCGCGTGCGCGGCGGGTTCGATCGCGGGCTTTCTCGCGGGGCGGCCGCTCTGGGCGGCGGCTCAGCGCTGGCTGATGGGGACGGTGCTGGCCGGGCTGGCGATGCGGATCGCGCTCGAATCGCGAAGCTAGCGCGGTGGACGCGGCTCCGAGCACGGCCGGTCGGGATCCGGCCTGCCGTCAATGCCCCGGCCATCGTCACCCGTGGCAATTGCCCTCGGCCTGCTTGCTCGTCCGCACGCGCTTGGCCTTGTCACGACGCCGGCCGCGTGTCGCGAGCCAGCACAGGATCGACCCGCCGCACACCATCGACGCGCCTTGCCAGAATTCGGCGGACAGCGGCGCATCGAGCAGCATCGCGGCGAGGGCAGCGGCGAGCACCGGGGTGAAGTACGATGCGCCGACGATGACCGTCACGTTGCCGTGCATGATGCCGGTGTTCCAGGCCGCATAGCCGAAGCCGAGCGCCGACGCGGCCAGCACGAGATACGCGACCGCGTGCAAACTGAACGTCATGGCGCCGCCGCCTTCGATCGCGAACTTGATCCAGAGCACCGCGGCGACCAGCATGAAGAACGGCGTGACGCCGTTCCTGCCGTCGGCGATGCGCGCGGTCACCGTGCAATAACCGGCCCAGATCAGCGCGCCGAAGAATGCCAGCCCGTAACTCAGCGGATTGTCCGCGACGTTGCGCAGCATGCCGGCCGGATCGAGCCCCTGGTCGCCGCCGAGCACCCGGCAGATGCCGAGCATCGACAGCAGGACGCCCGGCACGACGAGCAGGTTCGCGCGCTGCTTGTTGAACACGATGGCGGCGACCAGCGTGAGGCTCGGCCACAGATAGTTGACCATCGCGACTTCGATCGCTTGCTGACCGTTGCGCGCATAGCCGATCGACAGCGACAGGCATACCTCGTACGACACGAACAGCAGCCCGCCCCAGAGCAGATAGTTTTTCGGGAATCGGCTCAGGTCGGGGAAGCCGATCGAGAACAGCAGCAGCACGGACGCCACCGTATAGATCATCGCCGCGCCGCCGGTCGCGCCGAGGCTTTCGCTGACCCCGCGAACGAGCGCGACCACCGACGCCCATAACAGCACCGCGCCGAGCCCGAGGAGCGTTGCCTGGTTCTTGCGTTTCATGCTTGCTGCGTGTTTCAACATGCCCATTCGATTTCGGATGATTCGGGTCGGCTCGCGCGTGCTGTTGTCGCAAGCAGCGGTACCAAGCGAAGGTTCCGCCGGAAACGCGCATTTTACGGGGGCGCGGCCGTTGCGGCGTTGCAGCCGCACCTGTATGACCGACGCAGTCGCGAGAACCGATCACGCGTCGTCGATGCGCCACGGCGCGCCGATTTCCGACAACGCGGGTCGATCGAGTCGAGCATCGCGTTCCGCATCGGGCCGAGCGTGGTGACAAGGAGGAAGCCGGCTTCGTCGATCGACAGATCGATCAGCGGCCAGCCGCCGGCCGCATCGCGAACTTCAAGCCGCCGTTCGTGTGGATCGACGTCGACGTCGCCATGCGCTTGTCGCGGCACATGGCGACGGCATCGAATGCGGCGGCCGAAGGCGGCGTGTGAATGCGGTATTCGAAACTCATCTGCATGGGGCGGTGTGCGAGGCGGGCAGTCTAACTCGCGCCGGGGTATTCCGTTCTCGACGGCAACGCGTCGGACGTCCGCCGCAGCGGGCGCCCGACGCGTCGATCACCGCTCGTGCCGCTTCTTGCTCAGCTCGATCGTCTCGAACAGTTCGTATTGCGCGGTTGGCTGCTGGTCGGCGCCCGGCGCGTGGTAGTAGCGCATCGTGATCGTCGTGTGGCCGCCCGGCTTGCCCGGATCGTGGTCGAACACCGCGATCCCGTAGCCGGTGCCCGTATCGCGGCGCGCGGACCAGATCGCATCCTCGAGCGCATCGGCCGGCTGGCGCACGAACGTGTTCGGCGCGGTGCCCGGCACCGGCCGGTTCGGCTTCGTGAACACCTTCGCCTGCGCGAAACCGGTCGACGGGTTTTCGCCGTACACGTCGAGCGGCGCGCTGGTGCCGCCGCCGCCGAGGATCAGGTGGATCGTGCCGTGGCTCGTGTCGAACGTCGTGCGGCCGGGATCGTTCGAGCCGACCGGGCGCGGCTGCAGCGTTTCGACCACTTCGCCGGTTTTCGCATCGACGCCCGCGCGGTGATTGCAGCCGCGCACCGGATAGCTGCGCTCGTAGTCGTGATCGTGGCCGCACAGCACGAGATCGACGCCGTAGCGGTCGAACAGCGGCAGCCACGCTTCGCGAATGCCCTTGTCGGACCCGTTGCCCGTCTTCGACGAACTGAGCGCGTCCTGGTGCATCTGCACGACGATCCAGTCGATGTCGTCGTCATGCGCGGCGTGCCGCAGCGTGCGTTCGAGCCAGCGTGTCTGCTCGCCGTTGCTGTAGCCGCGCACATAGAACGACGTACCGGGCTCGATCGGCGGGCGGCCGGTGCTCGCGGCCGGCACGAGCGGCGCCGGGCCGCCGACGAACGCGGCGGCATCCTGGTACACGACGTCGTCGGCGTCGAGCGACACGAACAGCACCGAGCTCACGCGGAAGCTGTACCAGCGGCCCGGGAAGTGCGTGCCGTTCTCCGGCAGCGTGTAGCGGGCGAGGTACGAGTCGAGCCCCTGCGGACCGTTGTTGAATTCGATCTCGTGGTTGCCGGGGCAGGGCATCCACGGGCGATTCGCGGCCGACGTCTGGTTGTTGTTGCCGAAATCGCGCCACACGTCGGGCTGGTGCGCGGGGTTCAGGTTCGCGTAGCAGAGGTCGCCGTTCAGCAGGTGAAAGAGCGGCTGGAACTGCTCGACGGCCTGCACCGCGAAGCGGCTCTGCGGCGACGACAGCACCCACGCGCCGTTCGGCGTCGCGAGGTCGCCGTAGCTCGTGAAACGAAACGGTGCGCGGCCGCGCGGCGCGGTCGAGAAATTCGCGGAGAACGGCTGCGCGGCATGGCTGTCGTTGTCGGCCGTGATCTCGTAGCGGTAGCGCGTATCCGGCTTCAGCCCGTGCACGCGCGCGTGGTACGTGAACACCGTTTCGCCGTTCAGGCCGTCGGTGTACAGGCGCTGGACGCCGTGCACGGTGCGCGCCGGCTCGCCGTCGGCGACGATGCGCGCGCGCGGGTTCACGGCCGGCGCGAGCGACGCCCACGAGATCACGACTTCGGACGTCGGGTCGTTGCCCCACGTCAGGTGAACCTGTTCGGGCGTGCCGTCCGGGTTCGACGCGCCGGCGCGGGCAGCCGCGAGCCCGCCGGCGGCGGTGGCGAGGCCGGAGACGCCGGCGAGTTTCAGGAAGCCGCGACGCGACACGGACGCGGCCGGCTCGTTCGGCTGGTCAGGGAGAGTGTCCTGGTTCGACATGGTCGGTGTTTTCGTTGATGGGGCGCGAGGTGGGGAACCGTGCGGCCATGCGCGAGCACGGCCGGGGCCTGGGCCGGAAACGAGCGGGATCCCGGTCGCATGCATTGTCGAAGGGCAGTTTTGCCGCGGTGTGACAGTACCGCGACCCGGCATGCGTGGTGGCCGGTGCGGACAACCGCGCGTTGTGCGCCTCCAGTCACCATCGGTGCCGGGGCGCACCCGAAATTTATTTGCCGACACCGCGACGGATTTCTTCTGCCTGCTCCGTTTAACGCATGAACGACCGCTTCTGGTCGATGCCCGTTATTTCGGAGTCTTTCATGAAACTTTCCGTTCAGTTGCGATTGGCTGCCGGATGCGTGGCCGCGCTTGCGGCGTCGGCGGCATTCGCGCAGGCCGTCATCGTCGCGCCTTACGCGCCGCCACCGCCGCGCGTCGAAGTGATGCCGGCGCCCCGTGCCGGTTACGTGTGGGACCAGGGCCACTGGCACTGGCGGCAAGGCCGTTACGTGTGGATTCCGGGACACTGGCAGGTCGTGCGCGTCGGTTACCACTGGGTGCCCGGGCATTGGGCCGCGCGCGGCCCGGCCTGGCGCTGGGTGCCGGGTCACTGGGCCTGACGCGCAGGCCGCCGCCCGGCATGCGATGCCGGCGCAGCGGATTTTCCACGCAATATCATGAGCCGAAGCGATGCCTTTTCGAACCATCGTAATCGTGGCGGCCGCAGCCATCGTGCTGGCCGGCTGCGTCGTGGTGCCGGCCCGTCCGGTGTATTACCGGCCCGCGCCGGTCGTCGTATATTGAGCGCGCCGGCCGACGCTCGCGCGGCCGGCTGACGGGATCGACATGCGGCGCGAACCGGACGTCGATGAAACGGATATGGCCGACACCGTGTGCCATGTCGGGCGCGACGCGCGCGGCGTTGACGAACGGGCGGCATGGCGCCGTCCGGCGCCGGCCCGACGCATGCAAGGAGAGCACCACGATGAGCTTCAGCCGGGCGGCGGTTCCCTCTGCCGTGACAGTGCAGCGCTCGCGCGCCGCTCGACGGAGCCGGCGGCGTTGAGCGATCGCGGCGACCGCGATCCGGACGCGGAACTCGTCGCGCGCGTCGGCGCGCGCGATTCATCGGCGGTGCGCGTGCTCGTCGCGCGCAAGCTGCCGCGGCTGCTCGCATTGGCGACGCGCATGCTCGGCGACCGGAACGAAGCCGAGGACGTCGCGCAGGAGACGTTCTTGCGAATCTGGAATCAGGCGCCGCGCTGGCGTGAAGGCGAAGCCCGCTTCGACACGTGGCTGCATCGCGTCGTGCTGAACCTGTGCTACGACCGGTTGCGGGGCCGGCGCGAGGAGCCCGTCGATACGCTGCCCGACGTGCCCGACACGCAACCGGAGCCGGCCGCGCATGCGGAACTGCGTTCGCGCGACGCGCGCGTGCGCCAGGCCCTGGCTGCATTGCCGCCGAGGCAGCGGGAAGCGCTGGTGCTCCAGTACTATCAGGAAATGTCGAACGTGGAAGCGGCCAACCTGATGGGCATCACCGTCGATGCGCTGGAAAGCCTGCTCGCCCGTGCGCGGCGCAATCTGCGCGCGCAACTGGCCGGCGACCCACCTAGCGAGGACAAGCGATGACACCCGAACGATTTCGCACCATCGTCGCCGCGTACGGCTCGGACGCGCGGCGCTGGCCGGCCGCCGAGCGCGCGGCCGCCGAGGCGTGGGCGCACGCGAACCCGCGCGACGCGCTGCTGGCGCTCGACGATGCGGCCGACCTCGATGCGTGGCTCGCGTGCGATACGGTCGAGCCGCCGGCGCCGTCGCTCGTCGAGCGCATCGTCGCGACGGCGCCCGCGCCGCGGCGCGCACGCCGGCGCGGCGCCGTATGGTGGTCGGGCGCGGCGTTCGCGGGCGTCGGCCTGGCCGGTGCGCTCGCGGGCGCGGTGGCCGTGTCGATGCTGATGCTCGGCAGCGCGCCGCCGGCGCCGCACGAGCCGGGCTATCTGACGACGACGTTCGGCAGTCCGGGCGTGGACGGGAGCGACGAATGACCGAACGCGGCTGGAAACTCACCCTCGTCGGCTCGGTCGTGCTGAACGTGTTCATGCTCGGCGCGATCGGCGGCGGCGCATATCAATGGTTCTCGACGCATCGCGACCTGCATGCGGGCGGCACGCCCGCGCAGCGCACGGCGTTGCGATTCGCGGCGGACGAATTGCCCGATGCGCGGCAGCGCGAGTTTGCCGCCGCGCTGAAGGCGGCGCGCAAGAGCGGCCGCGATTTCGCGCGCGAAGGGCGCGACGGCCGAATCACCGTGCTGGACCTGCTCGCCGCGCCACAACTCGATCGCGCAGCGATCGATGCGGCGCTCGATCGCACGCGCGCGGCCGACACCGCGATGCGTGCGCAGGTCGAGCGCAGCGTCGTCGATTTCGCGGCGACGCTGACGCCCGACGAGCGCGTGAAGTTCGTCGACGGGTTGCAGCACAGCGGCAACTGGCGTCTGCCGCCGAAGCTGCGGAAGAAGCCGGACGCATCGGCGAGCGAGTAAGCCGCGCGCGGGCGGCACGCGACTCCGCGTATTGCTCGCGCGTCATGCGTGTGCCGGTTCCGGCGCATCGCCCGGGCGTTGTCCGTCGACGATGTGCGCCGCCGTGCGGCGAGATTTCCGCCCGGCGTTTCCCCGATCACGAGAAATATTTTCCCGCCCCGCGACGGATTTCCCGGTGCGCTTGCGTTGAACGTGAGTACGCACCGCAAGAGAGCCCGTCATGGACCATCCGAACGACGCCACGCCGGCCGCGATCGCGCTGAACCGTTTCGGTCTCGGCGCACGGGCCGACGAAGCACCGCCCGCCGAGCCGAAGGCGGCACTCGTCGCGCAATTCGACCGCTACGACGCGCGGCCCGCCGCATGGGCCGGCGAGCCGGACGCGGTCACGCTTGCCACGCGCTTCGCGAACATCCGCAACGCGATGACGGGCGACGACGCGGCCGCGAAGCGCGCGACCGCGCAATCGATCCGCCGCGACGGCTACGACGCGTATCGCAGCGCCGTCGCCGCGCGCATGAACAGCGCGCTGACCACGTCCGCGCCGTTCGTCGAACGTCTCGTGCATTTCTGGGCGAACCATTTCGCGGTATCGGTCGACAAGGGGCAGGTGGCCGCGTATGCGGGCGCGTTCGAACGCGACGCGATCCGTCCGCACGTGCTCGGCCGGTTCGAGGACATGCTCGTCGCCGTCGAGCAGCATCCCGCGATGCAGGTGTTCCTCGATCAGGCGCGCTCGGTCGGCCCCGACAGCCCGGCCGCGCTGCGTGCGCAGGCACGCAATCCGTCGGCGAAGCGCGGGCTCAACGAGAACCTCGCGCGCGAAATCATGGAACTGCACACGCTCGGCGTGCGTACCGGTTACACGCAAGCCGACGTGACGGAATTCGCCCGTGCGTTGACCGGCTGGAGCATCGCCGGCGGGCGCGGGCCGCAGCCGGGCGATGCGGCGCCCGGCGCATTCGTGTTTCGCCCGAATCTGCACGAACCGGGCACGCGCACGGTGATGGGCCGCACCTACGATCAACCGGGCGAAGCGCAGGCGCGCGCGATCCTGCATGACCTCGCGTGTTCGGAGGCGACGGGCCGGCACATCGCGTTCCAGCTTGCTCGTCATTTCGTTGCCGACAACCTGCCGCCCGCGCTGACCGACCGGCTCGCGCGCGCATTCGCCGCGAGCGGCGGCGATTTACCGACCGTCTATCGCGCGCTTGTCGATGCGCCCGATGCGTGGGCGCCGGTCAACCGCAAGTTCAAGACGCCGTGGGAGTGGGCCGTATCGTCGCTGCGCGGGCTCGGGTGGCGCGACACGGGTGATCTCGAGGCCGCGCCGCTGCTCGCGCAGCTCGGCCAGCCGGTGTGGCGGCCGGGCTCGCCGGCCGGCTACGACGACGTCGCCGCGAGCTGGGCCGCGCCCGACGCGCTCGTGCGCCGCGTCGAGATCGCGCAGCGTCTCGCCGCGCGTACGGGCGACCGGCTCGACCCGCGCACGCTCGGCGACACGCTGCTCGCCGGTTCGATGAGCGCGCCGACCGCGACCGCGCTCGCGCGCGCCGAAAGCGCGACGACGTCACTTGCGCTGCTGCTCGTGTCGCCCGATTTCCAACGGAGATGACCATGGCACTGTCCCGCCGACAATTCCTCAGCGTTGCCGCCGCCGGCGCGGGCGCGATCCTCGTCGCGCCGCGGATCGTATTCGCGAATGTCGAAACCGACCGGCGCTTCGTGTTCGTGATCCAGCGCGGCGCGGCCGACGGCCTGAACATCGTCGTCCCGTATGCGGAGCCCGCGTATGCGTCGCTGCGCGGCCCGCTCGCGATCGACACGGCGGCGGCGACGCGGCTCGACGGCACGTTCGCGCTGCATCCGTCGCTCGCGCAGACCGCGCAGTTGTACCGCGACGGCCACGCGCTGTTCGTCCATGCGATCGCGTCGCCGTATCGCGACCGCTCGCATTTCGACGGCCAGAACGTGCTCGAAACGGGCGGCCGTGCGCCGTACCAGGTGAAGGACGGCTGGCTGAACCGGCTCGCCGCGCTGCTGCCGGCGACGCGCGACAGCGCAATCGCGTTCGCGCCGACCGTGCCGCTTGCGCTGCGCGGCACGGTGCAGGCCGCGTCGTATGCGCCGTCCGGTTTGCCGGCCGCGCCGGACGATCTGCTCACGCGCGTGTCGGCGCTCTACGAAGCCGACGCACAGCTCGGCCCGTTGTGGCAGTCGGCGATGGAAGCGCGCGGCCTCGCAGGCGACGCGCATGCGCGGCAGGACCCGGCCGGCGTCGGCAAGCTCGCCGCGACGTTTCTCGCGCGCGACGACGGGCCGCGGATCGCGATGATCGAGACGAGCGGTTGGGATACGCACAGCGCGCAGAACGCGCGGCTCGCGAATCAGTTGAAGGCGCTCGATACGATGCTCGCCGCACTGCGCGACGGCCTCGGGCCGGCATGGCAGCAGACCACGGTGCTGGTCGCGACCGAGTTCGGCCGCACGGCCGCGGCGAACGGCACGGGCGGCACCGATCATGGGCAGGCGTCGGTCGCGATGCTCGCGGGCGGCGCGGTCGCAGGCGGGCGTGTGATCGCCGACTGGCCGGGGCTGCGGCCCGGCGACCTGTACGAAGGGCGCGACCTGAAACCGACCGCGTCGCTCGACGCGCTGATCGCGGGCGCGGCCGCCGACAGCCTTGGGCTCGACCCGCGCCGCACCGCGTCCGCGTTGTTCGCGGAAAGCGGCGCGATACGGCCGATGAGCGGCCTGATTCGCGGGGTCGCGTGACGCGGTGCATGCCGTGCGCGGCCCGATCAACTCATTACACAACAGGGAGAAATCGACAATGAAGATCCGATCCGTTTCGCTGGCCATGCTGGTGAGCGCAAGTGCCGCGCTGATGTCCGCCTGCGTGGTCGAGCCCGTGCGGCCACCCCAGCCCGCGCCCGTCGTCGAGGTGGCGCCGCCGCCGCCCGCGCCCGGCTATCGGTGGGCGAAGGGGCATTACCGGTGGGCCGGCAATCACTGGGCGTGGGTGCCGGGGCACTGGGTCGCCGTGTACTGACACGGCACGCGTGTCGACGCGTCGCGCGGCGAGCTCGACATGCGTGCGGCAAGCAATCGTGCGAAGTGCAACCACGACGCGTTTGGGGCGGGCTCGACCTCGTTCACCGAGTCGCGGTGCGCCGGCCAGGTGTTCAGTCCCACCCGATCCGGTGCTTCTCCTCCGTCTCGCGATGCCGCCAGTCGTCGTCCGCGTGAAGATACTGGCTCGTCGTCGTGAGCGACACATGCCCGAGGTTGTCGCGCACGAGCCGCAGGTCGACGCGGCCGTCGGCCATGTGCGAGCCTGCACTGTGGCGCAGCCAGTGCGCGGACGCCTGTTCGAGCACGCGCGCCGCCTGTTCGCCGGCTTCGCCGTTCGCGCGCAGCCGATCGGCCGCGTACCGGAACACCTGCTTCACGATCCGGTGCAGCGCCGCGCGCGTGAGCCGCTTGCGCGCCTGGCCGACCGGCAGCACGAGCGGGGTCGGTTCGCCGGCAAGCGGCAGCGCGGGCAGGCCATGCGCGCGCCGGTAGCGCACCAGCTCGGCCATCATCTCGTCGGTGGCCGGCACGAGCCGCTGCCGGCCGCCTTTGCCCGTCACGTCGAGCCACCAGCGCTCGTGCCCGCTCGCGTCGCGTCGGCAGAAGAACTGGCCCATCGTCGTATCGGCTGCTTCGGTGATGCGCAGCCCGCCGAGATACAGCAGCGTGAACAGCCAGCGCGCGCGATCCGCATGAAAGCACGCGCGCGCATCGTCGCGCGGCATCGCGGCGATCGCGTCCTTCACCGATTGCCACAGCGGCTGCCCGAGATGGCGCGTGACGCGCGGCGCGGGCCGGCGCTGCCGCTGTCGCGACAACGCGAGCGGGTTGCCGGCCAGATAGCCGGCCTGCACGAGCCACGAGAACATCACGTTCAGGATCACCAGCGCCTGTCGCTGGCTGGCCGCCGACAGCGGCCCGTAAAACGGCCGCCAGCGCGGATCGTCGCGCGGATGCTTGCGGCCGCCGTTCGCGCACCACACCTCGGCCGGCGCGGGCGCGAGCAGGAATTGCCGGTACACGACGAGATCCTCGTGCGTGAGCGACGACAGCGGCTTGCCGCACGCGATCACGGCCCACAGCAGCAGGCGCTCGGCTTCCTTGCGGTAGTTCTGGAACGTGGTCGGCGTATCGACGAAGCGGGCGAGCCACGCGCGCACGGCGTCGAGGTCGTTGGTCGCGGCGATCTGCGGATGCGCGCTGCCCGAGCGGTTGGTGCCCGTGCGTCCGTCGAGCGCGGCCGGCACGGCGAGCGTATCGATCGGCAGCGGGCGGAGTGCAGTGTCGGACAGAGCGGATGAGGTCATGCGAAGGAACGCGCTGCGCGAACCGCGCGGGCGTGGTCGGCGAACGAAGGCAGTGCGTCGAAGCGTGTCGGGAAGCGCCGATGGTACACGATCACTACCCGGTGAAGCGGCCGTCGATGGCGATCGCGTGGCCGGTGACGATGCACGCCGCGGGCCCGGGAGGCGGTAACGTATCGGCTCGCACGCGACATCCGACAAACCGGAATGGCCGAACGCGTTCTGCAAGGTGTTTGTGAACCTTCTCGCCGGGTGGCTCGTCTAATTGGCCCTGCAACGCTCCCAGAGGCATGCCCGATGATTCACAAGACCCGAACGCTGCTTGGCGTGGCCGCCATTGCCGGCAGCATGCTCGTCGCCGGATGCCAGACCGACGCGGCGGCCACCGCGCCGAATGCCGCTCGCCCGGCCGACGGCAAGCCGGTGACCAAAACCGTCTACGTCGCGCCGCAGTCCGCGCGCTGCACGGGCGTCGCGCCGATGGAGTGCCTGCAGGTGCGCGGCAGCCCGAGCGAGCCGTGGAGCCTGTGGTACGCGGGAATCGAAGGGTTCGCGTACCAGCCCGGCTACCTGTACACGCTCGAAGTCGACGAATACCGCGTCGCGCGGCCGCCGGCCGACGCTTCGTCGATCCGCTGGGTGCTCAAGCGCGTCGTCGAGCGCCGCCAGGTGAACTGACGGCCGCGATCACGCGGAAGGGCGCGCCGCGGTACCGGCCGCCGGCGCGGCCGTATCGATCCGCCGGAACACGACGGACGACAGCAGCGTCACCGCACCCATGCAGGCAAACGACAGCATGAACCCGTGCGCCGTCGAGCCCCGATAAGTGGCGAACAGGTTGACGAGTCCGCCGCCGATCGACACGCCCAAACCCATCGCGAGCATCTGCATCATCGTGAACAGGCTGTTGCCGCTGCCGGCGTCGGCATGCGACAGCCCCTTGAGCGTCACGCCGTTCATCGCCGCGAACTGCATCGAATTCGCGGCGCCGAACACGATCAGCAGCGCACCTTCCAGCACCGGCGCGGGCCGCGCCGACACCAGCGCGAACCCTGCGATCGCGCAGCCGACGATCCCCGTATTCACGACCAGAAACGCTGCATAGCCGAAGCGCTTCACGAGCGGCGCGATCCACCGCTTCGCGATGACGCCCGCGATCGCGGCCGGCAGCATCATCAGCCCCGACTGCAGCGGCGTATAGCCGAGCTGCACTTGCATCAGCAGCGGCAGCATGAACGGTACCGAACTCGTGCCGATCCGGCACAGCAGGTTGCCGAGCAGCCCCGACCCGAAGTTCGGCTCGCGGAACAGCCCGAGGCGGAACAGCGGCTGCGTGCGTCGCCGCGCGTGAGGCAGGTACGCAAGCGCGCTCGCCAGCCCGAGCCCGGCGAGCGCGGCCGCCCACGCGGCGCGATGCGCGGACATCGGCGGGTCGATCGCCAGCGACAGCGCGATCATCGCGGCCGACAGCAGCGCACAGCCGACGAAGTCGAACGGTGGCGGCTGCGTCGCCTGGTCGTGCGGCAGGTAGCGCTGCACGGCGATGAAGCCGACCACACCGACCGGCACGTTGACGATGAACACCCAGTGCCACGAAATCGCCTGTGTGAGCCAGCCGCCGAGCGTCGGCCCGACGATCGGGCCGAGCTGCCCGGCGATCGACACGAACGCGATGGCCGCGACGTACTGTTCGCCCGGCACGCGGCGCAGCACGGCGAGCCGCCCGATCGGCAGCAGCATCGAGCCGCCGATGCCCTGCACGGCGCGCGCGACGACGAGCTGGCCGAGCGTGTGCGACGCCGCGCAGCCGATCGACGCGAGCACGAACACGAGGATCGCGACCGAGAACACGCGGCGCGTGCCGAACCGGTCGGCGAGCCAGCCGGATGCCGGTGTGAGCATCGCCATCGTCAGCGTGTAGACGACCACGACGGGCTGCATCGCGAGCGGCGACGCATGCAGGCTTTGGGCGATCGAAGGCAGCGCCGTGTTGACGATCGTCGTATCGAGCGACTGCATGAAGAAGGCAGCGGCGACGATCCAGAGCAGCGCGGAATGTGTGGGTTCCCGGGACATGGCGAAATCGGTGGTACGGAAGTCCGGCGTGAGCGGCGCCGCTGCATGGTCGCACGGCGGCGGCCGGACGTCGATCGCCCGATGGTACCGATTCCGCTCGTCATCGGGAAGCGGTTTCGCCTACTGCATCGACGACATGTTCCTCGTCGGACGGACGGTGCTCGACGCGGCGGACGCGCGTTCGCTCGGGCGCGCCGCGGGCCGGGCGTGCGTCGTTGCGCGTGGCGATGAACGGATGCTCGACGTAGCGGTAAGTCAGCAGCGCACACAGGACGGCAATCAGCGCGCATGCGAGTGCGAGCGCCCAGATGCCCGAGTCGCCGGCCGAATTGATCGGGAAAACGAACTTGTTGAACGCATGGATGATCATGTACACGATCACCATGTGGATCATGTAGATGCTGAAACTGGTGGTGCCGAGCAGCGCGAGCGGCCGGGTCTTGAGCACGCCGTAGAACGTGTTTCCGCTGGCGATGCAGAGAAACACCGGAAGCAGCGGCAGCGCGCCTTCGATCGAATAGCGTTCGGCCGGGGACGGAGACGTCGCGAGGATCAGCAGCGCGACGGTTGCCGCCGGTTTCGTGGCCAGCCGCGCGCGGATCGCGGGATGTCGCGACACCTCGTAGGCCACGGCGCCGAACGCGAACAGCAGCGCCATGCCGCCCGGCGGCCCGTACAGCGCGGCGCAGGCCGTGACGATCGCGAGCGCGAGCAGCTTGCGCCACGCACGCGTGGCGACGAACCACGCGAGAAACGGAACGGCGACGTAGAACCGCCATTCGTAGGCGAGGGTCCACCAGACGCCGCTCAGATAGGGCGTGCGCTCTGCTCCGTTGATCGGGAATGCCCCGAACCAGCCGAGCGAAACGGTCTTGAGCAGGTCGGCCAGCAACTGCGTCGGTGCGCCGACGGCGTTGCGGGGAAACCAGTAAAGCGTGCATGCGACGATGACGGCCGCGTAAAACAGATAGAGCGGCGCGAGGCGCCGCACGCGCCCGACGAAGAAAGTCCGCACGTCGAGCGTGCCTCGGCATGCACGTTCCCAGAACAGCAGCCCGGTGACCATGAAGAACATCGCGACGGGGATCGTCCCGAGATTGCGCAGGAATTCGGTGCCGGCGCCCCAGACGCCGGTCGACAGCAACGCCTGGTTGCACGCGAAGTGATGAAAGACCACGGAGGTGGCCAGGATGCCGCGGAAACCGTCGAGATTGCGATAGCGCATCGACAGCGACTTGTCGACGGCCGATCGGTAGAACGGTACGTGTCGGGCGACGAGCCACGCAATGATCGCCACGGCCGCAAGGCAGGCCGGGAAGTAGAGTTTGTCGGGTGTCGGGGAGAAGAGGGTTTCCAGCGTTGGCGTAACAAGGTCCACTGAAGAGCGTCTCGTGTCTTGGATCGGGATTTCAGGCACGGAGGGTCCGCGTCGATGCAAGGTCTTCTGCGCGCTTCGCACGGCGTTCGATCGCCGGTCTTGTGGTCTGATGGTATCAAACGATAGCGATGCCCGCGGTCGGTTATGCAACACGATGTTTCAGCGCGAATCGACGCGACGGGCCGCGGTCGTCGCGCATGTCGCCGACGAGGGCTGCGTCGCAAATTGCGTTCCTCGCGGGCCAACGCGCATCGTGATCCATGGGCGCCACACTGGCCGTTCGGCCGGCTTCCACATCGTCCCGCTCCGGCTTACCTTGAGCGACAGCAGGTCGATGCGTCGGGCCAGCGGCGAAAGGGGGCGAATGCTCGCCGTCCGTTGCCGCCGGTTCGCGTCGACTCCCGTGTCCATCCGGTTACAAGAGTGATAGCAACGCTTGCAATTTACCCTCGTGACGCTATCATTGATAGCAAATCTGGATGGAGGTACTCATGGCAAATCTTCTGGTGCGTAACGTGGATGACACTATCGTTCAAAGCCTGCGTGAGCAGGCAGCGGCCAACGGCAGGAGCGCCGAGGCCGAACATCGAGCCATTCTGGCCGAAGCGCTCGGTCGGCCGAAGCGGCGGACATTCGCGCAGGTGCTGATGAGCATGCCGGAGGTTGGCGAAGACGCGGATTTCCAACGTGTTCAGGATTCAGGCGAGGTCGGCCGTGTTTTTGATTGATACGAACGTCATCAGCGAAATCAGGAAGGGCAAGCGAACCAACCGGGGCGTGCGGGCGTTCTTCCGGCAGGCCGAAGCCGACGCGAGCCCGCTTTACCTGTCGGTCGTGACGGTGGCCGAGCTGCGGCGCGGTGTCGACCTGATCCGTCATCGCGGCGATCACAGTCAGGCGTCGGCGCTCGAGGCCTGGGTGGCGATGATCCTGTCCGGCTATGCGCCGAACATCCTGCCGGTCGATGTCGAGACCAGCCAGATGTGGGGGCATTTGCGCGTGCCGGATCCGACGCATGAGCTCGACAAGCTGATCGCGGCCACCGCGCTGATCAACGATCTGACGGTCGTCACGCGCAACGTCGACGATTTCGCTCGCACCGGCGTCCGGCTGCTGAATCCATTCGACTAGCGTAGCAGGGGCGGTCCACCATCCCGAGAAGCCGGGACGGGCGGCGGTCGGCCCGCCCGACGCCGGCTCCCGTGGCAGGGCCAACACGGCAGCTACATGTCACGCTCCGAGCATCGAAACGCCTCCGGCGTGCCTTTCGCGCAGCAATCCTCGTCTTTTAGCGCTCGCTTTCCTCGTCCCCGACAGACGATCTAACGCCACATCGGCCCGGCCAGAATCCTTCACGAACAACGGATATGAATCAGGAGGCGGCCGGCATGATCGACGTCCGTGCGCGGGTTATGTCGTCGAGGTGTCGCGTGTCAATGCGTGGCACTGCTATGCAGAAGACGTTTGCACGTCTTTCCTCCGAAAGCCGGCGAATCTGCTTTTCAGCGCGAGCGCTGGCTTCTCTACGAGGAACCACGAAGCAGCGGCGAGTGGGGTGACGATCGCGACGGTGAAAAGAGATAGCTTGGTCGGGCCGATGCCGGTTCCGAAGTGCCATACCAGAATCTGTTGCACGAGGAACGCGTAGATATAAACGCCGTACGAAATGTCGAAGCGGTTCAGGAACGCCAGCCTGGGCAGGCGTTCCGCCGCGAAAATGACAACGAACGGCAGCAGCAGGTTGAAGGCGTACGCCCTGATCTTCCAGTCTGAATGGGACGCGAACAGATAGAAGGGCAGCAGGGCCAGCAAGACCGAAGCTGTCCACAGGATCCAGCTACGCGGCAAGGTTACGGTCGCGAGAAACGCTCCTCCCCAGAAGAACACGCCAAGGCGAGAAAGCTGGAAGGTGTTCACGCCGATCAGATTGTTCCCTTGCCAGAGCAAATCACCCATCAGCGCCACGTAACAGCCGATCAGCATCAGCAATAGCCCCTTCCAGTTCAATGCTCCGGCCCACGATACGCCAAGCAGCATCAGATAGCACGTTACCTCGAGCGACAACGTCCAGAGTGAGCCGTTGATGACGGGAACCGGGTTCGTCGCGAAGAAGTGGGGGAGCGTCGGGACGAGCTGGTACATCGACAGGTTTGTCATGTATTCGAGCCACTCGGGCAACCACGTATGCGTCATGATCGGGCCGGCGACGAAGATCGTCAGCAGTAGCAAAACCGCCAGGCCCGGGAAGATGCGCAGCGCGCGGTTGCGCAGATAGACGATCGAATTCGGGTTCCGTTGCAGCGACTTACACACAAGGTACCCGCTGATCGCGAAGAACGCGCTCACACCGAACTCACTGAACTGCGGGAAGCCATGCGCCTCAAGCCAGTCATGCGGCAGTCCGAGCACGACGTAGCTGTGGGTGACGATCACTGCATATGCGGCCAACAGACGCAGGAAGGTGAAGGCGTTTTGGTTATTGGAGCTCATGGTAAGGTTTCCGGTCTTTCCGGCACGTATGGTAACCAGCAGGCATGCCGTTCAGAAGCATATGACAAATGCTTGATTTTACTGACTGCAAGGCGCCGTGTCCGACTGGAATTTTTGAGCCAAGACGACATCACAGGAAGGGCAAGCGAACCAACCGGGGCGTGCGGGCGTTCTTCCGGCAGGCCGAAGCCGACAGCCCGCTTTACCTGTCGGTCGTGACGGTGGCCGAACTGCGGCGCGGTGTCGACCTGATCCGTCATCGCGGCGATCACAGTCAGGCGTCGGCGCTCGAGGCCTGGGTGGCGATGATCCTGTCCGGCTATGCGCCGAACATCCTGCCGGTCGATGTCGAGACCAGCCAGATGTGGGGGCATTTGCGCGTGCCGGATCCGACGCATGAGCTCGACAAGCTGATCGCGGCCACCGCGCTGATCAACGATCTGACGGTCGTCACGCGCAACGTCGACGATTTCGCTCGCACCGGCGTCCGGTTGCTGAATCCATTCGACTAGCGTCGCAGGGGCGGTCCTCCCGTCCCAACAGACGATGTAGCGCCCTTGGCCGGCCGGCATCCTGCGCAGCGCCCGCGGGTCCGCGCTTGTGCGCTGCACCAAAAGAACTTGACGAAACGGCCGCGACCGCGTAGTGTCCGAGACCGAAGTCGTCAAGAAGTTCGATTGCTCATCATTGGCCGCACACCGTGCGGCAGTCGTTGGTCTCTCCCTCTTTGATTCTTTCTGTGCCCGTCACGGGCGCATCTTCATCATTCGTCATTTGTATTAAGGAAGTATTTGTGGATACCGGTACCGTCAAGTGGTTCAACGAAACCAAGGGCTTTGGTTTCATTTCCCCGGACAACGGCGGCGACGATCTGTTCGCCCATTTCTCGGAAATTCGCGGCACGGGCTTCAAGACCCTGGCCGAAGGCCAGAAGGTCAGCTTCGAAGTGAAGCGCGGCCCGAAGGGTCTGCAAGCGTCGAACATCACGCCGCAGTAAGCCGCATCGGCATCGGTTGCCCATCGGTGGCCGCTGCCGGATAGCGTATCGCGCGGGCGCCGCTCGACGGCAGCCTGTGCGTTCCGATGCGCACGACCGATGCATCGCGACATTCACGATGCATCGGTCGTGACGCCTCCCTCATCGCATGCCTGACCGCATGCGACGCAACGCCCTCGTGAAATGCATGCCGTTTCGCGAGCGCATCACCGCTTGAACGCATCAACCCGAGCAGACCGCCGCCATGCCGTAGCTGGCGCGGTCCCGACTTGCGCGGCGCCGCTGGCGCCGCAGCCACCGACCGCCCGAACGTCGCAACGCGCCGGGCACCGATCGCAAGACTGGCCCGAGGCCCGTCTGAACGAACCGATCCCGGCCGCTTGCCGGCCGCCGTCCCGTTTGCGGGAGTCGGCGCCGGGCAGTCGCCGCGGCCGCGGTCAATCACCTTGTCTGGAGGAATTGGTTTGGCAAAAGAAGAACTGCTGGAACTGGACGGAATCGTCGACGAAGTGCTGCCGGACAGCAAATACCGTGTCACGCTGGAAAACGGTGTCGTGGTCGGCGCGTACGCGTCGGGCCGCATGCGCAAGAACCACATCCGCATTCTCGCGGGCGATCGCGTGACGCTGGAACTGTCGGTGTACGACCTTACCAAGGGCCGCATCAACTTCCGGCACAAGGACGCGAATTCCCCGCGTCCGCCGCGAAGCGGCCAGCCGCGCCGCTAAGCGACCACGATCGGCGCGCGGCAGCGCGCACCGATCGTTCCCCGTCCGGCCTCGTGGCCGGACGAACCGGCTGAACGGCACATCGTGTGCCGTTCGTCGGTAGTCGGCGGCGCTGTCGCGCCGCGGCTTCTTCTGTTTCCCCGCCTTTACCGGCGCCGCGTGTGCCGAGCGCGCATGTCACGCGTCATGCCGACCGCTGTACGGCAACTGCCGCCACCGCCGCGCCCGTCAATTGAACCGCCGCGCCGGCGAACATCGCCACCCGCAGGCCGGTCGCGCCGCCGTGCATGGCGGCGAACGCCGTGCCGAGCACCGCGATCCCGAGCGTCGCGCCAGTCATTCGCGCGACGTTGACGAGCGCGCTGGCGGTGCCCGAGCGCGTCGCGTCGACGGCGCCGACCGCAACGGTCATCAACGGGCCCGTCGCGATTCCCATCCCCAGCCCCGTCAGCGCGAGGCCGATTTCTGCGCCGAACAGGCTCGACGCGTCCGCCGACGCGCCGATCGCGGCGAGCCCGCTTGCGATCACCGCGACACCGCTGGCCGTCGTCGCGCGCGTGCCGATGCGCTCGGAAAGCGGCCCCGACCACGGCGATACGACGACGAACACGAGCGCCATCGGCAACAGCGCGAGGCCCGCGCCGATCGAATCGAGGCGGCCGACGCTCTGCCACGTCAGCGGCAGCAGAAACAGCACACCGTACATTCCGAACGTCATGCCGGTGGTCGCGGCGATCGCGCCGCGAAACGCGCCGATCCGGAAAATATCGAGCGGTACCAGGGCGGCTTCGCCGTGGCGGCGCTCGATCGCCACGAACGCGACGAACGACGCAATCGCGATGCAGCCGGCGATCGCGCAGGCGGTCGGCGCTTCGCGGAACACGATCGCCGCATACGCGAGCGCGCCGAGCGCGAGGGCGCCCGCGACTTGCGCGGCGCCGTCGAAATGCCGGCCGTGCGGATCGGACGACTCGGGCACGGCCGGGATCGCGAGCAGCATCGCGGCGATGCTCAGCGGCACGACGACGAAAAAGATGCTGCGCCAGCCGAAGTGCCGGATCAACACGCCACCGAGCGTCGGGCCGATCGCCATCGCGACGCCATTGCATGCGGCCCAGATGCCGAGCGCTCGACCGCGTTCGACCGGGTCGCGCCACACGACGCGCACGATCGCAAGCGATGCCGGCAACAACAACGCGGCGCCGACGCCGGCCAGCGCGCGTGCGGCGATCAGCACCGACACCGACGGCGCCAGCGCGCACAGCAGCGACGCGATCGTGAAGATCGTCGTGCCGGCCATGAAGATGCGGCGGCGCCCGTACAGGTCGGCGAGCAGGCCACCCGTCAGCAGCAACACCGCGTACGTGAGGTTGTAGCTGTCGACGACCCACTGCAATGCGCCGACACCGGCATGGAAATAGGCGCCGATCGCGCGCGTCGCGAGATTGACGACGGCCGTATCGACCTGGGCGACGAGCACGGCGATGCATAGCGCGATCAGCGTCACGCCGCGGCGTTTGAGGGCGTGGTCGGCGAGTGCTGCGGTATCGGTCATGGCGGCGTTCCTCGGCAGGCGCTCGTGCAACTTTGAGCGCCGCCTGCTGCCAGCGTCATGTCAGCAGGCGAGGGCATCAGGCGGTGCAAGCGCCATGCCCGCACCTGCGCATGCGCTCAGGTCGCCACTCCGCGTTCGGGTCGCGAGTGCGTCAACGGCCTGCGTCGATCCTCATCCGGTCGCATACCGCGGCGAGCGCTTCATCGGCATGGTCGTCCGCGTACTTCGGCAAGATAATCGCCGAGCCCATCGGTTTTGATGAACAACGATGCGCGATTGCCGTCGGACGCGCAATCGTGCTTCAGCGAATGCGTCGATGTTCCCGAGCGTGACCGGCTCGATCGCGCGCGACGACTCCGTTGCGACGATTTCGCCGTACGTGGCCGGCTGCATGCATGACACCGCGTACACCACCGGCGCCGATACCGATCGATTGCGTCACGCATCGCCATTGGCTTAAGATCGTCGCGAGATCATCCCACGCCTTCAGCGTCAATGAAAAAGAGCATAAGCCTGCGGGTCGCCGTCATCGCTTCGGCCGTTGCCGTGTACAGCGTCTACATGCACATCCAGCAGTTGATCAGCGGCTGCATGTGGGTCAGGGGCCATCAGCGCTGCAGTTTCGAAAACAGCACGAATTTCGAGGGCTGGATGGATCTGGACCTGATGATCACCTGTTGCTGGGTCGCCGCGGCGGTGGTCGGGTGGATTTCCGTTGCGCAGGGCGCGAAGAAGCCGGGTTAGCGACGTCATGCACGTGCTGCTCGATCGAGCAGGCACGACATCCCGCTCGACCGGATCGAATCTGTCAATTCGTGACAACGCGCATGGGCTCGCGGGCGAAGCCGGCGCGCTCGACGCATTCGGGCCCGAAACGAACGCCTGAGTCCGCGGCCGTCGGGCGACATCGTGGCGATCTTCGGCTGCGGGCGTCGCATCGCGCACTGCGCGACGGGACGTGATTGCACGAAGCGCTGCCCTGGCGATGCGGCGGCTTCGTCGTGATCGTGCCCGCACTGGCGGGTTTCGCGTGCCTCGCCCGCGTGCCGTTTCTCGCCACATCGCCGATGAAGACGTCCGACGACGAGTCGCGAATGTTCGTCGCGCGACGCGTGTTTCTGTGCGGCGCGGGTGCGGTGTGGTGTGCGATCGTCGCGTCGCTGTTCGTGTGAGAACGGGGTGACGCGACGGTTTTCGCAACAGCCCGGCGAGGGCCTCCCGAAACGTCTTACGTGAGGCCGGAACGCAGGGTTTTCACGTCGCCATGACCGCGTTGCTTTCCCCCATTGCGTGCACTAGATTCGAAGCGTTCGTTTGTTTCAGAGCGCGAGGTGGAGCCATGACGCCGTGGGAGATTCAGGGCACCGAAATGATCAGTTGCAATTGCTCATACGGTTGCCCTTGCCAGTTCAATGCGCTGCCGACCAACGGCAACTGCGAAGCGATGGGCGCGATTTCGATCGACAGTGGACATTACGGCGACGTGGTGCTCGACGGCGTCAGGATCGCGGTGGTGTTCCAGTGGCCGGGCGCCGTTCACGAAGGCCACGGCAAGTGCCAGCCGGTCGTCGACGAGCGCGCCAGTCCGGCGCAGCGCGACGCCGTATTGAAGATCATGACCGGTCAGGATACCGATCCATTCGCGACGATGTTTTCCGTGTATGCGTCGACGCTCGAGCACGCGTTCGAGCCGATCTTCACGAAGATCGATTTCGACGTCGATGTCGATGCGCGGCGCGGCCGGATCCACGTGGACGGTGTGTTCGACGCGGCCGGCGAACCCATCCGCAATCCGGTGACCGGTGACGAGCACCGCGTGCGGATCGACCTGCCGCACGGTTTCGAATACGAGCTGGCCGAGATCGGTTCGGGCACGGGGCGCTCGCAGGGCAACATCGCGCTGAATCTCGACGGAACCTATGCGCAATTCGCGCGGCTGCATCTGAACAACCACGGGCTGGTTCGCCATCGCGCCGCGGCATGACGCCGGTCGATACCTGGCTCGCGCGCGAGCGAGTCGTCACGCTGCTCGGCATGGCCGCGCTCGTCGGCCTGTGCTGGTTCTATCTGTGGACGGGTGCGGGAACCGGCATGTCGGCGCGGGAGATGACGACCGTCGCGCTGTTTCCGCATCGCCTGGCGGACGGCATGGGCAGCATGGATCCGTCGCTGCCGACCGTGATCGCGATGTGGTGGGTGATGATGATCGCGATGATGACGCCCGGCGCCGCCCCGCTCGTGATGCTGTACCGGCGCGTGCTGCGGCAGCACGGCGACGGAGCGGCGGGATCGGTGTTCACGTCCATGGCGCTGCTGGCCGGCTATCTGACGACGTGGCTGGCGTTCTCGATCGGCGCCGCGCTGCTTCAGGCGCTGCTGCAGCCGGCCGGGCTGATCTCCGCGATGATGCTGTGGTCGAAGAGCGCGCGCCTTTCCGCCATCGTGCTGGCGCTGGCCGGGCTCTATCAATTCTCCCCGCTGAAACGCGCGTGTCTGCGGCAATGCCGCGCGCCGGCTGCGTTCCTGGTCGCGCACTGGCGTCCGGGCGTTGCCGGCAGTTTCCTGCTGGGTGCGCGGCATGGTGCGGTTTGCGTGGGCTGCTGCTGGCTGCTGATGGCGCTGTTGTTCGTCGGCGGCGTGATGAACGTCGTGTGGATCGTCGCGTTGTCGCTGTTCGTGTTCGTGGAAAAGGTCCTGCCCGGCGGCGATCGTATCGGCCGTGTGCTGGGTGTCGTGCTGATCGCGTGGGCCGGTGTGACGTTGATCGTGTGAGGTGCGGCGCCTGCCCGCGGAAGAAGCATGTCGAGCCGGACGGGAGATGCTCGATGAAGACCTGCTTTCATGCTGTTGCCGTGTCGTGCGCGATGGCGATCGTTGTCATGCCGGCGCTCGCGGGCGGCGACATGTCCGGCATGAACCCGCGCGACACGACCATGTCCGCGCCGGACACGAAGCTGACCGATGCGGAGGTGAAGCACATCGATGCCGCGCGACGGCTCGTGACGCTGAAGCACGGCGCGCTCGACAACCTCGGGGTGCCGCCGATGACGATGACGTTCAAGGCCGGCGACGCGGCGATGATCCCGCCGCTGCATGTGGGCGACAAGGTCCGGGTTCGAGTGGAAAACGTCGACGGCACGCTGACGATCGTGAAGCTGGCGAGGCGGCAGTGACGAGGATGCGGCGCGTGCACGGAGCGACGCCGTCGGTTTTTCTCTGCACGTGCTACGTAACCGAGGGCCAGCGCGGCGCCGATTTCCGGCATGGTCGCCCGTGTCGTCGGTGCCACACCGGCGACCGTGGTCAACGGTCGTGGGACCGCCGCGGGCGGCGGGGCGGCCCGCGCTCGTTCATTTCCTGACGATATCGGCCCTTGCCGCCGGCCGTGCCAGCCCGCGCGCGGGCAGCGGCGTCGACATCACGATCGACGTGCGCGTTTCGCCGTACAGGTTGATGCGTTCGATCAACTGTTCGAGATGGGCCATGCTGACGGCGACGAACCGCATCACATACGAATCCGCGCCCGTCACGTGATGGCATTCGACGACTTCGGGAATCGTCTCCAGCAGCTTGAGGAACTTCGCTTTCGCCGGTTGCGGCACCGTAATGCCGATCAGCGCGCTCACCGGATAGCCGGCCGCGGACGGATTGATCCGGGCCGTATAGCCTTCGACCACGCCGGCTGCTTCAAGACGCTTCACGCGCTCCGTCACCGCCGGCACCGACAGGTGAACCTGGCGCGCGAGCTCCGTATAGCTGATGCGCCCGTTGTCCTGCAACAGCGCCAGTATCTTCCAGTCCAGATCGTCCATCGCGGCGGGCGTTTTTAAGGTAGAGCCGCCATTCTTCCTTAAAAACCGCATTCAGCGAGGGCCGGACTTTCCCTACGATGCCTGTTCGATCCACCGAATGTCGCAAGGAGCAGGCGATGCTGTTCATCAAATCCGTCGTGATGGGGCTGTCGATCGCGGTGCCGGTCGGCCCGATCGGCATGCTGTGCATTCAGCGCAGCCTGAGCCGCGGTTTCCAGGCGGGATTCGCGACGGGCATCGGCGCCGCGTGCGCCGACGCGATTTACGGCCTGCTCGGCGCGCTGGGCGTCGCGGGCATCGTCACCGCATTTCCGATGCTGACCGTCGGCCTGAAAATCGGCGTCGGCGCGTTTCTCGTGTGGCTCGCGTGGACCATCGCGCGCCAGGCGCCGGCCGCACCGGCCGGGCCACGCGACTTGCCGCGGACGACCGTCCTGCGCGATTTCCTGACGACGTTCGGCCTCACGCTGTCGAACCCGATGACGATCGTGTCGTTCGTCGGGATCTTCGCGGCGCTCGGCCCGCTGCCGGGGGCACGGGAAGGCGCGATGTGGGCGACGGTGGCGTGGATGGTCGCCGGCGTGTTCGTCGGCTCGGCCACGTGGTGGCTGTGCCTGAGCAGCGCGACCGCCGCGCTGCGCACGAAGCTGTCGTTCGCGTTCATGCACGGGCTGTCGCGCGCGTCGGCGGCCGTCGTCGCGGTATTCGGCGCGATCCAGCTCGCCGCGGGCGTGCGCGGGCTGATCTAGGTGCACGGCGCGGCGCGGGGCGACCGGATCGCGTCACCCGCGGGATTTGCCGCATTCGATCCGGGGAGCCAGCGATCCGGCCGATGCCGATGCCGATGTCGTCCTTGTGTGCTCGTCCGTCGATCGCCGGCTCAATTCGACCCATGCAAATGCGCATGCACGAAGCGCGCGATTTCCTGGCTCAGCTCGATGTCCTCCGGCGCGCCCATGAACCCGCCGTGCGGCATGCCCTCGAACACGTGCAGCTCCGTCGGCACCTGCGCGCGCCGCAACGCGCGATGCAGGCGCACGGCGTTCGACAGGAACAGGTCGCGCGTGCCGCTCTGGATGAAGGTCGGCGGGAAGCCGGCAGCGAAATCGCCGAAGAGCGGCGACAGGTACGGATGCGCGAGATCGGCGCCGTTCGCGTAGAGCAGGTTGTTCGCCATCAGCGGCGCCGGCAGCACGACATCGACGAGCCGGTTGGTCTCGAAGCTGTCGCCGGATTCGGTCAGGTCGGCTTCCGGCGACAGCAGCACGAGCGCGGCAGGCAGCGGCAAGCCTTCGTCGCGGGCACGCAGCACCATCGCGGCGGCGAGATTGCCGCCGGCGGAGCGGCCGCCGATGACGACGTTTTCCGGTGCGTGACGCGCCAGCACGTAAGCATAAGCGGCGATGCAATCGTCGAGCGCGGCCGGATACGGGTGTTCCGGCGGCATCCGGTAGTCGACGCCGTAGCAGCGGACGCCGAGCCGGTCGGCCTGCATCTGCGCGCCGGCGCGGCACGCGGCGCCGCCGCCGACGACCAGCGCGCCGCCATGCAGATCGATGTAGGCGCAGGCGCCGGAAGCCGCGTCGTCGGGTGTCGCGACATGCACGTCCGCATCGCCGACGCGGATCGTCTCGACGCTCGAGCGCAAATAGCCGGCGAGCTGCTCGACCGCGGCCGTGTAATGCGCGTCGGCACCGGCCTTCACGCGCATCCATGCGTCGATGTCGTCCGGCGCCGGCATCACGTGCAACGCATTCAGCGGCACCCCGTCGTCGCCGGTCAGGCGTTGCAGCGCGGCGCGTGCTTCGTCGCTGATCGAGGTCGGGAAGGGCACGACACGGCTCGGCAGCACGACGCCGTCGGGTTTGTCTTTCATTGCTTGGATTCCGTTCGGTACGTCATGCGGCCGAAGGCCAGTGGCGCAGCATCACGTCGAGCGCATCGAGGCTGCGTGCCCACGACACGTCCGAATCCGGCGCGCTGTGCGAGAAGCCGCCGGCGCTTTCGAGCGTCACGTAGCCCATGAAGAAACCGCCGAGCAGGCGGATCGCATGCGCCTGTTCGCTATCGGGCAAGCCGTAGCTGCGCAGCACCGCTGCCGTCATCCTGACGAGTTGCCCGCCCGCGCTTGCGGTGGCGCGCCCGCCGCTCACCGGATGGCGCGCGGCCGCGAAGCGGCCCGGATGCGCACGTGCGTAGTCGCGATAGACGTTGGCGAGCGCGGCCAGCGCGTCCTTGCCGGTGCGGCCGGCCAGCGCGTCGGCGGCGCGCTCGGCCAGCTCCTGCAGCGCGAACAGCGCGATCCGGCTCTTGAGATCGTCGAAGCTCGCGACATGGGAATACAGGCTCGCCAGCTTGACGTCGAAATGCCGCGCGAGCGCTGCGCCGGTGAGTTGCTCGAAGCCGGTTTCATCGGCGAGCTGCGCGCCGGCTTCGACGAGCTTGTCCACGGTAATGCCGGCACGCGCCATGACGAATGCTATGCGGGTTAGTCAAAAAACTAATTTTATTAGCTTTTGCCGTGCTGTCAATTTTCCGCGCGTGCCGGTGTGGTGCGTCGCGCCGCTGCGTGGGGCCGTCAGAACGTATAGCTCACCTTGCCGAACGCGGTGCGCCCGAGCGTGTTGTAGCCGTACGCGGTCATGTATTGCCGGTCGAACAGGTTCGACAGCGACGCCGACACCGTCAAGTGCGAATTGATCCGGTACGACGCGCGCAGGCTCACCGTCAGGTACGACGCCAGATACTGCCGGTTGGCCGGGTCGTCGAACGTCGAGCCGCCGTACAGCAGCGACGCGCCTGTGCTCAGCGCGTGCAGCTTCAGTTCGTCCCACGTGTGGTCGACGTTCAGGCTGACCGTCTGGCGCGGCCGGCGGCTGAGCCAGGTCTGGTTGGTCTCGTCCTGCGGATTCAGGATGCCGACCGCGACGCTCACCGGCGTCGAGCGGCCGATCGTTCCCTTGTACGACAGGTCGATGCCGCGAATGTGCGAACGGCCGATGTTCATCGGCGAGAACGTCGCCGGGTTGTACGCGATCAGGTTGTTGACGCGCGTGTCGTAGATCGCCGCGGTGAACATGCCGTACGCCGTGTTCGCGTCGAGCGCGGCCTCGACCGACGTGCTGCGTTCCGGGCTGAGGTTCGGATTGCCGTAGCCCGGGTAGTACAGGTCGTTGAACGTCGGCAGGCGGAACGCGTTGCCGTACGACACGCGCGCCGTGTAGACCGGCGTGATCGCCCACGACAGCGCGGCGTTGCCGGTGTTCACCGCTTGCCCGGCGATGATCTCGTGACGGCCGGCGACGAACATCGTCACGTTGCCGAGCGTCGCCGACTGGTGCAGCGAGAACGCGGAATCGTTGCGCGTCGGCACGCCGCCGGGAATGTCGACCGGCAGGAACGCCTGTTCGCGCGTGAAGTCGTACGCGAGCTTCGATTCGCCCGACAGCGGCAGCCCGAACAGGTGGAAACCGTGCGCCTGATGGGTCAGCGACGTCGACGTGCTGATGCGCTGCGAATTGATCTGGTCCGTCGCGAGGGCCGGGTTGTCCGCGTAGATGAACTGGCGATCGTTCGCATAGCCGAACGACTGGTCGAACTGCGTATCGGGCGTGATGTCGAGATGGAATGCGACGCCGGTCGTCAACTGGTGATCGCGTTCGCGATTCGCGTAGCCGCTGTTGTCGTAGGACAGATCGGAGCGGTGGTACAGCGCGAACGTCGAGATCGACCAGTTGTCGCGCGCATAGCCGAGCCGCGCGTCGAGATCCTGCGCGTGATACGGGTTGCGGCCGTCTTCGTGGCCGTAGAAGAAGGGCCGCGTCGCATCGATGCCGGCCGTGTTGTAGTCGTGCAGCCCGAGCGAATAGGTGAGCCCGCCCAGCGCGGCCAGCGGCCCGGTCGACGGCACCGTGCCCGACGTGCGGAACTGCGTGTCGAACGTCTTGTTCGAGCCGCCGCCGAACGACACGGTGGTCTGGTTCGGCTGGTTGGCGGCGCGGCGCGTGAAGAGTTGCACGACGCCGCCCATCGCGTTGTTGCCGAACGATGCGGCGGCCGGGCCGGAGATCACCTCGACGCGCTCGAACGCTTCGGTCGGCAGGTCGGCCCACGGCGCGATGCCGGTGGTCGGCGAGCCGATCCGGATGCCGTCGATGAACACGGCGACCTGGCTCGCCGACGAGCCGCGGATGCTGACCGACGCGGACGAGCCGGGCCCGCCGTTCTGCGCGACGGTCACGCCCGGCAGCGTCGCGAGCGCTTGCGTGATGCTCGGGTCGGCCGGCGACAGCCGGTCGAGATCCTCGCGCGTGAGCACCTGCGTCGACGCATAGCGCCGGTCGAACGATTCGGGCAGGTGCCGCGTGTCGGTCACGCTGATCGTGGGCAGGTCCGCGCCTGACGCCAGTGCCGCGGGCTGCGCAGGCGCCGCGTCGCCGGCCGCATGGGCGAGCGGGGAAAGCAGCGCGGTGGCGGCGGACGTGGCAAGCAGGTGACGAAGGTTCATGAGACAGCGGGACAAAGCGTGTGACGTGTACGGCGACCGTGAGCCGGGGGCCGGCAGGGGATGCATGCCGACGGCGTGTCGGGGCGGCGCTTCCGGCCGGGAAGCGGATTCGGGAACGATGGACATCTGACGGATCCTGAGGTCGGGTCGTCCATGCAACAGGCGGCCGCCAACGGCGGTGCTTGCACATCGGGACACCCCGCCCGGTGCGGCTGCTGGACCTCGGGTCGATGGCAGGTCTCCTGGCTCGCGGGTCGCCATCCGTGCGGGCCTTCCCGGTTTCCCAGTGGCATGCGGTGGCACGGATTCGCCGCTCACAGTTGCGGGGGCAGCCGCAGATTCGAGACGTCGCCTCGCCTGCGTTCCCTTTTGATCCCATCCCTGGGAACCATCAGCGCGCAAGGGTAATGGCGCGCGGTCGGGCACGTCAATCGTCCGGGCGCGCGCGGATGCGAAAAAACGTCATTACCCGGTGTCGGCTTTCCGGATGCTTGCGTTCGAGGTGCCCGGGCGGCGTTTCAGGTCTGAAGAAACGGTCGGGTTCGAACGCATCCGTCGCATCCGCGCGGCGGCGATCGCGCGCGTATTCATGAAGACGCCTTCAGACCGACTTCGGGACGACGACGTAATCAGTCCGGGGCGCGAAACCTGGCGCGACGTGGAGGCGGGGCGGTGCGCGCATGACAGGATCTTCATGCGCGCCGCGACGCTCAGGCCGGTGCCGACACCAGCGCGCAGAAGTTCTCGAGATCGACGTTGCCGCCGCTGATCACCACGCCGACGCGCTTGCCCTGCAGCGCGTCCTTCATCCGTCGCACGGCGGCGAACGCCAGGCAGCCGGTCGGCTCGACGACGAGCTTCATGCGCGTGGCGAAGAAGCGCATGCAGTCGACCAGTTCCGCGTCCGTCGCGGTCAGGATGTCGTCGACGTCGCGGCGCAGGATCGGGAACGTAAGGTTGCCGACGTGCTGCGTCTGCGCGCCGTCGGCGATCGTGCGCGGCGTGTCGATGTGCACGATCGTGCCGGACCGGAACGATTGCTGCGCGTCGTTGCCGGCTTCGGGCTCGACGCCGTACAGCTTCGCGTGCGGCGACAGCGCGCGCGTGGCGAGCGCGGTGCCCGACAGCAGCCCGCCGCCGCCGAGCGGCGTGAACACCGCGTCGAGCGGCCCGACTTCGTCGAACAGTTCCTTGGCCGCGGTGCCCTGGCCGGCGATCACGTCCGGGTGATCGTAGGGCGGAACCAGCGTGAGCCCGTGCTTTTCCGCGAGCTCGCGCCCGATCTGCTCGCGATCCTCGGTGTAGCGGTCGTAGGTCACGACGTTGCCGCCGTAGCCGCGCGTCGCGGCTATCTTCGCGGCCGGTGCGTCCTGCGGCATCACGATCGTCGCGGGAATGCCGAGGATGCGCGCCGACAGCGCGATTGCCTGCGCATGGTTGCCCGACGAGAACGCGACGACGCCGTGGCGGCGCTGTTCCGCGTCGAAGCGCGACAGCGCGTTGAACGCGCCGCGGAACTTGAACGCGCCCATGCGCTGCAGGTTCTCGCACTTGAAGAACACCTGTGCGCCGAGCGCGTCGTCGATCGTCCGCGACGTCATCACCGGCGTGCGGTGCGCATGGCCTTCGAGCCGGGCCGCGGCGGCGGCGACGTCGTCGTACGTGGGGAGAGTCGGAGAATTCATGGTCGCTCGGGGTCGAAAAAGTCAGTCAACTGGAATGCGGGGCGCGCCGCGTCACTTCGCATCGTTGTAGACGGTGGCGCGCGACACGCCGAGATGCTGCGACACGATCTCCATCGCGCGGCGCACCTCGAGGAAGCCGTCCGCCTTCAGCGTCTGCATCAGCTCGCGGCGCTGGTCGGTCTTCAGCTCGCGCGGCGTCGTCGCGAGGCGTGTCGCGAAGGCGTCGATGCGCTGCCGGATCGCGTCCGCGCCGGCCGGGTCGAGCGTTTCGACGACGGCTTCGCCGTCCGTGCGGCAGAACTGGCTCAGCATGCCCTGGAAGCCGCGGAACAGCGTGACGTCGGCATTCAGGCACAGCGCGGCCACGTAGCGCCCGGTCGAATCCTTGATGCCGATCGACGTGCTTTTCGCAGTGCGGCCGTCGGCGAAGCGGTTCGGATAGTTCGCGAGCACCTGCGGGAAATCGTCGTCGGCGATGCGCGCGAGGCCGAGTTCGGTTGCGGGATCGCCGACCGCGCGCCCGGACAGGTTGTTGTGAATCGCGAGGATCGCGTGCTCGGGCGTGCGCAGGTCGTGCACGACGACCTCGGTGAACGGCGCGAACATCTCGCCGAGCCCTTCGGCGATGCGCTGCACCTGCTCGATCAGCGATGCCTGCTCCGACAGCAGTGGTTTGCGGTTCGTGCTCATGCGTGCTCCTGCGGGGCGGGGGCGTCCGTCGTCTCGGGGCGCGTGATGTCGGCCAGCAGCGGGCGCGCGATCCGGACGTAGTCGGCTGCGTCGAGCACGACCGAGCGGTCGAGGCGGCCCGCGTTGAACGCGATCTCGGCGTTGCGCTCGACCAGCGCCGGATCGACGACGAGCGTCACGTTCGCATCGAATACGAACGGCGGCACGGCACCCATCACGCAGCGCGTGACGGCGGCCGCGAGGTCGGGCGAGGCGAGCGTCGCCTTGCGCCGGCCAAGCGCATCGGCGACCTTGCGGAAGTCGATCTTCAGGTGGCCGGGAATTACCGCGAGCGCGGTGGCGCCGCCGCCGTCCTTGAACGTGCAGAGCATCGCCTTCGCGCCCTGTTCGGGGCGCGTGCCGCGCAGCGCGGCAATCGCGTCGGATTTGCCTTCCGCTGGATGCTCGAGCACGCGGAAACGCGCGCCGGCGGTAGTCAGCAGGTCGCAAAGCGTGTCGAAAACGGGAGAGTCGTTCATGGCGCTCCGGGAGGCAGGCAGAGGCGCAGACGCGCTGGGATTAAAGAATTGTCCAAGTATAGACGTTTTGTCGCAGCCCTGACAAAGGCGAGACCGGTCGTCGCTGTCCGGCCTTGCCGACGCGGCCCGTTCTCCAGCAGCCGAAAGGAGATTTCATATCGCGGAATTCGCATCGGTTTCCCGCCGCCGCGTTTTACCGCCGCTTGAAACCGTGTTTTGCATCGCAAAAACGCTTGGCTATCTCATTGAAAAACAACAAAAATTTATATCTTATGTCTTATATAAGACTTGACCGAAATGTTGCCGGACGGGATTACTATTGAGTCCATGCAGTTCGCTTCGTCACACGCGGCGGGCACGCTGAACTCTTTACTCAAATGCGCTTCGTTCCCAGGAGATAGACATGTCCCAATATCAAGACGACATCAAGGCAGTGGCTGGCTTGAAGGAAAACCACGGCAGCGCGTGGAACGCCATCAGCCCCGAGTATGCGGCCCGCATGCGTGCCCAGAACAAGTTCAAGACCGGCCTGGACATCGCGAAGTACACCGCGAAGATCATGCGCGCCGACATGGCCGCGTACGATGCCGATCCGTCCAAGTACACGCAGTCGCTGGGTTGCTGGCACGGCTTCATCGGCCAGCAGAAGATGATCTCGATCAAGAAGCACTTCAACAGCACCGAACGCCGCTACCTGTACCTGTCGGGCTGGATGGTCGCCGCGCTGCGCTCGGAGTTCGGCCCGCTGCCGGACCAGTCGATGCACGAAAAGACCTCGGTCAGCGCGCTGATCCGCGAGCTGTACACGTTCCTGCGCCAGGCCGACGCCCGTGAGCTGGGCGGCCTGTTCCGCGAGCTGGATGCGGCGAAGGACCCGGCTGCCAAGGCCGCGATCCAGGAAAAGATCGACAACCACGTCACGCACGTCGTGCCGATCATCGCCGACATCGACGCCGGCTTCGGCAACGCGGAGGCGACCTACCTGCTGGCCAAGCAGTTCATCGAAGCGGGTGCGTGCTGCATCCAGATCGAGAACCAGGTGTCGGACGAGAAGCAGTGCGGCCACCAGGACGGCAAGGTCACGGTGCCGCACGAGGACTTCCTCGCGAAGATCCGCGCGATTCGCTACGCGTTCCTGGAGCTGGGCGTGGACGACGGCATCATCGTCGCGCGTACCGATTCGCTGGGCGCCGGCCTGACCAAGCAGATCGCCGTGACGAACCAGCCGGGCGACCTGGGCGATCAATACAACTCGTTCCTCGACTGCGAGGAGCTGTCGGCCGATCAACTGGGCAACGGCGACGTCGTCATCAAGCGCGACGGCAAGCTGCTGCGTCCGAAGCGCCTGCCGAGCAACCTGTTCCAGTTCCGCGCCGGCACGGGCGAAGCGCGTTGCGTGCTCGACTGCATCACGTCGCTGCAGAACGGCGCCGACCTGCTGTGGATCGAAACCGAAAAGCCGCATATCGCGCAGATCGGCGGCATGGTCAGCGAGATCCGCAAGGTGATCCCGAACGCGAAGCTGGTGTACAACAACAGCCCGTCGTTCAACTGGACGCTGAATTTCCGTCAGCAGGCGTACGACGCGATGAAGGCCGAAGGCAAGGACGTGTCGGCGTACGACCGCGCGCAACTGATGAGCGTCGAATACGACGACACCGAACTGGCCAAGCTCGCCGACGAGAAGATCCGTACGTTCCAGGCCGATGCATCGCGTGAAGCAGGCATCTTCCACCACCTGATCACGCTGCCGACGTACCACACGGCCGCGCTGTCGACCGACAACCTGGCCAAGGAATACTTCGGCGATCAGGGCATGCTCGGCTACGTGGCCGGCGTGCAGCGCAAGGAAATCCGTCAGGGCATCGCGTGCGTGAAGCACCAGAACATGTCCGGTTCGGACATCGGCGACGATCACAAGGAATACTTCAGCGGCGAAGCGGCGCTGAAGGCAGCGGGCAAGGACAACACGATGAACCAGTTCGCGTAATCGTCATATCCGCGGCAGAAAGCCAATCCGTGACGGGTTGGCTTTTTTTCATTCGACGCGTGGAGCGCGTGATTGCCCGGCACCTCGTTTCGAGCGGGGGTGTCTATCGCGATTCGAACAGGATGTTTGTGTACGCAACTGATTCAGGGTTTGCCTGAGTAGCGAAAACGCTGATTCGCACGGCGTGTGTTCGCGTTGTTCGTTTGCCCAAGCGGCAGGTTGAAATTGCCGCTCGTACGAAACCCTTGCAGGGCGGTCGTCACACGCGTTTCGTCCCCAAAGTGTGCGCGACGACGCCGTAAAAAGAACCTGCCTGCAACGCGCATGCCGGCGCGCCGGCGCAGCGGGTTTCTTGCTGCAACGCAACGCCCGCCCAATAACGGCGATGGTATGCTGGCCGACATGGAGTTGTATGGCAGGTTGCTTGCATGGCGAAACTCGCGTTCGCACGCTTATATACGAGACATCACCTTCTCTCGCCCGCATCGCGGCATCGACGCGCGCTCCGCTCGCGCGTCCCGTTCTGCTGCGCGCTGCCGCTCCCTGCGCTCCGCACGCATTCCCATCTCGCGGGTTCACCCCGCATCCCCCATCCCCCGCCCAATAATCTGGAGACATCCCCATGTCGCAAAACACTTTGGCCGAAGCAACACATGGCCCGCTGATCGCTCCGCCGGCCTTCGTCAAGCATCGCAAGCTGATCGACTGGGTATCGCGCATCGCGGCGCTCACGGAGCCCGAGCGCGTCGTGTGGTGTGACGGTTCGCAGGAAGAATACGACGCGCTGTGCCAGGCGATGGTCGACCAGGGCACGCTCACGCGCCTGAACCCGGCGAAGCGCCCGAACTCGTATCTCGCGCAATCCGATCCGTCTGACGTGGCGCGCGTGGAGGATCGCACGTTCATCTGCGCGGCTTCGCGCGACGACGTCGGTCCGACCAACAACTGGATCGATCCGGCCGAAATGCGCGAGACGCTCAACGGTCTGTTCCGCGGCGCGATGCGCGGCCGCACGCTGTACGTCGTGCCGTTCTCGATGGGCCCGCTCGGCTCGCCGATCGCGCACGTCGGCGTCGAGTTGTCCGACAGCCCGTACGTCGCGGTGAACATGCGGATCATGACGCGCATGGGGCGCGACGTGTACGACGTGCTCGGCGAGGACGGCGATTTCGTGCCATGCGTGCACAGCGTCGGCCATCCGCTCGAAGCCGGCCAGCAGGACGTGCCGTGGCCGTGCAATCCGGTGAAGTACATCGTGCACTTTCCCGAAACGCGCGAGATCTGGAGCTTCGGCTCCGGCTACGGCGGCAATGCGCTGCTCGGCAAGAAGTGCTTCGCACTGCGCATCGCGTCGACGATGGGTCGCGATCAGGGCTGGCTCGCGGAACACATGCTGATCCTCGGCGTGACGTCGCCGGCCGGCAAGAAATATCACGTCGCGGCCGCGTTCCCGTCCGCGTGCGGCAAGACCAACTTCGCGATGCTGATCCCGCCGCAGGGCTTCGACGGCTGGAAGGTCACGACGATCGGCGACGACATCGCGTGGCTGAAGCCGGGCCGCGACGGCCGCCTGTATGCGATCAACCCGGAAGCCGGTTTCTTCGGCGTGGCGCCGGGTACCGGCGTGAAGACCAACCCGAACGCGATCGCCACGCTGAAGGAAAACGTGATCTTCACGAACGTCGCGCTGACGGAAGACGGCGACGTGTGGTGGGAAGGGCTGACCGACACGCCGCCCGCGAAGCTGACCGACTGGCAGGGCAATCCGTGGACGCCCGAGATTGGCAAGGAAACCGGCCGCAAGGCCGCGCATCCGAATTCGCGCTTCACCGCGCCGGCCGCGCAGTGCCCGTCGATCGACGACGACTGGGAAAACCCGGCCGGCGTGCCGATCGACGCGTTCATCTTCGGCGGCCGCCGCTCGACGACGGTGCCGCTCGTCACGGAAGCGCGCGACTGGGTCGAAGGCGTGTACATGGCCGCGACGATGGGCTCCGAGACGACCGCGGCGGCCGTTGGCCAGCAGGGCGTCGTGCGCCGCGATCCGTTCGCGATGCTGCCGTTCTGCGGCTACAACGTCAGCGATTATTTCGCGCACTGGCTCAAACTCGGCCGGCAGCTCGAGGCCGCCGGCGCGACGCTGCCGAAGATCTATTGCGTGAACTGGTTCCGCAAGGATGCGAACGGCAAGTTCGTGTGGCCGGGCTTCGGCGAGAACATGCGCGTGCTGAAGTGGATGCTCGACCGTCTCGAAGGCACCGGCGGTGGCGGCGAGCATGCGTTCGGCGTGTCGCCCGCGTATGAGGACCTGCACTGGGACGGCCTCGATTTCACGCGCGAGCAGTTCGATGCGGTGACGTCGATGAACGCGGACGAATGGCGCGAGGAGCTGAAGCTGCACGCGGCGCTGTTCGACATGCTGAAGCTGCGCTTGCCCGCCGAGATGACCGACACGATGAAGAAGATCGAGCAGCGTATCGGCGGCTGACGAGCGGCATCGACGTCACCGCTCTGCAAGCGCCATGAACGCCCCGGGCCACCGTCGCTTGGCCCGGGGCGTCGTCGTTTCACGCGGTCGACCGGTTGTCAGCCGAGATCGAGCGCGTTCGTCAGATCGCCCGGCGGCGTCGCGCCACGCGCGGCGAACGCGTTGTCGCGCCGGACCACGCCGTCGAGCGGCGCGAGGCCGTGCACGCGGCTGATGAAGCGCAGGATCGAGTTCGTGTCGTACAGCGTGTGATCGACGAAGCCCTTTTTCGCGAACGGCGAGATCACGAGCGCCGGGATCCGCGAGCCGGGGCCCCAGCGATCGCCGACCGGCGGCGCGACGTGATCCCACCAGCCGCCGTTCTCGTCGTGCGTCATCACGATCACGGTGTGTTCCCATTGCGGCCCGCGCCGGATATGGTCGATCACGGTTGCGATGTGGCGGTCGCCCGATTCGATGTCCGCATAGCCCGCGTGCATGTTCAGGTTGCCCTGCGGCTTGTAGAACGTGACGGCAGGCAGGCGCCCCGCGTCGATGTCGGCGATGAAGTGGTTGGTCGACGGTTCGTCGCCGAGCCCCGCGTCGCGCAAATGCTTGCGGCGGGCTTCGGTGCCGGGCGCGTAGTTCGCGAAGTAGTTGAACGGCTGGTGGTGATACTGGAAGTCGGGCACCGTGCCCGTGTCGCGATGATCGAGCGCGTACTGCCACGCGCCGCTGTACCACGCCCAGTCGATGTTCTTCTCCGACAGGCGGTCGCCGATCGTCGCGTAGCCCTGCGGCGGCATCACGCGATGGTCGGCCGGATCCGCATACGCGGCGTTGCCCGGATCGGGCGGCGGCACGTAGCTCGGCTGGTACGGCGGCGCCATCGTGTTCACGCCGTACCCGTCCGGCGTCAGCGGGCCGTCGACCGCGAATTTCGGCGGGCCGTCGAGCGCGGACGCGGGCGAATCGTCGGCGAGCTTCAGGCGCGTGCCGGCCGGATCGTCGCCTTCGACCTTCGACAACAGCTTCGCCGCATGCGGATGCTTGTGCGCGTCCGGATACAGCGGCGGCTGCGCGGAGATCAGGAACATGTGGTTCATCCACGAGCCGCCGAAGGCCGCCATGAAGAAGTTGTCGCACAGCGTGTATTGCCGTGCGAGATTCCACAGTCGCAGCGTGTCGGCTGAATTGCGGTAATGGCCCATCACGAGGCCGCCCGAATCGGCCCACGCGGCGAACTGGTTGTTGCGGCCGCCCGCGATCTGCATCTGGTTCTGGTAGAAGCGATGCCACAGGTCGCGCGTGATCACGCCGTTCGGCAGCGGCTTGCCCTGCGCGTCCGAAATCCGGAACGGCGCGTTCGGCAGCTTGTCGATGTCGCGCTCCGCGATCGCGTAGCGCTTGCCGTCCACTTCCTGCGCCTGCGGCACGAGCCCGCCCCAGATCTTCGGCAGCACCGGCAGCGGCGTCTTGCCGTCGCGATCGAGTTGCTGCGCGTGCTCGGGGCGCACTTCGCTCAGCGGGTAGCGCACGCCGGGGAAATCGCCGTACAGGTTCGCGAAGCTGCGGTTTTCCGCATAGATCACGACGATGTGGCGCACGCGCTGGCGCAACGCTTCGTCGATGCGCAGGTCGGCGGCCGAACGCGGCGCGTTGCCCGCGGTGGTTTCGCAGCCGGCGAGCGCGACACCGGCGCCGATCGCGGCGAGGCCGCCGAGCACACGGCGGCGGTCGGGATCGGCGGGAAGGTCGTCGGGGCGATCGGGGGTGTCGTTCACGTCGTGGGCTCCTCGGGTGGGCGGGTGGGTGTTGTCGTTCGATGCGCGCCGGCATCGCGCGGACTGCCGCGACGCAGGGCGAAAAAATGCAACGGCCGGCATCGTGCGAGGCGGCGCACTGCGGCTGTCACGAAAATGTCATGCACGCGACTATAACGCGGCAAGGGGGCGGATGAAAGCCGTTCGTCTGACGATTCGACGCTCGCGCGGCGAGCGATGCGCGACGTCCGTGCGCGAACTAGACTTGAACCAGGGGCGGTGCGTCGCGGCGTGCCGCCCGGGCGAGGACCGCCCGGCGACGCCGGCCGATGGGGTTGCCGAGGCGGGATCGATGCGACGAACGACGCGACACAGCGAGGCGACGATGGCGCGGATGCATGCCGTTTTCGCATGGCTGTCGCGGCCGCATACCGGATGCGCGCGCGTGCCGGCGTGAGCGCACGCCGCGCAGCAGGCAGGGCCGGCCCGATGCCATGGACAGGAAATTCGACTACCCGGGATTGCTGATCGCGGCGGGCTTCTTCGTGCTGTTCGCCGCGCAGTTGCTGATGCTGCGCCCGACGTCCGCGCCGATTGCATACAGCGATTTCCACCGGCTCGTCGCGGCGCGGCTCGTCGACGATCTCGAGGTCGGCCCGGCGTCGATCTCGGGCACGCTGAAGATGCCGCAGGCCGGCACGATCCTGCCTGCGTCCGACGCCGCGGTCGTGCGGCAGGCCGGCGCGCCGTGGCGCTTCACGACCAGCCGCGTGACCGACGAGCACCTGATCGACACGCTGACCGCCGCCGGCATCCGCTATCACGGCACGCCCGACACCGGCTGGCTCACATCGCTCGCGTCGTGGCTGCTGCCGCTGATGCTGCTCGTGTTCGTATGGAACATGATGCTGCGCAAGCGCGGCGGGCTGCAGGACTTCACCGGCATGGGCAAGAGCCGCGCGCGCGTGTACGTACAGCAGGAAACCGGCATCACGTTCGACGACATCGCCGGCATCGACGAAGCGAAGGCCGAACTGCAGCAGCTCGTCGCATTCCTGCGCAACCCCGATCGCTACCAGCGGCTCGGCGGCAAGATTCCGAAAGGCGTGCTCGTCGTCGGCGCGCCGGGTACGGGCAAGACGCTGCTCGCGCGCGCGGTGGCGGGCGAGGCGGCCGTGCCGTTCTTCTCGATCAGCGGCTCGGCGTTCGTCGAGATGTTCGTCGGCGTGGGCGCCGCGCGCGTGCGCGACCTGTTCGAGCAGGCGCAGCAGAAGGCGCCGTGCATCGTGTTCGTCGACGAGCTCGATGCGCTCGGCAAGGTGCGCGGCGTCGGCCCGATGTCGGGCAACGACGAACGCGAACAGACGCTCAACCAGTTGCTGGTCGAGATGGACGGTTTCCAGGCCGGCTCCGGCGTGATCATCATGGCCGCGACGAACCGGCCCGAGATCCTCGATCCTGCACTGCTGAGGCCGGGGCGTTTCGATCGCCACATCGCGATCGACCGGCCGGACGTGAACGGCCGCCGCCAGATCCTCGGCGTGCACGTGAAGCGCGTGAAGCTCGCGGCCGACGTCGATCTCGGCGAGCTCGCGTCGCGCACGCCGGGCTTCGTCGGCGCCGATCTCGCGAACGTCGTCAACGAGGCCGCGCTGCATGCGGCCGAACTCGGCAAGCCGGCAGTCGGCATGGCCGACTTCGACGAGGCGATCGACCGCGCGCTGACGGGCCTCGAGCGCAAGAGCCGCGTGATGAACGAGCAGGAGAAGCTGACCATCGCGTATCACGAAGCCGGCCATGCGCTCGTCGCGGAAAGCCGCGCGCATTGCGACCCGGTGAAGAAGGTGTCGATCATTCCGCGCGGCGTCGCCGCACTCGGCTACACGCAGCAGGTGCCCACCGAGGATCGCTACGTCCTGCGCCGCAGCGAGCTGCTCGACCGGATCGACGCGCTGCTCGGCGGGCGCGTGGCGGAAGAACTCGTGTTCGGCGATGTGTCGACCGGCGCGCAGAACGATCTCGAACGCGCGACCGCGATGGCGCGCCACATGGTCATGCAGTATGGAATGAGCGAGAAGATCGGGCTCGCGACGTTCGACGACGGCGACGCGCGCCAGGGGCTGCCCGGCGCATGGCATGCGGGCGACGGCCGCTGCAGCGAGCACACCGCGCGGATGATCGACGACGAGGTGCGCACGCTGCTGGCCGATGCGCATGCGCGGGTCGCGGCGACGCTCGGCGAACGTCGCGACGCGCTCGAACGCATCGCGCGACGGCTGCTGCAATGCGAGGTGCTCGAACGCGATGTGCTGCAGGCGCTGATCGACGGGCGCATCGAACCGTCGTCGGCCACGCCGGTATTACCCGGCGACGAAACGAGCGCGCGCGGCGGTGCGATCGAAACGGAGCAGGCGTCGGCGGTCGAGCGCGATTTCGTCGCGTACGGCCGGCCGCACGAAACCGATCGATGAAGCCGTCGCGCGTTTTCCTTCCGTTCTTTCCCGCCACGGAGTCGCCATGAGCGACGCGCACGTATCGGTCGAGCGGCGTCGTGCTCGCATGCGCGGCGGCAGGGGCGTGAGCGCGCGTCGGCGCGTCAGGATTCGGTCGCGGCCGCCACTTCGGCCGCTTCGGTGAGCGCTTCGAGAAAGCGCGTGCGCCACCAGTGCACGTCGGTCTTGCGCATGATCGCCATCAGCGCCGCGTGACGCTGGCGGCGCTCTTCGAGCGGCATCGTGAGCGCGCGCTGGATCGCCTGCGCGGTGCCTTGCGTGTCGTACGGATTGACGAGCAGCGCCGACTTCAGTTGTTCGGCCGCACCCGCGAAACGCGACAGCACGAGCACGCCCGGGTCGGCCGCGTCTTGAGCCGCGAGGAACTCTTTCGCGACGAGATTCATCCCGTCGCGCAGCGGCGTGACGAGCGCGACCCGGCTCGCGCGGTAAAGGCCCGGCAGGCGCTTGCGCGCGACGGTGCGGTGAATGTAGCGCATCGGCATCCATTCGAGCTCGCCGTAGTCGCCGTTGATCGCGCCGCACAGGCTGTCCATCTCGCGCCGCAGGTCGTCGTACGCGCCGAGATCCTCGCGGCTCGGCGCGGCGATCTGGATCAGCGTCGCGCGGTCGCGGTTCTCCGGATACTGTTCGAGCAGCTCGCGGAATGCATGCACGCGCTGCGGCAGCCCTTTCGTGTAATCGAGCCGGTCGACGCCGACCAGCAACTGGCGCCGCGAATATTCGTCGCGCATGCGCTCGAACATGTCGAGGCCGTCGCGATCGCGCGCGAGCGACTCGAACTCGTCGACGTTGATGCCGATCGGGAACGCGCCGGCCGACAGCGTGCGGCCGAATGCCCGCAGCCGTCCGTCCGGCAGCCGCGCCGCGCCGGCTTCCGCCTCGACGTAATGCTCGAAGTGGAGCAGATCCGATTCGGTCTGGAAGCCGACGAGGTCGTACGCGAACAGCGAGCGCATCAGCCATTCGTGTTCCGGGATCGCGGCCATGATCGGCGGCGGCGGCATCGGAATATGCAGGAAGAAGCCGATCGGATTCGTGCAGCCCATCGCGCGCAGCTCGGCGGCGAGCGGAATCAGCTGATAGTCGTGCACCCAGATCACGTCGTCGGGCCGCAGCAGCGTGCGCAGCTTGCGCGCGAACAACTGGTTCACGCGCCGGTAGCCGTCGGCGAAGCGTCGGTCGAACTGCGCGAGATCGAGCCGGTAGTGAAACACCGGCCACAGCACGTTGTTCGAGTAGCCGAGGTAGTAAGCGTCGTAGTCCTGCGGATCGAGATCGACCGTCGCGAGCTGAATGCCGCCGACGTTCTGGACCTGCACGTCGTCACCATGCGTGGGCTGATCGTCGCCGCCGCGTAGCCTGCCGCTCCAGCCGAACCAGACGCCGCCGGTTTCCTGCAGGCTGTCCTTCACGGCGACGGCGAGGCCGCCGGCCGCGGCTTTACGAGGGTCCGCGATGCGATTGGATACGACGACGAGTCGGCTCACCAGCTCTCCTGACGATTGTTGGGGGAAGGTTCGTGCGGCCGAGGCGCGAGAGGCAGACGCCACCGTCGGCGCGCGGTGCGCGATACGACGGGGCCGCATGGCGATCGGACGGGAGTCAGGGCACGCGATTCGCCGCCCGGTCGAAAAGTGCTTTTTTTAGGATACTCGTCATTCGTGCGTTTTAAAAGTCCGTGTCGACGGACGGGGCGGGCGCGCCTGCCGCGCGGTATCCATGGCAGCGATACGGTAACGGGCGATGCCCGAGCGGGACCGAAACTTGCATCGCACGGCGAACGCAGTGTGCGCAAGCCTCCGCGGCGCGTACCGGCCGACGACGCCGCGCTGCCGCGCCGCGTTCCGCTGCGTCGTCTCGTCCATCTGCGCGATCGTGAGATTCCCCTCGAAGCGCGTCGTGTTCGCCCGCAGCGGGCGCCGCGGGCCGTACGAAGGTCAGAACGTGGTGCGCAGTCCGGCCATCACGCTGCGGCCGCCTTGCGGGGCGAAGCCGCGCACGACCGACGTCGCGTAGCGAATCTCCTGGTTCGTCAGGTTGTCGCCGCGCAGGTACGCGAGCCAGTGCGTAGGCCCGACGCGGAACTTGTACGTCAGCATCACGCCGAGCGACGTGTAGCCGTCGGTGGAGAAGTCGTTGTCGGGCACGCGATGCTGCGACCACGCGTGCGTGACTTGCGCACGCGCGCCGAACGGGCCGTAGCCGTAGTCGGCTGCCAGCGTCGCGCGCAGCGGCGCGATGCGCGGCAGCGGCTGGCCCGTATCGACGTTGCGCGCGTGCGTGTAGTCGGCCGTCAGTTCGAGATCGACCGTATGGCCGCGTCGCGCGAATGCACGCCACTTGCCGTCCAGCTCGATGCCGTAGAACTCGGCGCGCACGCCGCTATAGATCGCCTCGTTGAGCGAGCCGTCGGTGCCGGGCGCGACCGGTTCGCCGTCGTCGTCCACCACGCGGCCGGTGTTGTATTCGGTCAGATAGTTCGAGAAGCGGTTGTAGAACACGCCGACGCTGCCGCGGTTCGGTCCGCTCGCATAGCGCAGCGACAGGTCGGTCGATACGGCCTTTTCCTTCGACGCGTTCGGGTTGCCGATCAGGAACTGGCCGGTCGCATCGTGCGGGCCGTTCGAATACAGCTCGTAGAACGTCGGCGCGCGTTCGGTGTACGCGACGTTCGCCGCGACCGACCATACGGGCGTCAGCGAGAACAGCGCGCCGGCCGACAGGCTGCCCGCGTTGAAGTCGCGCGGCTGCGCGAGCGCGAATTTCTCGACGCCGGCCGGATCGGGATCGACCTTCACGTGCTCGAAGCGGCCGCCGAAGCTCAGCTTCAGCGCCGGGACGACCTGCCATTCCTCGAGGCCGAACAGCGCGACGCTGTTGGTGCGCGTGGACGGCACGAGCATTTCGTCGCCCAGCGCCGAGAACGTGTTCTGGCCGAACTGCACGCCGATCGCGCCTTCGAACGGCCCGATCTTGCGATGGCGCGCCTCGATGCGCGCCTCGTAGCCGCGATTGCGGAAGGTGGTCGCGGTCTCGCCGTTGTCGACTTCCTTGTGGCGATAATCGGTGTAGGCGAAATCGAATTTCAGCTTCGTGAACGGCCCGCTCAGGTTGCGCACCTCGGATGCGAGCGCGAGGCGTTCCTGGCGCATCCGCAGCCGCACGTCGCTCTCCGCGACGGAGCCGTAGTTCGATTCGTAGCCGCTGTACGACAGGCCCGCGAAACCGTCCGCCCACGTATACGACGCGCCGACCGCACCGCCGTGCACGCGGCCGTCGCTGTTCGGCACGTTGCCTTCCGGCTGCGGCGTGTCGGGGCCGTCGATCGCGCGTTGCTGGCTGCTGCGTGCGTAGCCGGGAATCCGCAGCTTGCTCGTTTCGCGATCGAACGCGTCGACGTGGAACGCGAAGTGTCCGTTGCCGCCTTCGACCTGCGCGGCGCCGGCGCGCACGGAATTCGCGCCGCCATAGCGCGCGTCGAGCGCGCCGGTCACGCCCTGGATCGCCTCGCGCGGAATCCGGTTGTCGATCGTGTTGACCACGCCGCCCACCGCATTGCCGCCGTACAGCAGCGCGGCCGGGCCGCGCACGATCTCGACGCGCTCGATCGACAGCGGATCCTGCGGCACCGCGTGGTCGTACGACAGCGACGACGCGTCATACGCCGCGACGCCGTTCTGCAGCAGCCGGATCCGGTCGCCGTCCATCCCGCGGATGATCGGACGGCCGACCATCGGCCCGTAGGTGGTGGTCGACACGCCGGGCAGCCCGTCGAGCGTTTCGCCGAGCGAATCGGCCTGGCGGCGCGTCAGCGCATCGCCGGAAAGCTGGACGGTCGGAGCGATCGGTTCGGCGTCGCCGAGCGGGTTCGCCGTCACGAAGATCGGTGCGAGCGGCGAGGATGAGGCGGCTGGCGTGCCGGATGCGGCGGGCGCATCGGTCTGCGCGTGGGCGACGGCGGCGAACAGCATCAGCGACAGGGACGAGAGCGGGCGAAGCGGTAAGCGAGGGAGGTCGCGCATGGTCGGTGAATCGGTTGGAATCGGGATCGGATAACGAGCGATACGGGACACGGATAGATACGATATATTGTTGCGTCAGTGACGCGCAGTGACCCGTGGGAACATGGCTCGGCGACGCGCGGCCACCTGGCTGGAACGGTGTCAGGGGGACGAGCACGCGAAATGATATGTTATATCATGTCAAATTCCAAGCTGGATGACGGGATCTCGTCGGCTTTCCGTTGGAACGGTGAAAGCGCGGCGGGAGCGGCGGGCGGCGTGCAACCGCCGGCTCGCGCTTGCGCGTCAAACGACGCCGATCGTGGCGAAGCCGCGTCGACCGCTGCATCCGTTCCAATGCGTTGACGCGTATCAACGCGCTCCGATTCCGAAACCGGATACTGGGTCGCTCATCGACCAGACAGGAGCAACGCATGACCCAGACCATGAAAGCGGCCGTGGTACACGCGTTCGGCGAGCCGTTGCGTATCGAGGAGGTGCCGGTCCCGACGCCGGGGCCCGGCCAGATTCTCGTCAACATCAAGGCGTCGGGCGTCTGCCATACCGATCTGCACGCGGCCGACGGCGACTGGCCCGTCAAGCCGTCGCTGCCGTTCATCCCCGGCCACGAAGGCGTGGGGATCGTCGCGGCGGTCGGCGCGGGCGTCACGCACGTGCGCGAGGGCGATCGCGTCGGCGTGCCGTGGCTCTACACGGCCTGCGGCCATTGCGAGTACTGCTGCACGGGCTGGGAAACGCTGTGCCATGGCCAGCAGAACACCGGCTATTCGGTGAACGGCAGCTACGCCGAATACGTGCTGGCCGATCCCGATTACGTCGGCCAGTTGCCCGCGCAGGTGGCATTCGACGAGATCGCGCCGATCCTGTGCGCGGGCGTCACGGTCTACAAGGGCATTCGCGTCACCGATACGCGCCCGGGCCAGTGGCTCGCGATCTCCGGCATCGGCGGCCTCGGGCACGTGGCCGTGCAGTATGCGCGTGCGATGGGCCTGCACGTCGCTGCGATCGACATTTCACCCGACAAGCTCGCGCTGGCGCGGCAACTGGGTGCGCATCTGACGATCGATGCGTCGGTCGACGATCCCGCGAAAGTGATCCAGAAGGAAATTGGCGGCGCGCACGGCGTGCTGGTCACGGCCGTGTCGCGCAGCGCGTTCGCGCAGGCGCTCGGGATGGTCCGGCGCGGCGGTACGGTGGCGCTCAACGGGCTGCCGCCCTGCGATTTCCCGCTGCCGATCTTTTCGACCGTGCTGAACGGCATCACCGTGCGCGGGTCGATCGTCGGTACGCGCCGCGATCTGCAGGAGTCGCTCGATTTCGCGGCGGACGGCCTGGTGCGCGCGCATATCCATCGCGACCGGCTCGGCAACATCAACGACGTGTTCGCGAAGCTGCGGGAAGGGAAGGTCGACGGGCGCATCGTGCTCACCGACATGCATTGATGCCCACGCACGCCGCCGTGCGACGCATGGCGTCGCGGCGGCGTGACGGTCATCCGCGCATCACGGCGCGAAGAACACGTCGGTGCGGTTCGTCAGATTGCCCGCGCTCGTCTGCACGAAGAACGGATGGAACGACGACGACGGCATGACGTCGAGCCCCTGGTAGTCGCCGATGAAGAACCCGCCGGCGTTGGGCGCGAGCTTCATGTCGAACGGGCCGCCGACGCGCCGCTCGTCGGCGAACGTGGCGCCGCCGTCGTGCGAGATCTTGCGCCAGAAGCCGGTCGGCAGCGTCGTCGTGTTGCCCGCCTGCAGGTCGCGGAAGTCGTAGTACGTGACCATGACCGCCCCCGCATTGTCGACGCGCACCGACGGATTGAATGCGGGGCGCCCGGTCGGCGTGTTCACCTGTTGCGGGGCGCTCCACGTCGCGCCGCCATCCTTCGACGTCGATATCGCGATCTCGTCGTACGTGCCGCCATTGAAGCGGCTGTCCTGCCACACGACGTAGAGCTGGCCCGATGCCGGGTCGATCGCGGGTTCCGGAATGATGTCGCCGGTGCGCACGGGTTCGCCGGTGTTCGGATCCGTGACGCCAACCGTCTGCAGCCCCGCGATGATCCGCGGCTTGGTCCACGTCGCGCCGTCGTCGGTCGACTTGACGAACGCGACCTTGCCGGCCGCCTTGCCGAACGGCGGCTGGATCAGGTCGAAGAAATCGTAGAGCGTGCCGCTCTTCGGATCGACGACGATCTGGTTGCCGATCGTCTGCTGGCGCGACGGCACGTTGACGATGACCTTCGCGGCGCTCCACGTCTTGCCGCCGTCGGTCGTCTTCGAGAACAGCGTGGGCCCGCGGTACGCCTGCGTGTGCAGGTTCGCGTACGGGTTGCCGTTCGGCAGTTCGAGACGGTCCCATACCGCGTATGCGGTGCCGGCCTTCACCGGGTTGGCCGTCACCGATTCCTTGTCGTTGAAGAACTGCGTCGTCGGCTCGTCGTTCGCGATCAGCACGGCCGGGCTGCTCCACGTCTGTCCGCCGTCGGTCGACACCGACGCGCCCACCGCGTTGCCGTTGTTCGACTGGTTGAACGAGATCGACACCGAGTACGCGGTGCCGTCCGGCCCGAACGAGACCCATGGATCGGACGCGCGTTCGTACTTGAGCCCGCCCGGCGCGCAGGCGCTGAACGGCTGCGGCGTGCGCGCCCAGGTCGCGCCGGCGTCGAACGTATAGCCGGCGACGAGCCCGTGGGCGCCGCCGTTCGACCAGCGGTCCTGCTGCCACACGCCGATCATGTTGTTCGGGTTCGCCGGATTGACGGCGAGCCACGGTTCGACTTCTGCATTCACGTAGTTGGTGCCCGGGCCGCCGATGGTGCACGCGGCGAACGGGCTCGGCCCGGACACGACGACGGGCTCGGCGTGCGCCGCGGCGGCGGCGGCCAGCGCCATCGCGGCGGACAGGCGGGTAACAAGCGGATGGGACACGATCATGCGTCGCATGGACGACTCCTCGGTGAGGTGCGGAGGCGATGGCGGGGCACGACGAGACGACGCGAACCGGTGCGACCGGTCGTGCCGCACGCGTCGTTACGTGCCGTTCAGCATGCCGTTTCAGCCATCGCGATCCGCGTGCGCTGGATGCCGCCAGCGCTTCGGTCAAGACTCCTCTTCGTTTTCCTTGCTTGTCGGCTGTGTCTGCGATGTCGACCCGTCGGGAAAGCCAGTCCGGGCATGCGACGAATGTGTCGAAGTGGATTGCAATGTAGGCGATTCGAATGTCGCGCGACAGGCGGTTTTTTGTAACAGGACGTAGCCGGAAAGCGTTGCCGGAAGCGGGCGTCCGGCACGCAAGATTTGCCGTTGCGACGGCATGAAAATCGAATCGAAAACGCGAATCGCAATCGCTTGCGATCGATGCCGGCACGAGCCGGTCGCGTGCGTGTGAAGCGCCGTTCAGCGCTCCGCCGGAAACCGCTCCTGCAACGCGTGCAGCCAGCGCGCGACGACGTCGAGTTCGTCGTCGGAAAACCCGTCGCAGAGCTTGCCGTTGAGTTCGCGCAGCAGCACGCGCGCACGCTTGAGGGCCGCGTGGCCTGCGTCGGTCAGGTACAGCCGCGTCGCGCGGCCGTCGTCCGAATCGGCATGGCGCGTGATGAGGCCGGCCTTCGCCATCCGGTCGGCGAGCCCCGTCATCGCGGACGGCGCGAGCTGCAGCGCGGCGCCGACTTCGCCGATCAGCGCGCCGTCCTGCTTCGCGAGGCAGAACAGTGCGCCGGCCTGCGCGGCACTCGCGCGCGTGTCGGTTTCGGCCTTGCGGTCGATCCAGCGCTGCACGCGCCGCTGGCCGATGTTCAACAGGAAAAACAGTCGTCGGTCTTCGCTCAAGCTGGGTTCCCGGCTGCAATGGAAAGGGAGGGGCGGCCCGCGGTGCGCGGCGTGTCGAGCGCCTGCGCGAGCCAGTCGGCGACGTCGGGCCACAGCACGGCGCCGGGCCGGCTCCGAAAGAAGCCCATGTGCCCGACCGGGCCGCTGCCCGCCGCGCGCGGATCGATCTGGCGGCGTTCGACCTTCGCGCGGGTCAGATAGCTTACCAGCAGGCCGATCGCGGCCGGATTCGCCCACGGATCGTCGTCGAAGCCGAGCGCGAGGATCGGCAAGCGCTGCTTCGAGAAGCGCTCGGCCGCGCCGAGCGTCGGATCGTCGAAGAAGTAGTGCGGCAGCGTCGTCCAGCGGCTCCATTCGCGGAACACGCCGGCCGGCAGATCCTCGCCGAGCCCGAGCCGCTTGCCGGGCACGTAGCCGAGCAGTGCGGACGTCAGCGGGCCGAGCACGCGCAGGATCAGCCGCACCTTCAGGCGTTCGGCCGCCCGCGCGATCAGCCGCGTGCTGCCCGCGTGCGCGGCGACCAGCACGGCCGCGCGCAGATGCGTCGTCGCGCCGGACAGCCCGATCGCATGTCCGCCGACGCTATGGCCGACCGCCAGCAGCGGCAGCCCTTCATGCGTGTGCCGGGCCCAAGCGGTCGCGGCGCCGACGTCGAGCTCCATCCAGTCGCGCATGCGGGCCTGCAGCGCGCCCAGACGCGCGGGCCGCGATGCGCCGATGCCGCGATAGTCGTAGGTCAGCGCCGCGAAACCGCGCTCCGTCAGGAAGCGCGCGAAGCCTGCATACAGCCGCTCGGGCACGGCCGTCGCCGGATGGATCAGCACCAGCGCGCGCGGCGGTGCATGCGGCGACCACAGCGTGCCGTGCAGCACATAGCCGTCGGCGGCGGAAAACTCGATGGGTTGGGCGGTCATGGCGTCCTCGTTCGGGCAGTTGTTTCGTATGCGAAATATAGTGTGGGATTTATTTCGTGCACGAAATATCCATCGAGGAATCATTCGAATTTCACGTGGCGGCCGTGGTGCGGCGAGCCCCGGGCATGCACGCGTAATTCATAAAATATTTGCATCTTTGCATAGAAGAATATTGCGTTTGTGTCATGAAGTGGATCGACGTATCTTCACCGGTTCCATCCGTCGCGCTGGCGGTTTCGCACGGCGGACCACGGGGCGTCGCCGTCGCAAGGCCGCCCGCCAACCTTCCGGGAGATCATGTTGCCGAGCCGAATCGTCACGGCGCTCTTGCTGGCGCTCGCCGCGCAGCCGGGCATCGCCAAAGACACCGTCACGCTGCGCGTGGGTGAACAGAACTACTTCAACATCCAGGCGTCGATGGAAGCATCCGGCGTGCTGAAGGACCTGCCTTACACGATCGAGTGGAAGCACTTCCAGGCCGCCGCGCCGGTGGCCGAAAGCCTGAACGGCAACGCGATCGACCTCGGCTTCCTCGGCGATTCCGCGCTGCTCACGCTGGCCGCGCGCGGCGCGCCGGTCAAGGTCGTCGCGGTGTCGCGGCAGAGCCTCGACGGCGTCGCGATCCTCGTGCCGAAGCACTCGCCGGTGCGGACCGTGGCCGATCTGCAGGGCAAGACCATCGCGGTATGGCGCGGCGCCTGGAGCCAGCAGCTCGTGCTGCGCGCGCTCGAACACGCAGGCCTGCGCGCCGATTCGGTGAAGTACGCGTACCTGATGCCGATCGACGCGACCAACGCGCTCGCGAACGGTTCGGTCGACGCGGTGTCGCTGTGGGAGCCGTTCGTTAGCACGCTCGCATTGCGGCAAGGCGCGCGCCCCGTAGCGACCGCGCAAGGGCTGATGCCGGCGCTGAGCTTCGTCGCCGCGAACGAGCAGGCCGCGTCGGGCAAGCGCGCCGAGATCACCGATTTCCTGCGGCGCGTGGTGGTGGCGCGCCAGTGGGTCGACACTCATCCGCGCGAGTACGCGGACCTGTGGGCGAAGCGCGCGAAGCTCGAACCCGACGTCGCGTATCGCTGGCTCGACAACGCGAAACAGCGCGTCGGCCCGGTCGACGAAACGGCCGCGAAGGATGCGCAGAACACGGCCGATTTCCTGTACAAGGCCGGCGTGATTCCGGCCGCGTACGACACGTCGAAGCTGCTCGACCGCTCGTATGCGGGCGCGTTCGCCGCGCCCGCGCAAAAGACGGCAGCCGCGCAGTGACCGGGCGGCCCGCGTCACGATTGCAGCGATTCCCGCGATTCCTGATCGACATACCCAAGGACATCCCGACATGCCAGTCGACATCATCGGCATGATCACCGCGACACCCGGCGCGGAGGTCGACGTACCGGGCGGCGCGGCCGTCCAGCCCGACTACGTGCGCCGCTTCGCGCGGGCGCACGAGGCCGCCGGTTTCGACCAGATCCTGATCGGCCATTTCAGCAACGCGGCGGACGGCTTCATCGTCGCGTCGTTCGCGGCCGCCGCGACCGAACGCATCCGCCTGCTGCTCGCGCACCGGCCGGGCGTGATCGTGCCGTCGGCCGCCGCGCGGCAGATCGCGACACTCGACGTGTTCAGCGGTGGAAGGCTCGCGCTGAACGTGGTGTCGGGCGGCGATGATGCGGACCTGCAGCGCGACGGCGATTTCGTGCCGCACGATGCGCGCTACCGCCGCACCGGCGAATATCTCGACGTGCTGAAACGGATCTGGCTGGCCGATGCGCCGGTCGATCACGACGGCCCGTTCTATCGGCTGCGCGGTGCGTCGCCGGTCGTGAAGGGCGCGCAACGACCGCATGTGCCGATCTATTTCGGCGGCTCGTCGCCGGCTGCGCTCGCGGTCGCGGGCGAGCATGCGGATGTCTACATGACGTGGGGCGAGCCGCTCGACGCGGTGCGCGAGCAGATCGCGCGCGTGCGGGCCGCCGCCGCGCCGTTCGGGCGTGTGCCGCGCATCAGCGTGTCGTTCCGGCCGATCGTAGCCGATACCGAGGCGGCCGCGTGGGAGAAAGCGGAGGCGACCCGCGAGCGCGTGCGTGCGGCGCGGCTCGCGAACGGCCAGCCGATCGACGGCCACGCGCCGCAGAATGCGGGCTCGCAGCGGCTGATGGCGGCCGCCGCGCAGGGCGACGTGCTCGACGAGCGGCTGTGGATGGGTGTCGCGAACCTGACCGGCGCACGCTGGAATTCGACCGCGCTGGTCGGCACGCCGAAACAGGTTGCGCGAGCGCTGGGCGCGTATTACCGGCTCGGCGTCTCGACGTTCCTGATTCGCGGTTTCGATCCGCTTGACGATGCGCTGGCCTACGGGCGCGACCTGATCCCGGCGATTCACGCGCACATTGCGGAACTCGATCGCTCCCGGTCCGCGGTGCCCGCGTAGGGGAACGACAAGTCAATCGAATCGCCCCGGTATGTCCGTGACGACATGCCGGGGCGATGGTTTTGAACGAAACGCTCAGAACGACGGCAACCCCGGCGGATTGGTCTCTGCCCGCGCGATCGCCTCGCTCTGCAAACCCCAGCGCGCGAGCGCCTGCCCGTAGCGGCCGTTGCCGATCAGCGCGTTGGTCGCGAGCGTGAGCGCGGGCGCGAGCCCGCTGCCGCGACGCGTCGCGATCGCGACGTCCGCATTCGCCGGCCAGCCCGCATTGACGACGCCGACGCGGCGGATCTTGCCCGTGCGCGCGGCCTCGTACGCGAGCGATGCGTTCGGGTTCAGCTCCGCATCGGCCCGGCCCGACAGCAGCGCGACGCGCGCGGTCGCATCGTCGTCGAAATAGAGCAGCTCGGCCGGCTTCAACCCCTGCGCGACGTTGCGCTTGCTCCATTCGAGCAGGATGCGCTCCTGGCTCGTGCCGGCGCCGGTGATGATGCGCAAACCCGCGACGTCCTTCGGCTCCGCGATCTTCGCGATGGGGCTGCCGGTGCGCACGTAGAAGCCGTGCAGCCCGAGCCGGTAGGTCGTGAAATCGTATTTCTCCTTGCGCTTCTCGGTCACGCCGACGTTCGAGATCACCGCATCGTATTTGCCGGACGTCAGCCCGAGCGGCCAGTCGGCCCACGCGATCGGCACCAGCACGAGCGTGCGGCCGAGTGTGTCCGCGACCAATTGCGCATAGTCGGGATCGGCGCCGACCACGGTGCGGGCGTCGGTCGCATAGGTCGACACGGGCGGCGCGTGCGGTGAAATCGCGACCGTGAACGCGCCGTCGCGCACCCAGCGGTAGCCGCTGGCCGCGCGGATGGCCGCGTCGTCGGGGCCGGCGCGCAGGCGGCCGGCCTGGCGCGGGTCGAGGTCGGCAGTGGCGGCCGCCGCGCGCGCCGCATGCCACGGCAGGCCCGATGCCGCGGCCAGCGCGGCCACGATGAACTGGCGTCGATCGGTCATCGTGCGGCACCTCGCGAGTCGGGAGCGGCGCGCATCACAGCACCCGCGACAGGAACGCGCGGGTGCGCGCATGCGCCGGCGCGTCGAGCACGACGGCGGGCGGCCCGGCCTCGACGATGCGCCCGCGCTCCATGAACAGCACGTGGTCCGCGACTTCGCGCGCGAAGCCGATCTCGTGCGTGACGATCACGAGCGTCGTGCCCGAGCGCGCGAGTTCCTTGATCACGTCGAGCACTTCGTTGACGAGTTCGGGATCGAGCGCCGACGTCGGCTCGTCGAACAGCAGCACCTTCGGACGCAACGCAAGCGCCCGCGCGATCGCGACGCGTTGCTGCTGGCCGCCGGACAACTGGCGCGGGTACGCGTCGGCCTTGTCCGCGAGGCCGACCCGTGCGAGCAGCGTACGCGCGGTGTGCTCGGCCGCATCGCGCGTCACGCCGGTGACGGCGACCGGCGCTTCGATCAGGTTCTCGAGCACCGTCAGGTGCGGGAACAGGTTGAAGTTCTGGAACACCATGCCGACGGCCGTGCGCCGCTTCAGCACGTCGCGCTCCTTCAGCTCGTGCAGCACGTCGCCGTCGCGGCGATAGCCGATCAGTTCGCCGTCGATGTCGATGAAACCGTCGTCGACGCGTTCGAGATGGTTGATCGTGCGCAGCAGCGTCGATTTGCCGGAGCCCGACGGCCCGACGATCACGGTCACGCTGCCGCGCGGCGCGACGAACGACACGTTGTCGAGCACGCGCTGCATGCCGAACTGCTTCGACACGCCATGCACGGCCACTTCGCCGCCGGTGCGCGAGACGGCCGCAGCGGTATCGGCATGCGTGCCGGCATTGCTGTGTGCACGAGCGATCGAGGCCGCGCGGCGCGACGCGACACGCCGCCACAGCCCGCCGACGCGCGCGAGCGCGAACGTGACCACCGACGGCGGCGGATTGCGCAGCGCGCCGCGTGCATAGTGCCGCTCGACCTGCACCTGGATCGCGGACAGCACGGTCAGGATGATCAGGTACCAGACGGTCGCGACCATCAGCAGCGGAATCACTTCGAGGTTGCGGCGATAGATCACCTGCACCGTGTAGAACAGCTCGGGCATCGCGAGCACGTACACCATCGACGTGCCTTTCGCGAGCGTGATCAGGTCGTTGAACGCGGTCGGCAGGATCGCGCGCATCGCCTGCGGCAGCACGATCCGCGAGGTCTGGCGGCCGCGCGGCAGACCGAGCGCGGCGGCGGCTTCGAGCTGGCCCTGGTCGACCGCGAGAATGCCGCCGCGGATCACTTCCGCGGAAAACGCCGCGTGGTTCAGCGTGAGGCCGAGCACGGCCGCGAGGAACGGGCTGATCAGGTCGGTCGTCGGCGTGTCGAACCACACGATGTCGGTGAACGGCACACCGAGCCGCACGTGCTCGTACAGGTAGCCGAGGTTGTTCAGGATCAGCAGCAGCACGATCAGCGGAATCGAGCGGAACAGCCACACGAAGGTCCACGCGCTGGCGGACAGCAGGCGCGAACGCGACAGCCGCGCCAGCGCGACGAACGCGCCGAGCACGAAGCCGAACACCGCGCCGAGCAGCGTCAGCACCAGCGTGCGCGCGAGCCCCGACAGCACCGGCGGCGACAGGAACCATTCGGCGAACACCGGCCAGCCCCATTGCGGGTTGCCGAGGATCGAATGCAGCGTGATCGCGATCAGCGCGAGCGCGAGCACGGTGCCGGCCGTGCGCGACCGGTGGCGCGCGGGCACGATCCGCAAACGCGTGCCGGGCCCGCGTGCGCCGGGGGAAGAGAGCGGCGGCAGCGCGCCGCCGAGGTGGGTCGTGTCGCTCATGTCGTTGGCATCCTCGAATCGGTCGATCGGCGGGCGCGCCGCGCACGGGCGGCGCGGCGCGTCAGGCGTGCGCTACGGCGGCCGTTTCCTGGGCGGCGGCGCCGGGCGTCGCGTAGCGGCTCGCCTTGCGCGGCAGGCCGAGGTGGTCGCGCAGCGTGGCGCCGGGCAGGTCGCGGCTGTAGCGGCCGCGCGCCTCGAGCACCGGGATCACGAGCTCGATGAAATCGTCGACACCCTGCGCCTGCACCGGAAAGCCGAGGATGAAGCCGTCGCCCGCGCCTGCGTCGTGCCAGCGGATCAGCTCGTCGGCAACGTGCTCGGCCGTGCCGATGAAGTTCGGGCGCGGCGTCGCGACCGCGAGCGCCGTCTCGCGCAGCGACAGGCCCTTGCGCTTCGCATCGGCCTTGATCCGGTCGGTGGTCGAGCGGAAGCTGTTGCGGCCGAGCTCGCCGAGTTCCGGGAACGGCGCGTCGAGCGCGTACTGCGTGAAATCGTGGTGATCGAAATAGCGGCCGAGGTACGCGAGCGCCTCGTCGATCGTCAGCAGGTCGCGGATCGCCTGGTATTTGTCCTCCGCTTCGGCGGCCGTGCGGCCGACGATCGGCCCGACGCCGGGGAATATCTTCACGTCGTCGGCCTGCCGCCCGTGCTCGATCGCGCTCTGTTTCACGCGCCGCGTGAACGCGGCCGTTTCCTCGATCGACGGGGAATGCGTGAACACGGCATCCGCGTATTTGCCCGCGAGGCCGATGCCGGTATCGGACGAGCCGGCCTGGAATATCACCGGCTGCCCCTGCGGCGAGCGCTGGATGTTCAGCGGGCCCGTGACCTGGAAGAAGCGGCCGTGATGATCGAGCGTATGCAGCTTGTCGCGATCGAAGAAGCGGCCGGTCGCGCGGTCGCGCACGAAAGCATCGTCGTCCCAACTGTCCCACAGCCCCTGCACGACCTCGAGGTATTCGTCGGCGATCTCGTAGCGCAGCTCGTGATCCGGGTGCGCCTTGCCGTAATTCTTCGCGGTGCCTTCGAGCGGCGTCGTCACGACGTTCCAGCCCGCGCGCCCGCCGCTGATCGCGTCGAGCGACGCGAGCTGGCGCGCGACTGTGAACGGCTCGCTGTACGACGTCGAGATCGTGCCCGCGAGCCCGATTTTCTTCGTCGCGACCGCGAGCGCCGACAGCACGGTCAGCGGCTCGAAGCGGTTCAGGAAGTGCGGGATCGACTTCTCGTTGATGTAGAGGCCGTCCGCGACGAACGCGAACGCGATGCCGGCGGCTTCCGCCTTGCGTGCGACGCCGATCGCGAAGTCGAGGTTGATGCTGGCATCCGGCGGGTTGCTCGGATGCCGCCATGCGTTCATGTGGCTGCCTGCGCCTTGCAGCATCAGGCCGAAGGGGATCGATCGTCGGGTCGTCATGATGGGAGCGTCATGCGTTCTGGTCGGGGGAGAGGGAGCGGCCGGCGCTGAGGGCCGCGTGCAACGGGGTGGTGGACAGCGCGCCGCCCAGCCATTCGACCGACGCGAGCCGCGCCGCGTAGTCGGTGACCGGCGAATCGATCACGAACGCATCGACGTCGAGCCGCCGGCTCAATGCGTCGAGCGCGCGGTGGATGCGCTCGGGCGTATCGGCGAGTACCGTCGGGCGCAACTCGTCGATCCGGTAGTCGGACGCGCCGCTTTGCCGCGCGAATTCCGCAGCCGCCTGTGCACTGGCGAGGTTGAAGCTCTGGCCGCCCGCGAACTGCAGCTTGAAAATCTTCAGCGGCCCGATCAGTTGCTCGGCCTCGTCGCGCGTCGGCGCGGCGACCGCGTACAGCGCGACGAGCGGCTTCTCGCCGCCCGCGCCGCGGTACGCGTCGAGCGAGCGTTCGAGATTCGCGTCGTCGCCGTTGAAATGGCCCGCGTAGCACAAACGCCAGCCGTTGCGCGCGGCGAGCGCACCGCTGTCCGGCGAGCCGCCGAGCAGGATGCGTTCGGGCAGCTGCGGCGGCGCCGGCATCGCCACCGCGCCGGCGAGCGGATGATCTTCGGCCACGCCCCAGCCGAGGAACGCGTCGAGCTCCGCGAGCTGCCCCGCGAAATCGGGCTTGCGCGCCTTGTCGTGGAACCACTGCAGCGCGCGCGTGGTCAGCGGCAGCCCGCCGGGCGCCTTGCCGATGCCGAGATCGACGCGGCCCGGCGCGAGTGCGGCCAGCAGCTTGAATGTCTCGGCCACCTTGAACGGGCTGTAGTGCTGCAGCATCACGCCGCCGGAGCCGATACGGATGCGCGACGTGTGCGCGAGCAGGTGCGCGACGACGATCTCCGGCGCCGAGCTGGCGAAACCCGGCGTGCCGTGATGCTCGGCGACCCAGAAGCGCGCGTAGCCGAGCTGTTCCGCGCGTTGCGCGAGCGTCGTGGTGAAGCGCAGCGCATCGGCGGCGGTCGCGCCGTCGGCAATCGGACTCTTGTCCAGCAGCGAAAGCGAATAAGACATGGTGAGCGACGTTCCTGCGTGAGCGTGGATGGACGGTTGCGGGCGCGCGGCGCTCAGCTCTTCGGCAGCCCGGGCGGATTCGTGCGCGACTGGTCGATCGCTTCGGATGCGAGGTTCCAGCGATCGAGCACCTGCCGGTAGCGGCCGCTTTTGATCAGCCCGTTCAGCGCGACGGTCAGCGGATCGGCGAGGCCGCTGCCGCGGCGCGTCGCGATCGCGATGTCGGCCGTGCGCGGCCAGCCGCCGCTGATCGCACCGACGAGCCGCGTCTTGCCTTGCTGCGCGCTTTGATACGCGAGCACCGAATTCACGCTGAACACCGCGTCGGCGCGGCCCGACTGCACGGCGACGATGCGCATCGCCTGGTCGTCGTAGTACTGGATCTGCACCGGTTTCAGCCCGTGCGCGACGTTTTCGCGGTCCCACGCGAGCAGAATCTTTTCCTGATTGGTGCCGGCATCGGTCACGATGCGCAGCCCGGCGACGTCCTTCGGCTCGCGGATCTGCTGGATCTTGCTGTCGTTGCGCACGTAGAAGCCGACCTGATCCTTGCGATAGGTCGAGAAATCGAACTTCTGCTTGCGCTCCTCGGTGACGGTCACGTTCGAGATCACCGCGTCGACTTTCCCCGATTCGAGCGCCAGCGGCCAGTCGGCCCATGCGAGCGCGACGATTTTCAGCTTGCGGCCGAGGCTGTCGGACACGAGCTGGCCAATATCGGCGTCGAAGCCGACCACCGTGCGCGCGTCGGTCGCATAGGAGCTGATCGGCGGCAGGCTCGGCGCGATGCCGATCGTCAGCGCGCCGGGCTCGGCGAACTTGAACGACGCGGGCACCGCGCGCTCGACTGCCGCATCGGCTGTGCCACGCGGACGGCCGCGCTGCTCGGGGCTCAGGTCGAACGTCGCGGCGGCGGCCGTGGCGGCGGCGAAGGCGGTCAGGCCGATCAGCGCGGCGGCCAGTGTGTGCGCGGCACGGGAGGAAAGCGATACGGCTCGATGCATGAAAGCGTCCTGTCGTGGAAGCGTGGAAGGCGGAATGGGCGAGGTGAAATGCGGGACGCCGTGCGCTCAGCGCGGTAGCGCCGCTTCGGGCACGGGCGCCCACAAGTCGGTGAGCGTCGACGTGCGCGACGGATCGACGAGATCCTTGCCGAAGCGCAGGTGGAAATACGCTTCGGGATCGATCGACGAATCGAACAGCCGCGTATAGCCGGTGCGGTCGTACAGCGCCCACGCTTCGGGCTGGCGAAAGCCGGTGGTCAGGTAGAGGCGGCGATAGCCCTGTTGCACGGCGCGCAGTTCGAGCGCTTCGACGATGCGCCGCGCGAGGCCCTGGCGGCGCAGGTCGGTGCGCGTCCAGATGCGTTTCAGTTCGGCGGTTTGCGCGTCGTAGCGCTTGAACGCGCCGCCGCCGATCGTCTCGCCGTCGCGCAGCAAGAGCACGAACGCGCCTTCGGGCGGCGCGAACAGTTCGGCCGGGTAGCGCGCGAGTTCGTCGCGGGCCGACGCTCGGCTGTCCGGGCGGTACGCGTCGTAACGGGTCGAATATTCGTCGATCAGCGCGTCGATCAGCGGCTGCGCGCGGACGTCGAGCGGCGTCGTGTCGATGATGCGGTCGTTCGTGGCCATGGGCATCGCGAATGGCGCGCGATGCGGATGTTCCCGGCGGGGTGCGCGCACGCGGCCCGTCCGGTCTGTTCCGTTATCGCGACGCGGTTGTCGTGATGGCGGCGGCTGTCGTGCTGCGTGCGAGGCATTCGGCGCGCCGCCGCCGTTTTGAACACGTTAGCGGCGCGGCCGGGAAAGGCGAACGAAGCAATTTCGATAAGGATTTCGCGGGCGGTGGAAGAAGGCTTGCAGGGGGAGTGGGGTCGACGAACGGGCGTGGTGGGGGCGGTGCCCGTTCGAGGTGTGTACGACGTAGATGATCGCCGAGGATTGGGAGCGTTGTCATTTCGATGGCCGACGGGCCATGCCGATTCGCGGCTGGCTCGTCAGGGTCGCGAGCGGCCGGTCGCGGCCCGCCGCCAGCGTGGCGACGGACCTCCTCGAACGGTCGCGTCATCGCGAATCCCTGCCGTCGTGGGCGACGATTCGCGACAACGACGGCGTTCAGGCCGCTGCCGCCTGCTGAATCGCGTCGTGCTGTTCGCCACCCAGAATATCGACGAGACCGGTCAGCATCCGCGCCAATTCACCGGTCATCAGCGTGAAGTCCGAGTCGAAGCGCTCGTCGTCATTCTGCGCGGTGGGATCCGCCGCCTCCTTGATCACGTCGAGCGGCGTGACACGCTTGATCGTCAGCGACGGTGTCAGCACGAACGAGATTCGGTCATCCCAGGTCATTGCGAGGCGCATGCACTGTTTGCCGGCTTCGATGTGCCGGCGCATGTCGCTCGCTTCCAGCGCGTGGCCGACGTATCGCACCGTGGCGCCGCCTTCGCCGGTCGAACGCAACTCGGCGTCCTGGTCGACGGTGAATCCGCCCGGCGCCTCGCCGGACAGCAGCCAGTCCGTCATCGCGGCGACCGGGGAGCGCGCCACCTGAACGCCGGCGAGTGGCAGTTGATCGATCGACTTGACGAGCAGGCTGCGAACGTCGTCGGCAAGCGCTTGTGCCGCCGCATCGATGACGAGCCAGCCGTTCGCCGTGTCGATCCACACACGGGTATCGCGGCGAATGCTGAACGCGCGCGGCAGCAGTTCGTCGGTCACCTGCTCCTTGAGTTCGCGCAGTTGTTTGCGGCCTACCTTGAAGCCCTGCTGCTCCTCGACCTCGAGCGCACGCGCCTTGGTGACCTGATTGACGACCGACGCCGGGAGCAGCTTCTTTTCGGCGCGAAACACCAGCAGCATCTGCCGGTTGATCGAATAGACGAGCGCGCCGTCGTCACGCGGCGACGCCCATCCGACGCGCTGCATTTCGACGCTGCTGCCGGGCTGGAACGCGTGAGGCGCCAGCCATTTTTCCATCTGGTCGGGCGTGACGGCCCAAGGGGCCGGAAGACGATGAAGCTGAAGGTTCTTGAACCACATGGGAGGACGGGCAAAGCGCGTCATTCTAGCTGACGCGGATGGCGGGTGGGCAGGAAGAGGCGTTCGACACCCTGATTCAGATCGTCGACAATTCCACACAATCAGCGAATGCAGACGGCCATGGCCTCGCTCCGACGATCCTGCCCGTTGCATTTGGCTGCGCTCCGTGTTCCGTTGTTGTTGGGCGTCTCGGCCATTCTCTACAACGAAGGCAAGCTTCGCGTGCAACTTGCTTTCGGCGCAGTGGCGGCCGTAGGCGTTGCACTTTTGTTCATGGGATGACAAATGATTGATGTACCGTATTTTTCCCAATGGGAATCCAGGGCCCTGATCTCACGATTTCTGTCGCGCGAACTGCGCGCCGAGGAAGATCCGCTCTGGCGTAACTCTGGTGCCAGCAGCCCGGACGAATATGCGCAATGGAGCCCACATATTTGCGGCATCGCGTGCCTGAAGATGTTGCTGGCGCATCGCAGCGCGCGAGTGGTCCCGCTGTTGGAACTCGTGCGCGACGCCGTAACCTTCGGTGTTTATCAACCAGAGATGGGCGACAAAGGAAAGCGCCTGCTCTACCGTCCATTCGTAAACTGGATCCGCGAACGCTTTCAGATTGAAGGTCGTGTCGTCGAGCATATGGAATCGTCCACGGTCGAGCGCAGTTTGCGTGACGGATATATGTTCATGGCGTCCGTTCATCCTGGCATCCGGCATGCCGGGTTTGAGCCTCCCTCTCGTGGCGGGCACCTTGTCCTGGTGCTTGGCGTCAATCCCGCGACCGACGAGTGGATTTTCCACAATCCGTCAGGCTTTGAACCTGACACGCAGGAGAACGTAGCGATGCAGCGCGGTACATTCGATCGTTATTTCGCAAACAGGGGGATTTTGATTGCGCCATAAACACGAAAAAGGCGCTCAGCTCGCGTGGAACGTATTAACGTTGCCACTACATTAACCGGAGTCTACCGAGCCAATGCATTGCCCCGGTTGCTCCGCTGAACGGGTCATAGTTGCGGGAGGAGAACTTCAATGTGCATTGACGGGCGCATTCTTTATCCGCTCCGTTCGAACGCAGTTCGAAGCACGCGGGACCGGCGTAACATCCGTTCTACCGTCGCGGTCCGACGTGGGGCAGTGGTTTTGTCCATGTTATGGCGAGCAGACCGACAATAGCGTTTGTCCGGGTTGCGGCGTTGTGCCGACTATCAGGCTAGCCCGAGACCTCATCGAGCTAAACCCACACGTTTCTCCGCAAATGTCGAGGTGACTGTCCGCCATCGAAATAGAGACGATCGACGGTTGCATCAAGATTGACGACAATGGAAGCCATTCCGACAAGAGGGTAAAAACAATGATGACTTCCGGCGACGGCCTGACCAGCCCGGCGCGGCTCCTGCGGCTCGCCTCCTGGGCGATTGCGATCGTTTTCGCGGTCTTTCTGAACATGCTCGGCAGCCTCGTGATCCGCGACATGGTATTCGCGCCGAGCGGCGGGCCGCCGGTCGTCGAGCAATTCGCCGATGCGCCGGTAAAAGCGCGGCTGGACGCGGCGCGCCGTCAACTGCAGGCGCAGCGCGACGCGCTTGCCGAGAAGGTCGACACGATGGAAGTGGCGCGCGGCCGCGTCGCGAAGGAGTACGCGGCCGAGAAGGAAAGTTTCCGCAACTGGCTGGCCACCCGCGCGGTGACGGGAGACGGCGCGAAGGACCCGGACATTGTGGCGAGGACGCGCAAGCTGGATACCCTCCAGGCAGGCGTGGTCAACTGGCAGCATCAGATCGATGCGGTCGGTGATCAGCAACGGGCATTGGCATCGCAACTGACGCACGTCGACACGCAAATCGCCGAAGCGGACGCAGCAGCCGAACGGCGCTTCGACGAGGCGACCCGGCGCTACGAGATGCAAGTGTTCGGGCTGCGGCTTGCGCTGACGTTACCGATCCTGCTGGTCGCGACCTGGCTGTTCATCCGCTACCGCAAGGCGCGTTATTGGCCGTTCGTGTACGGTTTCGGCCTGTTTGCGTTGAGTGCGTTTTTCATTGAGCTGGTGCCGTACTTGCCGAATTTCGGCGGCTATGTCCGGGTCCTGGTCGGCATCGTGCTCACGGTATTCGCCGGTCTTTACATGATGAAGGCCTTTCAGCGCTATGCCGAACGCAAGCGGCTCGAATTGCAGCAGGATCAGGGCGAACGCGCGCGCACGATCGGATACGAAAAAGCCGTTCGGTCGCTCGAGAAAAAGCGTTGCCCGTCATGCGACAAACAATGGAATCTCGGCGGCGACGACTCCACGTTTTGCGTACATTGCGGATTGAGGCTTTTCAATGTCTGCGAATGCGGCGGTCGGAATTTCTTCTTCTTCCCGCATTGCCATCAATGCGGCGTTGCGCAGGGGAGCGCGTCGCCGGTGTCATCCGACTGACGGCCCGAGTGTACGTACCGGCATCGGCATACGACGCTCGTGAGCGTGTCAGTCGGGTTCATCACCCGATGACACGCGGCGGCGTCGACAACTCCGCCAACTGAAACAGACAATCCCCGCGCCGCACCTGTGCGGGCACCCGCTTGCACACCACTTCGCCGTCGCCGTTGAACCGATGCAGCACCGGTTCCCGCAACGGCGTATCGGGGAAGTGCACCCACGCGGCCGGCTGCCCGGCCTTCACCTGGTCGCCGAGTTCGACGAGCGGTTCATACAGCCCGCGCTCGTACGCATAAACGAAATGGCGATCGCCGTCGACGCGCATGAAGCGCGTGACGGTCGGCGGCGCGTCGGGCACGAGCGCGCCGTGCAGCAGCCCGATATAGCCGAGGTAATGCAGCAGCCCGTGGCGGCCGAGCCGGATCAGCGACGGGTCGGCCATGCCGGCGCCGCCGAGTTCGGTCACGATCGAGATCGCGCCCTGCCGACGCGCGGCCGACGCCGAATGCACGGGATTCGGCGCGTGCAGCAGCGCATTCTGCAACCCGAACGCGACCAGCAGCCCGTTGAGCTTCTCGGCTTCGTCCGCGTCGAGCGGATCGATCGCGAGCATGTTGCCGCCCTGGTACAGCAGCGAGCTGCCGCCCGAATGCAGATCGACCAGATACTGCGCGCGCGACAGCAGTGCGTGCTCGATGTAATGGGCGATCATCTGCGTCGGCGTGCCGGTCGGATCGCCGGGGAAGCTGCGGTTCAGGTTGCCCTCGTCGAGCGGCGACACGCGCAGGCCCGCATCCGCCGCCGGGAAATTCGCCATCGGCAGGAGGATCAACTGGCCGCTGACCATCTCCGGCTCGATCTCGCGCATCAGTTGCGACACGATGATCTGGCCTTCGTACTCGTCGCCGTGATTGCCGGCCATCACGAGCGCGACCGGGCCGTCGCCATTGCGGATCGACGCGATCGGGATCGGCAGCCAGCCGTACGCGGAGCGGTGCACGGAGTGCGGCAGCCGCAGGTAGCCCGCGTGCTTGCCTTGCGCGTCGAGATCGATTTCGCAGTGAATGGGATTTCGGGAAGAGGAAGAGGCGGTCATGGCGGTATCGTTCGATGAACGGAATCTGCCATCTTATAGGGGAAAGCGGCAACGCGCGGCGGGCGGGCTCAACCGGGTACGCGTGACGGCGGACGGGCGCGTTGTCGTGCGTTGCGGTGCCGATACGCGCGACCGCGCGCGATGTTGCAGCGATGAACGCATGCCGGCGCGCCAGCCGGCCGGTTCTTGCGCCGGCTGGCGCGCCGGGCCCTTGTCGCGACAGGGCCGGCGCGTGCAACCGGCTTACCGGCCGGATGTTTCAGCTTCGAGACGTCCTTCTTCCCACAGTGCCCAGAAACGGCTGCCGGCGCGATACGGATTCGCGCGCCGCGCGGCGTAATCGGCGATGCCCTGGCGAAACGCGCCGTACAGCGTGAGCGGCGGATTGTCGACGCATGCGGCTTCGTATGCGGCCGGCATCCGGCGGTCGGACACGAGCCGGCGGATCAGCGATGCGCCGTCGATCACCGCCTGTTCGTCGATGATTTCGGTTCGTGCGAGGACGTCGACGGTATTCATGTTGGGCTCCCTGAAACGTTCTTTCCGTATCAAGGAGCAATAAGAGTGCCAGTCGCGAAACACCGCTCCCGGCCTCGATCGTGCGGGCTTCTGCCGTCATCGTGCTGCGTGCCGGACGGCGATGTTACGGAACACGTCACGTGACATGCGAGCGCGCGGCGCCACGCGCGAGCCGGCAAAGCGTTTCGGAATTGAATCGTCGGGAAGATGCGGCGGGTAGGAAAAAGGAATGCGCGGCGCGGCGCGCGATCGGCTCAGCTTGCGGCAACCGGCGCCACGCGGCGGCTGCCGCTCGAATAGAAGCAGTAGATGCCCTTGCCGGCCGACTTCGCGTCATACAGCGCGCTGTCGGCCTGCCGGATCAGCTCGTCGGGCGAGCCGTGCCCGTCGTCGAGCGCGATGCCGATGCTGATGCCGATGCAGACGGTCTCGCCGATCGACAGCACGTACGGCGCCGAAATCTGCCGGATGATCCGCGCGGCGAGGATCGAGCACGCGTCCATCGTCGTGTCGTCGATCGCGACGACGAACTCGTCGCCGCCGATGCGCGCCGCGAGCTCGCCGCGCGGCAACGTCTTGCCGAGCCGCTCGGCGACCTGCGTGAGCACTTCGTCGCCGGCCTGGTGGCCGAAGCGGTCGTTGATCGACTTGAAGCCGTCGAGGTCGAGATACATGACGGCGAACGCGGGGCTCGGCAGCCGCGGCCGGCGCGCGAGCATCCGCTTGAGCTCCGCATGCAGTTCGTGGCGATTCGGCAACCCCGTCAGCGCGTCGTGCCGCGCGAGGTGGCGGATGTGCTGTTCGGTCTGGCGGCGCGCGGTGACGTCCTCGACGATGATCACCGCGTTGCCGTCCGGTACGCGGTGGCGCGTCAGTTCGAGCTGACGGCCGTCGGCGAGCGCGATGTCGAGCGGCACGGGCTCGGCGCGGCTCAGCCACGCGGCACATTGCGCGGCAAGGCCGGCGCCGGCGGGATCGGTCGCCGCGTTCGCGCCGAGCGCGGCGACGACGGCCGGCAGCGGCGTATCGAGCATGACCTCGCGCGCCGAGCCGAACAGTTGCGCGGTGCGCCGGTTCACCACGATCACGCGGCTGTCGCCGTCGATCATGCACAGGCCGTGCGGCATGTAGGTGAGGGCGGCGTCGAAGCGCGCGACGAGTTCGGCGTTGCGCTGGCGCGCGGCGATCAGCGCGACGAGCACGCGGTAGTGGCGCTGCACGACCGTGCGCATCGCCGCGAGATAGATCGCGATCGGCGGCACCAGCAGCCACGCGCCCGGCCGCGGGGCCAGCAGCGCGCCGACGCCGATCGGCAGCACGCCGAGCACGACCTGCGTCATCGCGAGCCGCGGCAGCGCCGAATTGCGCGATGCGATCCCGCCGAACACGCCGCCCGCGACCATCACGGACAGCGTGCCGAGCTCGACGTCGGCGGCCTGTACGCAGCCCATCACGCCGAGGCCGAGCACGAAGCACGCGACGAGCGACACCGGCGCATAACGACTCGCCCAGTATTCGGTGCGATCGTCGCCGGCGTCGCGCCGCACCGTGTAGGCCCGTACGATCGACAGGCGCGCAATGAGCAGACCGACGTCGACGACGAGCCACGCGAGGCACCACAGCTGCTGCAGCCGGATCAGCGCAACGGCCGCGACGAAGCCGCTCGCGAGCCCGGACAGCGCCATCGGGCGCACGTCCTCGAACAGCGTCACGAGCATCGACGGACGCAGCGCGGCCGTCACGCGGTGGTTGCCGGAGGGGGGAGTGGCGAGAACGGAGTTCAGGAGAGATGCCCTGACTGCCATGGTTGTCGACCTCGACACGATGTCTCGATGGCTGGCGGCGCCCGCACGGCACGTGGCGGAGGCCCGGCCTAGCCGGATGCGCACGACATTACCATGAAAAACCGGCGGTGCGGGGCAGCCGGCAGCCCCGGCGCATCGCTGCGAGCACGAGTCGTCAACCCCGGTTGCGAGCGGCCCGCGGATTCGGCGGCGCGGAGGCGGCATCGTTGCGAACGGAACGATGTGCGGCTGCCACGCGGAAACTGGCGAGGCCGGCACAACGGTATCGAGCCGCACGCAAACGGCATGCGAATCGCCCCCGCGATTGCCCGCCGCAGCCGGCTGAAACCCGTTATAAGAAATTCAATAAGTATTTCATGCGGGAAATACTATAGGCGATATATCAAAAACAATGCCAGAATGCGCGCCGCTCCGAACGCCGCGACACCCGATCGCCGTCCGAGCCGCCTCAGGAGGTTCCCCCCCAAATGAAAAACCACGGCCTGTCACGGCGGGGTTTTCTGAAAGCCAGCGTGCTGGCGGGTGTCGCGGTGAATGTCGCGCCCATCGGCAGCCGCGCGTTCGCGGCGCTCTTCGAAGAAAAACTCCTCACTCCCGTCAAATGGGATAGCGTCACCGGCATCCCCCAATTCCGCATCGACGGTATCGCGAAGGTCACGGGCTCGAAAGTGTTCGCCCGTGACGTGCGCGCCGCCGACATGCCGCACTGGCCGCAGCAGCAGTCGCACGCGCTGATCCTGCGCGTCACGCAGGCCGACCGCACGTACGAGGACTTCGACCTGTCGCTGCTCGGCGATGAGCTGAAACCGGACCGCGTCGTCACGGCCGACGATCTCGCGCGCGACGGCGTCGCGTTCCCGGCGTTCTACGGCGACGACATGCTGTTGCCGGCCGGCAAGACGCCCGCGTATCTCGGCCATGCGGTCGCGATCCTGATCTATCACGACTTCGCGCGCTTCCGCTTCGCGAAGAACGCGCTGAAGTTTCGCGACGACGTGATTCGCTACGGCGCGGTCACGGGCCCGCTCGAACGCGATCCGTGGGGCACCTTCCGCTATGTGCGCGTGGGCGGCAAGACAGCCTATGACGACGACGTCTATTCGAGCCTGAAGGACGCGCCGATCTTCCCGAGCATGATGCGCAAGCACCTGCCGGTCTGGCCGGACGGCAAGGCGCACGGCAAGCTCGACGAGCAGGGCATGTTCCTCGCCGGGCAGATCGGTGCCGAACTCGATCATCCGCCCGCCGAGTGGCTCGTGTTCGACCGCGAATACAACACGCAGTCGGTCGATACGGCCGCACTCGAACCGGACAACGCGAACTGCTGGTACGACGCTGCAACGCAATCGCTGCACCTCGTCGTGCCGACCCAGTCGCCGCTCGAGGTGTCGGAGAACGCGGCCGCGATGGTCGCGAAATGCCGCTTCCCGGTGAAGAAGCTGTTCGTGCATCCGTGCTACACGGTCGGCTACGGCTCGAAGGATCACTTCAACGTGCCGTTCTACGGCCTCGTCTGCGCGCTGTACGCGGACGGCCGCCCGGTGCGTTTCGCGAACGACCGCTACGAGCAGTTCCAGACCTCGTTGAAGCGTCACGCGTTCAAGATGCATTACCGGATCGCGGTCGATCGCAACACCGGCCTGCTGCAGTCGTTCAAGGGCGATTTCGAGGCGAACGGCGGCGGGCGCTCGAACTTCTCGCCGTCGGTGGCGATGGTCGGCGCCACGGCCGCGCAATCGATCTACTACTTCCCGAAGAGCGATCTCGCGGCCGTCGCGATCGCGTCGCGCGCGATCGACGCCGGTTCCGCACGCGGCTACGGCACGCTGCAGAGCATGGCCGCGACCGAGATGGCGATCGACGAGATCGCCGCGCAACTGAACATCGACCCGATCGACTTCCGGCTGCGCAACGCGCTGCGTTCGGGGATGAAGAACACGCAGGGCGCGATTCCCGCCGGTGCGCTGCGCGTCGACGAAGTGCTCGAACGGGCGAAGCAGCATCCGCTGTGGACGCGCCGTGCCGCGCGCAAGGTCGAATTCGAGGCCGCGCATCCGGGCAAGCGCTACGGCGTCGGCTTCGCGTGCGTGCAGAAGGATTTCGGCACGGGCGCGGAAGCGTCGTTCGCGAAAGTCGAATTCGACGAGCACGGCAAGGTGTCGCTGCAGCATACGGCGGCGGAGATCGGCACCGGGATGTCGACGTCGCAGGCCGTCGCGGTCGCGAAATGGCTCGGCCGCCCGGCGACCGACGTCCGCGTGGCGCTGACCGAATGGCCGGACCTGCCGATCGAGACGAGCGGCGATCCGTATCTGATGTCGCAGGCCGACCAGGATCGGCTGAGCGCGAACCCGCGCTGGTCGCCGGGCTATGCATCGCCGTCGAGCGCGACGAACTCGGCGTATTACTTCACGCACAGCACGCGCGAAGCCGCGCGCGCCGTGTTCCGCTACGGGCTATGGCCGGCCGCGATGTCGATCTGGACGCGCGGCCTCGGCGGCGGCCAGGCCGCGCCGTACACGATCCGCATCGAGGATGCGCGCTGGGTCGACGGCAAGCTGACCGCCGACGGCCTCGAGCCGCTGACGTTCGAGCAGCTCGCGAAGCAGGCGCATGCGCTCGGCCTGCCGACCGGCGCCGTCGTGCACGTGTTCAACCGCTGGCAGTGGACCGACGCCGAGTTCGAGGTGGGCGGCACGGTCGAGCGTCTGCCGATCGACGGGCTGTCGCTGCGTGTCGGCGCGCCGAAGACGGGCGACGACGGCCCGATCCCGGGCACCGCCGCCCCGGCCGGCGCGAGCGCGTTGCGCGGCACGCTGCCGCCGACCGCGAACGGCTACCGCGTGCTGGACCGCAAGCGCGTGTTCATCCCGCCGACGAGCCGCAACAACGCGGCCGTCACGTACTACACGGCGGTCGGCACGCTCGTCGAGCTGGCCGTGCACGAAGCGACCGGCAAGGTCGAACTGCTCACGCATCACTCGATCATGGAATGCGGCAACCAGATTTCGCCGCAACTCGTGTCGGGCCAGTTGCAGGGCGGCCTCGCGATGGGCATCGGCCATGCGCTGCACGAGTACCTGCCGCTCTACGAGGACGGCCCCGGCAACGGCACGTGGAACTTCAACCGTTACCGGTTGCCGCGCGCGTCCGACGTCGCCGTCTGGACGCAAACGGGCGACGTGCTGCCGCCGCTGTCCGAGACCGACCCGCCGAAGGGTGTCGCCGAAGTGGTGATGATCCCCGTCGTCGGCGCGATCGTGAACGGCATCGCGCACGCGATCGGCCATCGTTTCACCGACTTGCCGGTGACCCCGCAAAAGATTCAGGAGGTGCTCGCATGACGACCGCCCAAACCGCGGCTTCGGCCGCGAGCGCCAGCGCGGCTGCGACCGGCGCTTCCGTGCCGGCGGCGGCTTCGGCCGCCCCGGCGTCCGTTCCCGCCACGCCGGCTGCACCGGCACCGGCTGCCGTCGAACGTCCGCTCGTTCGGTTCCAGCAGAAGCCGCTGTCGGTGAGGATCAACGGCAAGGCCGTCGGCCCGATGCAGGTGCCGGAAGGGCTGATGATGATCGAGTTCCTGCACGAGTACGTCGGCCTCACCGGTTCGCGGCTCGGCTGCGGGCAGGGCATCTGCCACGCGTGCGTCGTGATCGTCGACCAGCCGGACGGCACGAGCGAGGAAATGCGCACCTGCATCACCGGCGCGCACTTCTTCCATGGCCGTTCGATCCGCACGATCGAAGGCCACGCGAAGCGCAACGAGGCGGGCGAGGTCGTCGAGCTGTCGCCGATCCAGCAGAAGTTCCTCGAGCACTTCAGCTTCCAGTGCGGCTATTGCACGCCGGGCTTCGTCAACGCGGCGACCGTGCTGATCGAACGCCTGAAGCGCGAGCCGGTCGCGAAGGCCGACGTGGAACGCACGATCACCGACGCGCTCGATGCGCATCTCTGCCGCTGCACGGGCTACGTCCGCTACTACCAAGCCGTCAAGGACGTGGTGCTGACGACGCCGGGACTCGTGAAGGACGCCGCATGACACGCACTCTCGCTCATCGTGTCGCGCGGGCCGCGGGCCTGCCCGCGCTCGCCGCGGCCTGCGCGCTGCTGCTCGCTGCCTGCGGCGGCCACGACGCGCCGGCGTCGAGCGCGGCGTCCGGCGCGCCCGGCGCCGATGCGGTCGCGCGCGGCCGCTATCTCGTCAAGGCTGCCGACTGCGCGGCGTGCCACACCGCGAAGGACGGCGCGCCATTCGCCGGCGGCGCGGCGCTCGAATCGCCGTTCGGCACGTTCTACGGCTCGAACATCACGCCCGACAAGGAACACGGAATCGGCAACTGGAGCGCGGACGACTTCTACGCCGCGCTGCACGACGGCAAGGCGCCGGGCAAGCGCCTGTATCCGTCGATGCCGTACACGTCGTACCGACAGCTCACGCGCGCCGACGCCGATGCGATGTACGCGTACCTGAAGACGGTGAAGCCGATCGCGCAGGAAAACCGCGCGCACGACCTGAAGTTTCCGTACAACCTGCGCTTCGGCATGCTCTTCTGGGACATGCTGTTCCTGAAGGACAGCCTGCCGGATGCGTCGGCCGGGCAATCCGCCGACTGGCGGCGCGGCCGCTATCTCGCGGGCGCGCTCGGCCATTGCGCGGAATGCCACACGCCGCGCGCGTTCACGGGCCAGCTCGACGGGGCGAAGCCGTTCGCGGGGGCCGCGCTCGGCCGCGTGGCCGCGCCCGACATCACGCCGGGCGGCCTCGCCGCGCGCGGCTGGACGGGCGCCGACCTGCAGACGTTCTTCGGCGTCGGCATCGCGCCGCAGGGCTCGGCATTCGGCGAGATGTATCCGGTCGTGCACCTGAGCACGCAGTACCTGACGAAGGACGACCTGCGCGCGCTGTCGGTGTACCTGCTCGGCGATACGCCGCCCGCGCCGCAACCGGTGAAGCCGGTGTCGGCCGACGCCGCGCAGCTTGCCGCCGGCCGCTCGGCGTATCTCGCGGTCTGTGCGGGCTGTCACGGCTTCAACGGCGAAGGCAAGCCGCACGTGGCGGTGCCGATGAACGGCAACTCGACGGTGCGCCAGGACGACCCGCGCAACCTGCTGGTCGCGATGCTCGACGGCATCGACGAGCAGAAGTTCGCCGGCTTCGAGAACCTGCAGCCGATGCCGGGTTTCGCGCGCACGCTGAGCGACGACGAACTCGCGCAGCTCGCAAACTACCTGCGTGCGACGTGGGGCGGCCGGCCCGCGAGCGTCACGCCGGCCGACGTGAAGGCGATGCGGCGATAAATCGGACGACGAAACAGGGCGTCGCGCGCGACACGGCCGAGTGCCGGCCGCGTTTGCGCGTGACGCCCCGTTCAAGCCAGTCCGGCGGCGCGTCAGTAGCCGCCTCCGCCACTACCTCCACTGCCTCCCGAGCCGCCGTACCGGCTCATGCCCGGTCCTTGCGACACGCCGCTGCCCGACGACGTACAGCCCGCCGACAGCACGAGCACCAGCGCCGCGATCAGCGTCGCAGCCAGCGTTGCCGATTTCATTGCAATCTCCTTGCAGCGCGCAGGCCACGGGAAAGGCGGCTCATGGGAACCGCGCGCCTGCGCGATGACAAGACGTTTCGGCGAAGCGTTTATTCCATGCTTTTCGCGTATCGCCGCGGCGGCGGCGCCTGGATCAACGATAGACGAGATCGGCGCGGCGATTCTGCGCCCACGCTTCCTCGTCGTGGCCGAGCGCGACCGGTTTTTCCTTGCCGAGGCTGACCGCCTCGAGTTGCGTCGCCGGCACGCCGAGCGTTTCGAGCGCGCTCGCCACGGCCTGCGAGCGGCGCTGGCCGAGCGCGAGGTTGTATTCCGACGTGCCGCGCTCGTCGGTGTTGCCCTGGATCAGCACGCGCCGCGCGGGATGGCTGCGCAGATAGTCGGCATGCGCCTGCAGCAGCGACTGGAATTCGGGCTTCACCGAGTACTGGTCGAAATCGAAGTAGATGCTGCGCTTGGCGAGCGGGCTGTTCGGATTGTTCAGATCGTCGGCCGTCACTGTCGCGACGGCTTCGCTCGAGGGCGTCGGCGCCGCGCCGGCATTCTCGGGCGTTTTCGCCGCGTGGTGGCAACCGGCCAGCAGGACGAAAGTTGCCAGGACCGCAATTCGGTTCATTTTGCTCATCGTTCTTCTCCAGCGGTTGACTGCGTTGAAAGCGGGGCGCGTGCCGTTCGCACGCAGCCGTCCGGCCGCCATGGCGCGAAATGTCCGGCTTCGCTGCCGCGATGCGGATTCGTAAGCCGATGGTGCGCCAGATGAAAGAATGTTGCGACCGGAACGCCGGATCGCGGCGTCGCTGCAAACAGATTAGGAAAAATGTCACAACGCGACCAGTTTCTTCGCATTTTTTGCGCAAACGCGACGGCCGGGAGGCATTCTTGCTTCCGTCGGCGGTGCGCGGTAAGCAGCGCCTGCCACAGCGAAAAAGGCCGCGCACGGGGCGCGGCCTCGTCGGTGGCGGTCATGGCGCTTGGGTGATGCGGGAAGCGCTCGCCCGATGCAGCCGGTCGGCAGCGTGACGCGGCGGTGCACGCCGCGTCGTCAAAACTTGTGCCGCAGCCCCAGCGCGACGACGGCCTGGTTGCTGTTTGCGGAAGGCGTCAAGGTCCAGACCGTCGCGTTGAACGCGGGGTTGCCGTTGCCGCCGCTCACGCGCTGATAGGTACCTTCGAGATACGCATCCGTGCGCTTGGACAGCGCATAGTCGGCCTGCGCGACGACCTGGTTCCATTTCGGGCGCGTCTGGCCCGTGCGCGTATCGAAGCGGCCCATCGTGTACGTGTACGCGGCGGCGACGGTCAACGCCCGCGTGACGAAGTAGCGTGCATCGATCGAAAAATTGTCGAACACCAGCGATTCGCCTTTCAGCGGGGCGATGTTGCCGCCCTGAAGCACGCCCGTCACGCCGTCGGTGGTCGAATGCGACCATGCGACGCCGACCGAGTGCGGCCCGAACGCATAACGGCCCGCCATCGCCCAGATCTGCTGGTTGCCGCCCGTGACCGTCGCCGAGCCGTCGACGGTGCTCAGTGCGCCGTCAGGGTTCGATGCGTTGCGGTCGCGGCTGATCTTCAGGTAGCCGGCGCCGAGCTTCAGCGGCCCGTTCGCATACGACACGCCCGTGCTCCACACCGCGTTGTTGGAGAACTGGCCGGCCGTGTTCGAGAAACCGATCATCGCGCCGAACCTCAACCCGCGAACCGTCGGGCTCGTGTACTTCACCGCGTTGTTGACGCGCAGGTTGCGGTTCGAATCGTCGTTGTCGTACGGGTGGACCGCGAGGTTGCCGCCCCAGCCGGGGCCGGCCGCGCCGAGCGGCGTCACGAAATCGAGGATCAGGTCGTACTGGCGGCCGAAGGACAGCGTGCCGGCCGTCTCCGAACCCACGCCGATCCACGCCTGGCGGCCGAACAGGTCGACGCCTTTCTGCGACAGCTTGCCGGTGGTGCCGGAGAAGCCGTTCTCGAGCGTGAAGACCGCGGCCATCCCGCCGCCGAGATCCTCGCGGCCGTGCAGCCCCCAGCGCGACGCGTTCAGCGCGCCGCTCGTCATCGCGACGCTGCCGCCGCCGGGCGAGCCGGCGCCGCGCGTGCGCTGGTTGCTCGAGTAGGTGATCGACGTGTCGATCAGGCCGTACAGCGTCACGCTGCTCTGGGCAAGCGCGACATCCGGCACGAAGCCGGTCAGGCAGGCGGCAATGACGGTCCCCGCGATGCGCGCGCCGGCATGCGGGTTCATTGTGCAGGAATGCATAGGTGTTTTTGTTGTTGTGTTGGAGCGGCCTGACGGCCGATGGATCGAGCGGCCATTATTGGAGATCGTGCGACCGTCGATTAAGACGTTGCACAGGAAAGGTCCTCTGCGGAATCGCTTGGAATTGCGATGCGTCGGCTGCACGGAGGCAGTCGGGGAGGGGGCGTGCGGGGGCGATGCGTGAGGTGCCGCGCACCCTTGCGCGATTGCGTGTCGGCCTGTCTGGCGGCTGGTGGCGGACATGCGGGGAGGGCGTGGCAGATGCCGGGGTTCGGCACCGGCCGCGACGGCGGCGGCGATCGTCGCATTGGCGGCGTCGGCTCGACAGGGGCTATCGCTCGATGACGCTTACGTCGTATCCCAGGCTGGTGCGTGAGCGGGCGGCAGGCTCGCGTTTGTTTTTGCGATTTCCGAACATCGATGCCCGGCAAATTCCCGAAGCACCCAGTCGCGCAATATTTCGGTTGCGTGTCTCGTCGCGGAACGAGGGCTATAGACGAGATCGTACTGGAAGCTGTCCAGCGCCAGGTCGAACGGCCGGACCAAGGTGCCGTTGGCCAATTCGTCGGAGACCAGGGTCAGGCTTATCAGGCCGATTCCCTGTCCGGCAAGGGTCGCTTGCATCGCATGGACCTCGTCGTTGAACCGGAGGCCGTCGTTCGGATCGGTGCCGCGTATTTTGGCCGCCTCCAGCCAGCGCGCCCATGTAATCGCGCGTTGATCGTCGCGAACGGCGGGCCCCCAATCGAAGTGAATCAGCGTCGCGCGCTGCAGGTCTTTCTCGTCGGAGATCGACAAATGCGGACGACACACCGGCGTAAAACGGTCCCTGAAAAGCGGTTCCGAAATGAGCCCGGGATAGTAGCCCGAACCGTAACGAATCGATGCATGCGCGGACTGATCGAGGTCCACGATGGCATTGGTGGCGTCGAGCCGAAGGGTCCAATCGGGATAGGCGGTACGAAATCCGCCTGCGCGAGCGGCGAGGCATTTTGCGGTGAATGCGACCGTGGACGTGAGCGTCGCGACCCTGGTTTCGTCGATGTTTACCGATTCGGCTGTTATCACGTTGCGCCTGAAGCGCTTGCGCGACCTGCAGTACATGACTCAAGCGCTTGTGCTCGACGACGGCACCTTGATCGATTTCGGCCAGACGGTCGTATTGTCTGCAGCGCAACACACGATCGTCAGACCGGATTTGAGCCTATCCGAACCTTTGTGTGTGAGGCATAAACTGATGGCCAAGGAGCCACGTTATGCCACGCAAACGTAAGGAA